>DATDLN010000091.1:0-14580 GCA_036519295.1 Thermoleophilaceae bacterium
CCCCCCACAGCACCTCGTCCTCGCCAAATGTCGTGAGCACGAGGACGGGACCGGCGTCTTCCCTGCCGCAGAGCTGCGCCGTGGCGGCGATGCCGTCGAGTCTCGGCATGCGGATGTCCATCAGCGTGACGTCCGGGCGCAGGGTGGGCACCTCCGCGACGGCTTGCCGGCCGTCGGCGCACTCGGCAACCACCTCGAACCCATCGTTCGGGAGAGGATCCGGGCCAGGCCGGTGCGGACGATCGCTTGGTCGTCGACGAGGGCGACGCGGATCATGGGGCCGCCAGGGGAAGCCGGCAGATCACCCGCCAGCCCTCGGGCGTCGGTCCGGCGGCGAACTCCCCGCCGAGCGCGGTTGCCCGCTCGCGCATCCCCACCAGGCCGAACCGGGCTCGGCGCGAATCGCGCGCCGGCCCGGCGGTCGTTGGTCCGGTCGACTCGGCGACCAGGCACGCCCGCCCGTCCACCACCTCGATTCCGAGGACGGTTCGCGCGTCCGGCGCATGCTGCGCCGCGTTGGCGAGGGCTTCCTGGCTGATCCGGTAGAGCGCGACCCCGACGCCCGGCGCGATCAGGGAGAGGTTCCCTCGCGTCCGCAGCTCGACGGTGAGTCCGCCGGCACGTGCGTGATCGACGAGCGCCGGGATGTCCCTCGTCGAAGGAAGCGGCGGCGGCACCGCAGCCTCATCGTCGCTACGTAGCAGCGCGACCGTGCGACGCAGCTCCTGCATGCTTCGCCGGCCCACCTCCTCGGCCGACTCCAGAGCCTCCTCGGCGGCCGCCGGATCGCGTCGCAGGACGTGGCGGGCGCTGGTGATCTGGAGCATCACTGCCGCCAGTCCGTGTCCCACGAAGTCGTGAACGTCGCGCGCGATTCGACGCCGCTCGCTGAGCACCGCCTGCTCGGCGAGCTCGCGGCGGCTGGCATCGAGCTGGGCCGTCAGCTGCGCCTGGCGGGCGGCCGCGCGGCCGACGACCCAGGGGAACACGATGCCCAGGATCCAGATGCCCACGGAGATCTCGGCCGGGTCCTGGATCACGCCCGCGGCCACCGGCGCGAGCACGCTGAGCAACCCCAGCGCCACGGCCGCCGTGAGCGACCCGGCCCAGCGCCCCACGACGAAACCGAGCACGGACACGTCGAACAACAGTGGCTCGAGCTGCCCGGAGCGCTGCGCCACGACAACCGGGACGACGACCCCGAGAGACAACGCGACGAGAGGAACGCTGGGCAGGTAGGCCCACGCGGCGAAGGCCGCGACCGGGAGCGCGGCAAGGACGAGATCCCCCGCGGACCCTGGATCGGTTGCGACGGCGACGATCGCTACCGCGAGCGCGAAGACCGGTGCCAGCGCGCGCAGCTGCTCGGTTTGAGTCGACTCCGAAGGTGACCCACCGGACACAGCACGACGGTAGCCGAGCGCATTGGCCGCCGGCGCTTGCGGCGATGGACAAATGGGTATGAGCGAAGCGTCACACAGAAACGCCGATACGCCCTCTACGTTTAGAAGACATGCTCCGTGGTCGCATCGACATCTCCCGAGACATGGAAGGCGAGGTCGTGGTGCTCGCCTGCATCGATCTTGCCGAGGAAGATGTCAGGGCGTCGGCGCACGCCGTCAACGCGACCATCTCTGAGCGCTTCCGCGTGCAGGCGATCTCGGGCGACGACGTTCTCAAGCTCCGCGAGCTCACCGGCCTCGCGGACGAGCTTGGCGAGCCCGGGGTCGAGGGCGCCGTTCGCACCCTCGTCTTCAGTCCCGCGCGCCTGAATCTCTGTCGCGAGGCGATCGCCGACTTCGTCGACAGCCGCAGCGAGGCCGACTGGGTCCGGGAAGAGGACCGCGAGGCGCTGGCTCGGATTCGCGAGCTCCTGCCTGCACTGGCCGAGCTCTCCGAGGAGGCCCTGCGGGCCGCCCTCTCACCGGCTTCGCAGGGCTGCTGAGTCTCTCAGCGGGCCCGCGCTGCCGGGGTCCATTCGAGGTTCCGGCTGCGGCACCCGGGCGGTTTGATCACCGGGTTGCAGCGCGCCGGCCCGCCCTCGGGGAGCGCGGCGACGTAATCGCGGTCGTAGCGGGCGCTCATTCCAACCTCGGGGAAGTCCGTCGAGACGACCTGCGCCCCGCTCGCCAGGGCCGACCGCAGGCGAGTCTGGTCGCCGGAGAGCACCGTGATGAGCGGCTCGTCGGAGCGGGTCCGCACCACGTAGCCGGCCCGCACCAGCGCCTGGATCTGCTCGAGGTTTGCGCCCGTCGGCTCGTTGCGCTTGACGAATGCGGCGTCGGGGCGGCCCGGCCGCGAGTTAGTGAATAGGACGCGTCCCTGGAGGCTCGGGCGCCCGGCCGTGTAGGCCGCGCTGATCGGGCCGGGGTCGTTGTCCATCAGGAACATCACGCGTCCGCGGGCGGAGCGCAGCGACGGCCAGCCCCGCTGGAGCACGGACTGCTCAAGGGTCGGGCCGCGCCGGCGGACGTCGTCCGGCGTGATCAGCTCGCCCGGCCGGAACACCAGGCGGATCTCCGCGTCGAGGTTGTCCAGCGCGGCTCCGTCCCACGGCGGAACTGGAACGCCGCCGAGCGCGCCGGCGATCGGGTCGGTCGCCTTCAGCTCCAGAAGGATCAGCAGCGGCACGTGCGCCGGGTTCGCCCGCGACCACGTCCGCACCAGGCTCAGGCAGGTGAGGAGCCGTATGCACGTCGAGTTGTAATCGAGGTCTTCGGTGTGGAGGACCTTGATCCCGGGCCGGTACCACTCGGGGTCGGTGAGCGGGCCGGCCGCGAGCCGCTGGCGCAGAAGCGGATTCGCATAAAGCCCTCCGGCGGGGTCCGGGAAGAGGTCGAGCTCGAGGCCGCGCATCCCCTGGCGGGCGAGCTGGTTGGGGAGCGACGCGTGGCTGTAGGCGAGGAAGTTCTCGTAGATCGGCGCGCCGCCGTAGACGGCGTCATGAGCCGCCACCTCGGCCTTCGAAAGCTCCCGGTGGTAGCTGTTGTGCGTCCCGATCACCTGGATCTCGTTCATGCGCAGCGACTGCTTCCCGCCACGGGCCGCGACCGGGCCGGAAGCGGCCAAGGCCGCAAGCGCGAGCGTCAGGGCGAATACGGCGAGCGCGCTGCGGCGAGACATGGCGATGACTCCTCGGGTCGGGTCCGGCGCAGTATCGCCTCCCGGGCGCGGCAATAGCGAGGCCGCCCGCGGACGCGGGCGGCCTCACTGATCCATCCGTGCGGCTGAACTAGCGCTTCAACCTGATCGAATCCGAGCTGCGCCAGCCGTTGCCATTCGTGTCGCGTGCGTCGATCCGCAGCTTCACGCTCAGGCCCTTGCGCGGGGCTCGCGCCGCGAGGCGGAGGCCCTTCCGGTTGAGCTTGATGCGGACGGTCTTCGGCTTGCGGGTGACCTTGTACTTCACGCTGCCGAGCGACTTTCCGCCGCGAACCAGGTGCACGCGGCCGCGGACTCTCTTCGCGCCCACGCTCCGCAGCCGCACCGCAGCCATGTTGCCGTTCACGGCGATCACCTTGCCGCCGAGATGGCGGACGCGGAGCCTGCCGCCGATGACGATCTCGACGCCGCGGACGGTGTCGCGCTTGTCGACGAACGCGACGTCGAAGCCACCGTTGCCCTCAACCCGGTCGGCGGCCTGGTCGCGGGACCGGATGACGTCGAAGCCCTTGCCGCCTGTCAGCAGGTCCTCGCCGTCGGTGCCCTTGATCCTGTCGTTGCCGTCGTCGCCGTTGAACGTGCTCGCGATGAGCCCGGCGAGGCCCCTCGAGCCGGCGATCTTGTCGTCGCCGTCACCGGCGTTCAGCACGAGGTTCTCGGAGGTGCCGATGTCGATGTTGAACGGGGCGGGGTTCGTGCGGTCGAACGACACGCGCCCGGGGACCGCCGACGGCTGCACCTCGAAGTCCTCGGGGCCGCCGCCGTTCACCTCCACGGTGTCGTTGCCGTCGCCGCCCTCGTTGATGTCGTCGTCGTCGCCGGGGTTCCACACCATCGTGTCGTCGCCCCCGCCGCCGAGCGACTCGTCGCGCGTGCCGGCGGGGTTGTCGTCGCCGACGAGGCGGTCGTTGCCGTTGTCGCCCGACAGCCGGTCCGCGGCGTCGCCGCCGTCGAGGTTGTCGTTGCCCTCGCCGCCGTCGACGTCCATCCGGAGGGTTGAGAACCCGGGGTCGGCCGTGACGGTGTCATCCCCGCCGTTCGCGTTCAGGTCGAGCGTCTCGGTGGACCCGCTGATCTCGATGCCGAACGGGCCAGGCGGGTTCGTGGTGCGGTCGAACCGCACGAACCCCGCCAGCGTCGACGGCTTCACGGTGAACTGCTCGCCGAAGGCGTCGGCACCGTTGACCTGGGTCGTGTCGTTGCCGTCGCCGCCGTCGTTGATGTCGTCGTCGTCGCCGCCGTTCCAGATCATGGTGTCGTCGCCGGCGTCGCCCCGCACGTTGTCGAACGTGTTGAGCGGATTGTCGTCGCCGGTGATGCTGTCGTTGCCGTTTCCGCCCGAGAGCTGGTCGGCGCCGTCGCCGCCGTCGATCGTGTCGTTGCCATCGCCGCCGTCCATGTCGAGTGCGAATCCGAGCCCGTCGAGCCCAGCGGCCGCATTGACGATGTCGTCGCCGCCGCCGGCGTTCAGGTCGAGCTTCTCGGTGTCGTCGCTGATGTCGACGTTGAACGGCGCGCCGAACGACGGGTCGGGCTGGACGCGGTCGAAGGCCACACGGCCACCCGCCCCCGGCTTGACCTCGAACTGCTCCTTGCCGCCGCCGTTGACCTCGGACGTGTCGTTGCCGGCGCCGCCCTCATTGATGTCGTCGTCGTCGCCCGGGTTCCACACCATCGTGTCGTCGCCGGCCCCGCCGCGCATGAGGTCATCCGTGTTCAGCGGGTTGTCGTCGCCGATGATTCGGTCGTTGCCGTCGCCGCCGTCGAGGGTGTCGGCCAGCTGGCTGCCGTTGATCATGTCGTTGCCGCCGCGACCGTCGACGGTGATGCTCGCGAGCGCCGTGAAGTCGCCGGTCACGCCGCTCAGGTCGATGTTGTTGGCGCCCGCGTCGCCCGTGACCGCGATCGAATCGATCGCTGTGACCGCCGTGGGCACGTTGCCTGGATCCGCCCCGTTCACCTTGACCTGCCCGCCGACGTTCGTGATCGTGATCGCGTCGCCGGCGTCGCTCGAGACGACCAGGTCGCCGTTCGTCACCGACGAAGTAACCGTGGCGCTCGCCACGCCCGGGAACGCCAGGAGGGCCGCCGCTGCGGCCCCTACAAAGACGCCCTGGCGCGCCCTCGATCTGCTCTTCCTTCGTTCCATCACCGCTCCTTTTTGAAAGTGCGAGTACGAGGCAAAGGAGCGGTCGGCGCACCTTTTTATTCCGGCGCGGCCTGCCAGTGTGAGCGATGTCACACGACGCGCAACGCCGCTGGCTGATCGTGGTACATCTCGTGACCTCGGTCGGGATCGCTGCCGGCGAAGTGCTGCTCGACCATCGCGCCCGACAACACACCTCAAAGGAGACCCGCCGAAGTGAGACCAGATGACGAGAGCCGCGCCGGGGGTGTCGCGGTCAGGCTGCTGCCCCCCCGGGAGAGTGCCGACGCCCCACTCGTCAGCCGCCTCGCGAACCTGGTGAATCGCGTCTACGTGGTGGCCGAGGAGGGGCTGTGGATCGACGGCGCGACGCGCACCACCGTGCCCGAGATGCGAGATCTCGTCGGCGAGGGCGAGATCGTCGTGGCGACCATCGGCCCAGACGTCGTGGGCTGCGTTCGGGTCCGGGAGCTCGACGGCGCCCGCGGGGAGTTCGGGATGCTCGCGGCGGCGCCCGACGTGCGCGGCCGTGGCATCGGCCGTGAACTGGTCCAGTTCGCCGAGCAGCGCAGCCGCGAGCGCGGGCATCGGACGATCGAGCTCGAGCTGCTCGTGCCGCGCGAGTGGGTGCATCCGAGCAAGCGGTTCCTCGACGAGTGGTACCGCCGCATCGGTTATCGCGTCGTCCGCGCCGGCACCATCGATCACGCCTACCCTCACCTGGCCCCGCTGCTCGCCACCCCCTGCGACTTCGTCATCTACGAGAAAGCGCTCGCCACCGGGAACCGGTCGTAGCCGTAGGCCAGGGCGTCAACGCGGCATGGTGAAGCGGAAGGCGCTACCGCCACCCTCGGCGGGCTCGACCCAGATGCGCCCGCCGTGGGCCTCGACGATGCGGCGACACACCGCGAGCCCGATCCCGGCGCCGTCGGTTTCGTTGTGCGCGCGGGCGAACATGCCGAAGATCTGGCTCGCTTTGTCCGGGTCGACGCCGACTCCGTTGTCACGCACGCTCACCACCCATTCCTGGCTGTCGGGCAGCGCCGAGATCTCGACCCGCAGCGGCGCTTCGCCGCGGAACTTCACCGCGTTGCCGACGAGGTTCTGCAGTACGCGCCGCAGCTGCCGAGGGTCGCCCTCGACTTCCGGCAGCTCGCCGATCTCCAGGGTCGCGCCGGCCTGCTCCAGGCTGGGACGCAAATCCTCGGCAACCTCGCGCATCACCTGTCCGAGCCGGACACGGTCGGTGCTCAGCTCGCCGGCCCGGGCGTAGACCAGCACACCGTCGATGAGGTCGCGGGCGCGCTCGGTGCTCGCTCGCAGCTGTCGCAGCACCTCGGCCGGCGGCGGCTCCTCCGCGCGGCGCTCCAGCAGCCTGACGAGAAGCGCGATGCCCGCAATCGGCTCGCTCAGGTCGTGCGCCACGACGTCGGCGTAACTGCGCAGCTCGGCCTCCATGCGCCGCTGCTCGGTGACGTCGGTGAGAAAGTTGACCAGGCCGTCACCGAGCTTGGCGGTCCGCTGCACGAACGTCCCGAGCATGTAGCCGTCCCCGAACGGCGTGTCATAGGTGACCTCGTGGACCCACGGCTCGCCCGTGTTGCACACCCTGACATAGGCGTCGAAGGCGCGGCTGCCGCGCATCCGCGGCAGCGCCTCGAGCAACGTGTATCGATCGCGGGTCGCCGGCGGAAGCCGGAAGCTCCGCAGGATCGAGGGATTGCCATAGCCGAAGGTGAAGTCGACGATCCGCCCGTCGTCATCCCGAAGCGCCCAGAGGACTCCCACCGCCTCGGGAAAACCGTCGAACAGAGCCCGAAACTCGGCCGCCCCCTGCTGGCCGAGGAGCGCTACGAGCTTCGGATCCTCTCCCCAGCGTTCGGCTTCGACGACGAAGTCGGTTTTGACCACAGACGCAGCATAGGAGCCGCGGCGGGGCGCGACCTCGACTGGCCGCGCCCCGCCGTTTTTACTGTCTGACGAGGCCGATTACGTGTCCTTCGGGGTCGGTGAACAGACCGATCTCGATATCCACGTCGGGGATGTGGTCCGGGCCCATCATCCGCGTTCCGCCGAGGCTCTCCGCCTTCGCCAGCGCGGCTTCGACGTCGGGAACCTCGACGTAGAAGGTGACGTGACCGTCGTATCCCTCGGGAGCGGTCCCGATGCCGCCGGGGATCCCGGCACCGTCGGCGTTGGTGTTCCCGTCAAGCTGCACCAGCGCGTAGTTGGTCGGTCCGACCACGTCGCCGAAGTCCCACCCGAAAAGCTCCGAGTAGTAGCCGCGGAGCTTGTCGCCGTCCTTGCCGATTACTTCGAAGTGGACAACTGGCTGTCCCATCTGTCTCCTTACCTGTAGGGGGCTTGCAGGCTCAAGCAGCCTCCGAGCCCGCGGGCTCCGCGCCCGCAAGCTCGCGGTTCATGGTGGCCTCACGGACCGGCTCCAGCACCACCACGGCCACGGCGATCGCGACCAGGACCAGCGCCGCTCCGACCAGATACGCCAGGTGGTAGCCGCCGTTCAGGGCGGCGGCGGCCGAGTCCCCGCCGGCGAGCAGGCCGTCGGTGCGCTCGGTGGCGAGGGTGGCCAACACGGCGAGGCCGATCGCGCCGCCCACCTGCATGCTCGTGTTGACGAGGCCGGACGCGAGACCGGAGTCCTCCTCCGTGGCGCCCGACATCGAAAGCGTCATCAGCGATGGGAAGGCGAGGCCGGTGCCGAGGCCCATCAGGATCATCGCCGGCAGGATGTCGACCGCGTAGCTCCCGTCAACCGGACTGCGTGCGAAGAAGAGCAGTCCGGCCGCGATGACGACCAGGCTCGGGATCAGCGTGGCCCGCGGGCCGAATCGCAGGTTGAGGCGCGCGGTGACGCGAAGCGACATGGCGGCCATGACCAGCGTCCAGGGCAGGAAGGCGAGGCCGACCTCGAGCGGGTCGTAGCCCAGGATCCGCTGCAGGTAGAGCGCCCCGAGGAAGAACATCCCGAACATCCCGACGACGAGGAGCGCCTGGATGCCGTTCGCTCCCGAGACGTTTCGCGAGGCGAACAGGCGCAGCGGCATGAGCGGGTTGGCGATCCGGGACTGGCGCGCCACGAACGCCGCGACGAGCGCGACCGAGATGCCGCCGAGCCCGAGCGTCTGGATCGAGCCCCAGCCTTGCTCGCCCGCCTCGAGGATCGCGTACACGCCGAGCATCAATCCGGTCGTCAGAAGCACGGCGCCGGGTATGTCGGCTCCGTTCCGAAGGCCGATCCCATCGCTGTGAGGGACCAGTCGTCGCGCGAGGACTCCGGTGGCGACGCCGATCGGCAGGTTGACGAAGAAGATCCAATGCCAGCTCGCAGCCTCGGTCAGCACGCCGCCGGCAAGCAGGCCGATCGAGCCGCCCGCGACGGCAACGAAGGTGTAGACCCCGATCGCCTTCGCCAGCTCGCGCGGCTCCGGGAACATCCTCACGATCATCCCCAGGATCACGGCCGAGGCGAGAGCGCCTCCGATCCCCTGTACGAAGCGGGCTCCGATCAGCACGCCCTGGCTCTGAGCGAGGGCGCAGAGGAGGGAAGCGAGGGTGAAGAGCGCCAGGCCTGCGAGGAAGACGCGCCGGTGACCGAGCAGATCGCCGGCGCGACCGGCAAGCAGCAGGAGGCCGCCGAACGGGATCAGATACGCGTTCACAACCCAGGCGAGGTTCGACTGCGAGAAGCCGAGGTCGTCCTGGATCGAGGGCAGCGCGACGTTGACGATCGTGGCGTCGAGCACGATCATCAGGACTCCGGCGCACAGCACGTAGAGCGCCATCCAGCGCCTGTCGTCAGTTTTTATCTGGGTATTCATCGGCGAACGACACAGGATCCAGGGCCGCGCCCGTACTGGAAATGGGGCTACCCGACTTTCCCGGGTTCGGATAACCGCACCCCGCCGGCGGGGCCGCGTCTAAACCGCGGCGGGCTGCGGCCGGCGCAGGGGCTCGGCGCCCGCGGCGGCGATCCGCGCTCTGATCGTGGTCCCCTGTCCCGCCGGGCTCTCGATCTCGAGCCGGCCCCCCAGCGCGCTTACGCGATCGGCTAGTCCGCGCAGCCCGGAGCCGACGGCGGGGTCTGCGCCGCCATCGCCGTCGTCGCGAACCTTGACCACGACCCACCCGCCCTCGATGCGCACGCTCACCTCCACGTGCTCACAGCGCGCGTGCTTGGCGGCGTTCGTGAGCGCCTCGGCGACGAGGAAATAGGCGGTCGTCTCCACCGCGGCCGGCAGCCCGTCGCTCTCCACGGTCTCGACGTCCACGGGCACCGGCGAGCGGCCGGCCAGCGCCTCCAGTGCGGCGCACAGGCCGCGGTCGGTGAGGACGCTCGGGTGGATCCCGGCGGCGAGATCGCGAAGATCGCGGATCCCCGCCTGGGCGCGCTCGAGCGCCTCGTCGACGAGCTCGCGGGCTTCGGCGGGAGCGTGCGGCAGCTTTTGCTGGGCGACCCTCAGGCTGAGCACCACGCCGACCAGCTCCTGCTGGGCGCCGTCGTGCAGATCGCGCTCCAGCCGGCGGCGCTCCTCGTAGCCGGCCTCGACGATCCGGGCCCGGGAGGCGGCAAGCTGCTCGCGCGCGTCGACGTTGGCGAGCGCCGCCGTCACCAGCTCGGCGAAATCGGCGATCCGCCGCTCGGTGTCTTCGGGGAACGAGAACGGCCGGTAGCTGACCGCCATGATCGCGCCCCAGAGCCGGCCGGCGACATTCACCGGAGCTCCGACGACGGACCTGACCCCGAACTCCCGCAGCCTCGCCGCCAGGTCGCCGCGGATGCCGGTGTAGTCGTCCACACGCTCGGGACGGCCGCTCCGGTACAGCTTGGCGGTCACGCTTTCCCCGTCGACCGGGACGCTCGAGCCAACGGGGAACGACGGCTCGTCGCTCGCCGACCAGGTGCCAACCACCGTGGCGGTGCGATCCTCCTCGAAACGCACGATGTCCGTGGCATCCACGCCCAGCAGGCGGCCGAGCTCCTGGCAGACGCAGTCGAACAGCCGCCCCGGCTCGGTGTCGCGCGCAACGAGCGTCGCGACTCGCCGCAGCGCGGCCTGCTCCTCGAGCAGCGCTTCCATCCGAACCACCGTGCTCGCGTCGCTCTTCATCCGAGAGTGACCTTAGCCGCCGCCTGTGAGATCTCACAGTTCGGGCGCGGCGGGCGTTTTGTCTGCATGAGCACCTCAGTCACCGACCGCATCGCCGGGCTCGACTGGTCCGCGCTGACAGCCCAGCTCGACGAGCAGGGATTCGCCCAGACCAAGCCGATCTTCAGCGCCGGTGAATGCCGCGAGCTGGCGGCGAGCTTCGACGACGACGAGAAGTTCCGCTCGACCATCGACATGCGCCGCTACCGCTTCGGCGAGGGCGAGTACAAGTACTTCGACGCCCCCCTGCCCGGACTGATCGAGCATGCGCGACAGGCCTTCTATCCGCCCCTGGCCGAGCTGGCGAACGACTGGGCCCGGCGGCTCG
This sequence comes from Thermoleophilaceae bacterium, assembly GCA_036519295.1. Lineage (GTDB taxonomy): Bacteria > Actinomycetota > Thermoleophilia > Solirubrobacterales > Thermoleophilaceae > JACVRW01. The sequence continues at coordinate 10,805 of DATDLN010000091.1, forward strand.
GCGAGCCCGACGGGTTCCCGCCCGACCTGGACGACTTCCTGGAGCGCTGTCACCGCGCCGGACAGAAGCGCGCCACGCCGCTGATCCTGCGCTACTTCGAGGGCGGACACAACACGCTGCACCAGGACCTCTACGGCGAGGTGGCCTTCCCGCTGCAGGTCGCGACCGTCCTGAACCGCCCGGGCGAGGACTTCGAGGGTGGCCAGTTCGTCCTGCTCGAACAGCGGCCGCGGGCCCAGTCGCGGGCCCATGTGATCGAGCTCGAGCGGGGAGCGTTCGTTGTCTTCCCCACTCGGCAACGGCCGGTGAAGGGCACCCGGGGCTACTACCGCTCGGGCATGCGCCACGGAGTGGCCACGGTGAACTCGGGCGAGCGGGTGACCCTCGGGATCATCTTCCACGACGCGAAATGATCGCCCTCACTGTTCCGAGCCCCATAGGGCCGCTCACCGTCGGGGCACATGGCGGACGCCTCATCGCCGTGCGGTTCGAAGACGCCGGCGACCGCGCACAAGAAGAGGAACTCCGCGCAGCGGCCAGGCAGCTCGAGCAGTACTTCAGCGGCCGCCGCCGGAGGTTCGAGTTGCCGCTCGATCTGCGCGCGGGTCCATTCGACCGGCGGGTGCTGGCTGCCGTAGCGGAGATTCGCTTCGGCGAGCGGATCAGCTACGGAGAGCTGGCCGCCCGGTTCGGTCTCACGGGCGAGGACGTCCGCAAGGTCGCCGCGGCGGTCGGGCGCAACCCGCTGCCGATCCTCATCCCGTGCCACCGCGTGGTGGGGGCGGACGGCGCGCTGGTCGGGTACGGCGGCGGCATCCAGCGCAAGGCGCAGCTGCTGGCACTCGAGGCGGGCCAGCTCCAAATGGCCGTCTAACGCACGCGCACCGGAATGCCCGGCAGGTCGTCGGCGCCCACCTTGCGGACGATCCATTCGATGGCGCGGTTCGCCAGGCGTATGCAGCCGTGACTGCGGGCCGCTCCCAGCGGGTCGAGCAGACTGGACCCGCCGCGCCCGTGGATGCCCACGCGGCCGTCGCCGCCGCCGAACTCCTGGAGCACGTTGCTGTGGGCGGTGATGGGGAGGATGTACGAGCCGAGGAAGTCGCGCGGGTTCCAGGGCCAGATGTCGACGATGGAGAAGAGGCCGTGGGGGGTGGGGGTGGGAGGCGCGCCGATGACCACGCGGAAGCGGCCCACCCGGTCGCCGCCGCGGTACACGGAGATGGTCCGCGCGGCGCGCGAGATCACGAGGCGCCGGCGCGTGGGCTCCGACACGACGCGGTTGGCGTTCACCCAGGCGGCTGCGTGATTGGGGCGGGCGGGGAGCCGCACCCGCAGCCAGCAGCGCCCGCGGCGATCTCGGGCCGCGCGCAGGACGAGCAGCCAGGAGGCATCGCGGGGAACCACCGAGCCGCGGCTCCTCTCGCCCCGCTTCCGCACGGAGCGCCAAAGCCGCGTGCGCGCCACGAGCCCGGCCCGCCAGGCCACGGCCGCAGCCGGCTTGCCCACGTCGGCGGCGGTGGCGCGGCCGGCCCGGCAGTCGGGCGACGCGGCCAATGCCGCTGGCGCCGAACGACAGCACCGCACAAGTGGCCCCGAAGGCGGCGAGTCGAAGAGCGATCCGATCAGGGCGCCGGGTACGCACGCGGCGCGAATTGTCTCAGAGCGCTACCCGAGCGCCTCACGCTTGGCGCGCGGGAGCCCGGCCACCACGAGGTCGTAGGAGTCCTCGATCAGATCGCGCACCATGCGGTCGGGCAGCGAGCCGTCCAGCGTCACGGTGTTCCAGTGGCGCTTGTTGAGGTGGTAGCCGGGGTTGATCGCCTGGTGGGCCAGCCGCAGCTGGTCGGCCAGGTCTGGCTCGCACTTGAGGCTCACCTGGAGCGGCCGGCGCTCGAGTCCGCTGAGCGCGAACATCTTGCCGGCGACCTTGAAGACGGAGGTCTCCGGGCCGAACGGGAACTCCTCGACCGCGCCCGCGAACGAGAGGCACAGCTTCCGAAGCGCGCCGGCGGTCACGACTCACGACGCGCCCGGCGCCGCGCCACGTATCGCTCCTTCTTCACGGCCGTCCCGCACTCCTCCATGCTGCACCAGCGCCGGCTCCGGTTCCTGCTCTCGTCGAGGAAGAGCCAGCGGCAGCGCGCGCAGCAGCGGAGGCGCTGCAACGGGCCGCTCGTGAGCAGCTCGACGGCCGCGTAGGCGAGCGGCCAGAGGGGAGCCTCGAAATCCGCCGGCTCGGGCCAGGACCACTCGAAGGCGTTCCCGTGCCGGGTGAGCCGTCCGCGCTCGAGAGCGCGGCGCACCTCGTCGCGAAGTCTGGCCAGGTCGCGCTGCGTGGGCGAGCCGCCGTCGGCGATCGAACGGAAGATGCGATCGATCAGGGCCCGCAGATCCAGAGCCTCGGAAAAGGCGCGTGCCGCGTCGGCCGGTCGCCGCGTGGACAGGCGCGCGAGCCGCTCAGCCTCATCCTCGTCGAGGACGCCCGTCAGCCGCGACCAGCGCACAAGGTCGCCGTAGTCGTTCAGAAACTCGTCCTCGGGATTGGGATCGGCGACCCGGAGTCCTCCGAGCGTGTTCACGAAGTCGAGGGCGTGATGACCGCCGTCGAGCCGCAGGTCGGAGACGCTTCCCCCTGTTCCCACCAATCCGCAGTTTACCGGTGCTCGATTTTTCTTTTTCGGTTACCAGCAAAAACCGGGTATTGGAGGTAACCCATGTACGTACCGATCGAAGTTCTCCTTGGTTCGAGGCAGGCCCGCATGCGAGCGCGCTCGGCCCTTCCGGACGCGCCGGTGGAGCCAAGCACGCCGCGCACCGCAAAGGCGCGTAACGGACCGAGAGGCCGCGGCCGCGGGGCCGCTGCGCCGATCCCGCGAGCACGTGAGGTCACTACCCTCGATGCATGAGGTCCCGGCGGTCCGCTCTCTGGCGTATCGGGATCTATGCCGCCGTCGTGGCGATCATCTTCGTCGTGGTCGCCGCCACGGGCTCGCTGCCCTCGGCGGCCGAGGCGCGTGACTTCGGCGAGAGCCTCGGCGGGTTCGCCGTGGCCGCCTACGTGCCGCTGTTCGTGATCGCCAACTTCCTGATCACCTGGCCGATCCTGGCCGGCGCCGGCGGGCTTCTGTTCGGCACGGCGGCGGGCGCGCCGCTCGCCCTCGCCGGCGTAACGCTCGCCGCGCTGGCGCAGATGGGGGTCGCCCGTTTCCTCGCGGGGGAACACGTCGGCGCCCTGCTCCCGCAACGCACGCGGGGGATCGAGGAGTTCCTTACTCGCCACGGCGCGGTGGCGGTGATGGAGTCGCGGATCGTGCCCGCGCTGCCGTGGGGCCTGGTCAACTACAGCGCCGGCCTCACCCGCCTGCGCTTCCGCGACATGGCATTTGGGACGGTGATCGGCGCGGCGCCCAAGGTGTTCGCCTACACGGCGCTCGGGGGCAGCCTGTCCGATCTCGCCTCGCCCGAGGCGATCGTCGCGATCGCCGTGCTGGTGGTCCTAGCGCTGGCGGGCGCCGTGTTCGTGCGTCGCCAGATCGCCGCCGAGCGCGGCGCCGCGTCCGCGTAGCCGTGTCCTACTTCCAGGCGGTGCGGCTGTACTCGCTCGTCGAGGTCTGCATCTTCACGAGCCTGCTGGTGGTGGCGATCGGCGGCCTGGGCGAGGACCTCGAGAGGGTGCTCGGCTGGACGCACGGCGTGGGGTGGATCCTGCTCTGCCTGCTGGTCGCATACGGCTGCCGCCGGGGCACCTTCCCCTGGCCGCTCTTGGCCGCAAC
>DATDLN010000092.1:0-7245 GCA_036519295.1 Thermoleophilaceae bacterium
CGCTCGCCCCGCTGTCGATCGTGCAGGCGGTTCTCTCCGGCGGGCTCGTCTTTCTCGCCGTGCTCGCCGAGCGCTTCTTCGGCTTTCAACTCGGACGACGACAATGGGTCGGCGTGACGATCACCGCGGCCGGGCTGGTCGTGATCGGACTGACCGGCGCCGGCGCCAACGACCCCCACCGCGCCTCGCTGGCGGCGCTGATCGCCGTCGAGGGCGCGATCTTCGCGCTCGGCGCCGCGCTCGTGCGGATCTCGGCCCGCCGCGATGTCCTGCACCGCGCCGTGGGACTGCTCCTGGGCGCGGCCGCCGGCGCGCTGTTCGGGGTCTCCAATGTCGCGATCAAGTACATCACCCAGGCGCCACCAGGACCGCTGCTCGGGTTGCTGAGCCCGTGGACGCTGACCGCGATGATCGCCGGAGTGATCTCCTTCTACGCCTCGGCCCGCAGCCTCCAGATCGGCAACGGCGTCGAGGTCATCGCGATCACCTCCGTGGCCGCCAACCTCGCCGCGATCTTCGGCGGCATCATCGTCTTCCACGACCCGATCGGCTCCGGCCCCCTCGGGATCGGCGCCCGCTTCCTCGCGTTCTGCCTCGTCATCGCCGGCGCGGCACTCATGCCAGCGCCGATGCGCGCCACCCCCGACGCGGGGGAGCACGACCAGCCGCGCGACCAGCCAGGGCGACCCGCGTGATGCCCGGCCTCCTGTCCCGCTCCTGCAGACATCAGGAGCACGGCGGGCACGAGCGCCAAAGTGAGACGCTTCATCCACACCGGCGACAACCCCGGGAAGCCCTTCGCCGTAAGCCAAGCACGCAACCGGCTCGCTCCACCGGCCGCCGCCGCGGTAACCATGCACTAGATGGTTGATTCCGACTTCCGGAGCATGGCTGGGCGAGGGAGGTTGGTGAGGGCGCCGAAGCCTGACGTGCTACCGCAACGTCGACCAAGGAGGCCTCGTGCGCGCCGACCCCCACGCCCTCGCCACCACATTTATGTCTGGCTGCACGATCTCCTGCCAAAGCGCAGCGGCCCGGGTGCCGCGCCGAAGCTCAGCGACGCCGAGCTCATCGCGCTCGCCGTCGCCCAGCGGTTCCTCGACTGCCAAAACGACCGCAGGTTCCTCGCCTTGGCCCGTTGGCGCTGGGGCAGCTGTTTCCCTACCTGCCCAAGCAGCCCGGCTACAACAAGCGCGTGCGCGCGGCCGCTCCGCAGATCCTCGCCGCGGTCAACGCGATCGCCTTTAACTCCGACGCGTTTGCGACCGGTTGCTGGTGCTCGACTCGACCCCGGTGCCCTGTGGCCAGTCGCGGCAGACGGCTCGCCGCTCGGCGCTCGCCGGCCACGCCGCCTACGGCTACTGCCGCTCGCACTCGCGCTTTTTCTGGGGCTTTCTGCTCTTCTTGCTCTGTTCGCCCGACGGATGCCGAGCGGCTTCGACCTCGCGGCGGCCAACCTCCTCGAGCGCCGGGCGGCCGCCGAGATCCTCGGGCGCGTCTCGGTCGAGGGGCACATCGTGCTGGCCGACAAAGGCTTCGCCGGGCGCGAGTTCGATCCGCTGGTCACAGACCTCGGCGGGCAGCCCGCCCCGACCGCAAGAACGAAACGCCGCGGTTTGGGCCGCTCGGCCGGATGCGACAGTGGGTGGGAGTCATACGCGGGATGGGGTTCGTCTCGCTAGCGTCCGCCCGGTGACCGGCGGTGGTCGGCAACCGCGGCGGCGTGTCGACCTGAGAGCGGGATCGCCTTCGTGGGGACGGGAGGTTCTCGAGCGGGGTGCGCATCTCGGGGCGCTCTGGGCGTTCGCGGTCGCACAGCCGCTCTTCAATCTCCTCGGGTCCCATCCCGAGTTCTTCGCCACACATGGGTCGCGCGGCGGAGTCATCGTCGCCTTCGCGCTGGCCCTGATCCTCGTCCCGCCGCTCGTGCTCCTGGGGGTCGAGTGGCTGGCCGGGCTCGTGAGCGTGGCGCTCGGGTGGGCCTTCCACCTGGCGGTCGTAACGGTCCTGGTGGCGGCGCTCGCGCTGCAGGTCGTGGAGCGGGATTACCCGCTGGCCGGGTTCGGGATCGCCCTTGCGCTCGGCGTCGCCGCGGCGCTGATCTATGCGCGCGCGCGGCCGGCGCAGTCGTTTCTGAGCGTGCTCAGCCCCGCACCGTTGGTGTTCGTCGCGCTCTTCCTGCTGTTCTCCGACGTCTCGAAGCTGGCCTTCCCGGACGGAGCCGACGTTCAGGCTGACACGAAGCGCACTCCCGTCGTGCTCGTGATCTTCGACGAGCTGCCAGTGCACTCGCTGATGGCGGCCGACGGGCGCGTCGATGCCCGCCGCTTCCCCAACTTCGCCCGGCTCGCTCGCGACGCCACCTGGTATCGCAACACGACATCGGTCGCCCAGGACACTCCCTACGCCGTGCCCGCCATTCTGGATGCGCGGCTGCCTCGTCAGGAGCGCCTGCCGGTCGCCGCGGACCACCCGCAGACTCTCTTCACCATGCTGGCGGGACGCTACGAGCTGCACGTCCGCGAGGAGGCAACCTCTCTGTGCCCACCGAGTCTCTGCGCCTCCGACGCCCGCGAGGGCTCGGGCGGGCGGATGCGGCCGCTCCTAGGCGAGGTCAGCCTGGTGTATGCGCACCTGCTACTGCCGGATGGCCTAGGGCGTGAGCTGCCGTCCGTGACCGAGACCTGGCGTCGCTTCACCGCGGCCGCCGGCACCAGCGCCGCGGTGGCAGATGCGCGCCGCACGCCAAGCGAGACCAAGCGCCACCGCTATCTGCGCCTGCATGCCAACTTGGCTCGGGGGCGAACGCGGCGCTTCGAGCGATTCGTCGCCGAGATCGGCGGCGGCTCGCGGCCGCGCCTGCATCTCCTCCACGCGCTGCTTCCCCACGTGCCCTTCCAGTACCTGCCCTCGGGCCGCTTCTACCGGACCTCGCCGGAAGCCGTACCCGGGCCGGAGAGCCGTTCGGGCTACGCGATCCGGTTCCTCGTCGAGCAGGGCTACCAGCGACACCTGCTGCAACTCCAGGCCACCGACCGCCTGCTCGGCGAGCTGCTCGACCGGCTGCACGAGTCCGGAATCTATGACCGGGCAGTAGTCGCCGTAGTTGCCGACCACGGCATCAGCTTCCGGCTCGGCCACGACCGTCGCCTTGTACGCGCCGCGAACGTGCAAGACATCGCCCCCGTCCCGTTCTTCATCAAGGCCCCTGGCCAGCATCGGGGACGGATCAGCGACAAGCCCCTGCGCACGATCGACGTGCTACCTACGATCGCCGATCTCATCGGCCTGCGTATCCCGTGGTCAGTCGACGGCCGCTCCGCGCTTGCCCCCACAGTCGCGGCCCAGCGACAGCGCCGAATCATCGCGAAGAAGTTCCGCCACACCTACCCGGTTGACACCCCCTCTTTCGAGCGCGACAAGCGAGCGGCGCTCGAGCGCAAGCTGAACCTGTTCGGCGCCGGTCTATACGCGTTCGGCCCCCATCCCGAGCTGCTCGGCCGGCGCGTGGTGGATCTCCAGCCCCTAGCGGGAGGACACGAGCGGGCGCTGATCGCCGCCGCCGGTCGCTACCGGAACGTCGATCCCGCCACGGGCTTCGTCCCGACCCACGTGGTGGGGACGGTCAGCGGCGGACCACGGCGCGGCGGTCGCACCGTGGCGCTGGCGATCAACGGCCGGATCGCGGCCACGGGGCTGACTTTCACGTTCGAGGGCCACGAGGAGCAGTTCTCTCTGCTGGTACCGGAGAAGGCGCTTCAACTCGGAGACAACGGCTTGGAGCTGCTGCTCGTGAGCGGCGACCGGCTGCGCCTGCTGAATCGGACCGGCTGAACCCAGCCGGAGTCTCGGCAGTCTCCCAATCGCACCCTGGTCCGGGTCGCCGACTGCGTCGCAGTCCAGACCCGAGGCTCCTCGTCGACGCCTGCTCCTTGCGGCAGGAGGGCTAGTCTGGCTCGCCTCGGCCTCACTCGCCGCGATGGCGTGACCAGCCAAGGCAAGGATGACGCCCCGGCCCGACCGCGGCTTGTCCTCGAGACCCTGGAGTCGATGCTCGAGAAAGCGCGTTCGCCACCGCCTCACCGCCCTGTCGCTCATCCCCAGCCGCTCGCCGATCTCCGCGTTCGAGCAGCCCTCCTCGGCTAGCAGGACCAGCTTGGCCCGCAGTACCTCGCGGTGCGGGCGGGCGTAGCAGGCGGCCCGTTGCTCGAACTCGGCGCGCTCGTCAGCGCCGAGGGTGATCTGGGCGGCGGCGGACCGGGCATCTCAGGCCCGGTTCGCCGCCGTTGTCATGACCCCTTCAACCCGGAACGGATTTCTGGAACGGACCACTCAGTCGAAGCAAGAGCAGCCCGACCTCGTCCGCCGACCAGCGGTCATCCAACGAGGCATGGCTCATGCGCACCTGACCCCCAGTGTGGCCGCCCTGCCCCACGGGACCCCGCGCCCACCCCGCGCCGTTCAGCCGTCGCGGCGGGTCGACTCGGGCTGCTCGGGGTCGCCGTCAGGGTCCACCTCGGCGGCGCGCCGATGGCGCTCGGCGGCCCTTTCGCCGTGCTCCTCGGCCCGCACGGTCTGCTCGCGGGCCGCCGCTTCCTCGCGGCGCGCGCGGGCGCCGCTCTCGTCGGCCTCGGCGCTAGCGCCCTGGGCACGCGCGTCGTGGACTTCCGCCTCGCGTCTCATCTCGCCCGCCTCGACACGACGGGTCTCGTGGCGCCTCTCTCGCCCGCGCCGGGCGACCAGCACCAGCACAGCGAGCAGGACGAGCGCCACCACCACGATGACCACGATCACACCAGTGTCCATATCCCGTCTCCTTTTGGTCCGGGTTCCGGGGAACCTATCCGTTTCTTGCGGGATCGGGTGAACGGCCTAGCTTGTCGCGTCACCGGACGCCCGACCTGGCCCCCGCGGGACCCCCGCGCCCCGACCGTGCCACCTGGCTCAGGGGCCTCTAGACTGGACAGGATGGAGCGGCGTCCTCGTCGGCGCCGTCAAGCGCCGGGCGCCCGTGGCGGCGGAGTGTGTCGTGAACGCTAGCCTCGCCCGGCCGATGGTGCGCCAGCCAACCCCCTGCTGGCGTTCTGGCGTCGTCCTCCAGGTCTACTCCCGCTCTTTCGCGGACTCCGACGGCGTCGGCGTCGGCGTCGGCGTCGGCGAACTCACGGGTATCACGGCGCGCTTGGACCACCCGCCGGCCTCGGGGTCGACGCGGTCTCGCTGTCGCGCTTCTACCGCTCGCCGATGGCCGACGTCGGCTACGACATCCGCAGCACACCGCCGTGACCCGACCTTCGGGACCCTCCCCGACGCCGACGCGCTCATCGCCCGCGCGCATGCGCTCGGCCTGCGCGTGATCGTCGACTGGGTGCCCAACCACACCTCGGACCGCCACCCGGTGCAGTCCAGCCGCTCGGGATCTCGGCGGCGGCGCGGCCCTCGGCAGACAGCAGCACGATCTTGGCCCGCACAACCTCGCGATGTGGACGCGTGTACTGCGCCGCGCGCCGACGCAGCTCGCGCCCCTGCGCCTCGACCTCGATGCGGCACCTCGCCGCCATCAAGAAAACACCACCGTGATCGCAACTGCTCTCGACCGCTCACACCATATTTTGCGTGAGCCGGCTACTTGCCGGCCGGGCCGAAGCGGTTGCGCGAGACGCGGCGCGCGCGCCCGGACTCGACCGCCTCGCGCAGCGCCGCCGGGAAGCGGCCCGGGCCCCAGTAGCGCGCACCGACCAGCCGCGACAGCTCGCGTCGCTCGGTCGGCCCGCGGCCGGCGGGCGCGCGCTCGATGGTCGAAACCTCGCGCTCGAAGTCCAAGACCTTGCGCTCGAACTCGACCTGGCTGACCGGAGGGGAGCCGACCATGCCGGGCGAGTAGAAGGTCCGACCCGGCCCGAGGCGATAGCGCCGTCGCCGCTCGCGCACGCCCGCGGCCGCCTCGGCCGCAAGTTCGGGCCCGCGGCGCTGCGCGCTGGGCACCGCGGCAGCCTCTTCGCGGTCGCGGTCGCGGTCCCCCTCGGCACCCTGCGCGGTCAGCGGCTTGGCGATGTCCTCGAGCGCCACCTGCTCGGCCTTGACGCCGAAGAACAGCTCCACGATCCCGCCGACGGCCATCACCGCGGCGCCGAGGTAGAACGCGATCGCGACCTGCGACGCCTCGCCGGACTCGATCATCTTGCCGAACAGGAACGGCCCGGTGATGCCGCCCAGGGCCGTGCCGGTGGCGTAGAAGAACGCGATCGCCAGCGCGCGCGTCTCCATCGGGAAGATCTCCGACACGGTGAGGTAGGCGGAGCTGGCGCCGGCGGAGGCCAGGAAGAAGGTCACGAGCAGGAAGGCCATGAAGCCCCACACCCCGAGCGTGCCGTCGACAACAGGAACGTCAGCACCGCGAGCACGACGGCCGACCCGATGTAGGTGCCGGCGATCATCGGCTTGCGCCCCACGGTGTCGAACAGCCGCCCGAGCAGCAGCGGCCCGAAGAAGTTGCTCACCGCGAAGAGCACGATGTAGAACGGGACCTTCGCGTCCTCGATGTCGTAGACCCGACCAGGAAGGTGCCCAGGCCGAAGGTCACCGAGTTGTAGATGAACGCCTGGCCCACGAACAGCGCGAAGCCGAGCGCCGTCCGCGTGGGGTAGAGCTTGAACGCCATCGAGGCGATCGCGCGGAACGAGATCGTCTTGCGCTGGCGGACCGTGATCGAGTCGCCCGGCTCGTCCAGCTCCTGGCCCGTCTCCTCGCGCACGTCGGCCTCGATCTGGTCGACGATCCGCTCGGCCTCCTCCTTGCGGCCGTGGATGAACAGCCAGCGCGGGCTCTCGGGCACGTGCCGCCGCACGAGCAGGATCGCGAGGGCGAACACCGCGCCGAGCCCGAAGGCCAGGCGCCAGCCGAGGTCGGCGGCGAAGAGGGCTGTGTCGAGCAGGAAGATCGCGGCCACGGCACCGGCTGCGGCGCCGAGCCAGTACGACCCGTTGATGATGAGGTCCACGCGGCCGCGCACGCGGGCGGGGATCAGCTCGTCGATGGCCGAGTTGATCGCCGCGTACTCGCCGCCGATGCCGGCGCCGGTGAGGAAGCGGCAGACGTAGAAGAAGAGGGCGCTGCCCGAGAACGCCGTCGCGACCGTCGCTATCACGTACACGACGAGCGTCAGCAGGAACAGCCTCTTGCGCCCGAAGCGGTCGGTGAGCTACCCGAAGAACAGCGCGCCCACGCAGGCGCCCGCCACGTAGA
>DATDLN010000093.1:0-5541 GCA_036519295.1 Thermoleophilaceae bacterium
CGGCATTCAGCAACGGCGGCACGGACATGGACCCTCCTTCGTGGAACGACTGGCTCGCCCGCGGACTACAAGGAGCCGGCGGTCAGTCCGCAACCCGCAAGAGCCGGCCGGAAAACGCGGGTCGCACCCCTTCTCCACAAAGGCAGGAGTGCGCCACGAGGCGTCATATGACCGGTCGAGGTGAGACACCTCGCCCGCGGCGGCCGTAATCCACCGGGTGAAGCTGGGGAGCCAGCCCGATGCCGGAGGTGCGGTGGAGGGCGGGAGCGGCCGCTGACTATGGGGCGACGGTCCGCCGCGAGCGGGCCGGGCGCGCGCTAGCAAGCAGAAAGCGTGGGGAAACCGAACCAGTGGGGAGTGCGACTCGGCCCTCGGCGGCAGCCAAAGCCCGACCCCGCTCCCTGAGGTGCGCCGGCGAGCAGCCTACATGCCGCGTGGCCGCACCCGCTCGACGTCGAGCGCCCGAACCTGTCCGTCGTCGCCCGCGGCCGTGTAGACGCCGACGACGTCAAGATCGATGTCACTTTCTATGACCACGAAGCCCTTCAGGAACCCCTCGCGACTGGGCGCGTGCTCGCGGATGTCCTGGCAGTCGATCTCAAGCGCCTGATCGCGTCCGAGCCGCGCGTCGAAATACTCCGAGACGGGCCCCAGTTGCTCGCGACGTCCCGCGATCGCAACCTTCTTGCGGAAGACGACGTCGCGCTCGGTCGGGTTGTGGACGTTGATCGCTGTGAAGTAGACCCCCGGCGCAACTTCATCCGCGCTCGGCTTGCCACACACGAACTTCGCTGCGTACTGAAAAGCAGTCATCGTCGCTCCTTCCACGCCCTTTGGGATGGAGTTCAGCATTCGACGTCTGCGCGCGCAAGGGCGTGGCTCTGACATCGGTCGGCGCCCCAGGACGTCCGTGGGCGTCGAGCGGAATGCCGCGGCAAGACAGTTCACTCGACGCTCGAAGCTCGCGCTCGAACCCACATGCTGACGCGACAAGGCCCCACAGCTAAGGGCTGCCGCAGGGCGCTGGTGGTGGGGGCAGAGCTCCCGCGAATCGCGCTTGCTGGGCCGGCGCGCTGTCCCGCCGTGCGGGCTCCGCGGCCGGGAGGCGCACATCATCGGTGCTATTGACGGCGGCGGCGACGAAGCGGGCGGCTAATTGCGCATCTCCAGGCCGCCTGACGTCCGGCGCTCTCTAGCGCCGAACGCGCGCCAAGGAGGGCTCGATGCTGCTTCTCGACGAAGGGGAGAGCGGCGCGGGAGCCGATCGTGCGGCGGCGGACACCTCGCTCTCGTCCGCAGCGGCCGTCTTTCGCAAGCGAGGCGCTCTCTTCGTGGGCGAAAGCGCTCGCGCGCGGCGGCCATCTCGCCGTCGTATGCGCGGCCGGGGTCGTGCCCGTCGGATGCCAGGTCTCGGGCCGGGTGTGGGGGAGGTTCGCCGTGGGCTGGCTATCCGATCGGCCTGGCGGGGGCCGCGATGAGAGCGCTCACCGTGAGGGGGCAGTGACCGGCAAGGTGCCGACGTTCGACGAGGCCCCAAGCGCTGGCAACGTAGAGGGATTATTAGCGCGCCGGGGTGCGCCACGGCGAAGACGAGCACGGCCCCGAACCCCGGGGGGCGAGATTGCGCTCGACGACGGCCTGCCGGGAGGTGGCCGGCCACTTCAGTGTAACCGCCGAGCGGCGGGCCGCCTGGGGCGGCCCGGCCGATCAGCGTTCCCGCCCGGCGCTAGGGGCGAGCTTCTGTGATGATCTGGTGCTTGGCGGCTAGCTTCCGCGCCTCCCCGCGCGAGACGCTTGCCAGCGCTCGCCGGCTGGCGCGGGCCTGCTCCGCGACACGGCCGGCATCCCCGTCATCGCCTTCGTCATCGCTATCGTCATCGCCATCGTCCTCGTCATCGCCGCGGACGCTCTCAAGGCAATCACCGAAGCGTCCGCCGAACGCCGAGACGTTCGGCACGAGCCAGCTGAACACCTCCTGGAATTGCGAGCGCGGGTGCCGGAAGCGGTCGAAGTCGGGGTCCCGGCTCGGGTCGTTGGCGAGGTGGGTGTCGTTGACGAACGGGATCGCGAAGCAGTCGTCGGCCACCAGCCCCTGGTAGTCGCCGATGAACTCGCCCGACGGCGAGATCGGCGGGTTGATCGACGGATCCCAGGAGTCGTGGGAGATCCGGTGGTCGCTCCACGTCGAGCCGCCGTCGTTGGAGCGGGCGAGCCAGGTGTCGATGAAGAAGTTCCCCGGGTGCCGCGGCGGGTCGGGCCGATCGAGCCGGCGGTCGAAGAACGACACGTTGAGCTGGCCGTGCGGCGTGACCCGGATGTACTGCTGGAACTGGTCGGCGTTGGTCGTGTCCTGGTTGACCTTCACCGGCGCGCCCCACGACGAGCCACCGTCGAGCGACTTCGTCAACTTGACGTCGGCCTGGAGGCCGTCCTCGTCGCCCGGCAGCGGCGCCGGGTTGTAGTCGGCGTAGGTGAGGTACAGCTCGCTGTCGCGCCCGACGGCCATGATCGGGAGCGTCAGGTTGCGGAACGCCTGCCGCGGGAAGGTCTGCGGCAGCGGCAGGAAGGTCTGGACCGGCGTCGCCGCCGACCACGTGCGGGCGCCGTCGGTGGTCTTTGAGAAGTAGATGGTGTTCGTCCCGGTCCCGGTGACGAGCCCGGAGAAGTACTCGAGCCAGACGGCGTAGAAGGTGTTCGGGTCGCGCGTGTCGGCGACGACGTGGACGCCGATCACCAGCCGCTGCGGGCCGGGGGACACCGGCGTGGGCTCGTCGGGCCACGAGCGGCCGCCGTCGGTGGAGCGCTCGCAAACGATCTGCTGCGGGCCGCGGTCGGGCAGCACCGGCCCGTTCCGGCCCCAGCAGGCCACGATGATGCCGGTGTTGCCGTCGCGGTCGGGGCCGGCGTTGTTGACCGCGAACGTGTTCTTGTCGTCGAGGAACAGCTCCTGCTCCTGCGGCGTCTCGTAGGCGTTGATCGGGATCCGGTCGCTCCAGCTGCGCCCGCGCCGCAGGTCGCGCCGCGAGACCGACTCCCAGCGGTGGAACGACATGCCCCAGCCGGCGCCACTCGGGAACGGCGGCGAGTCGAGCACCATCGCGTAGGCGTTGCCCTCGTCGTCGAAGTCGACCCACACATCCGAGGTGATGTACTCCTCGCCGAAGTCACCACCCGGCGGAACGTCCTCCGGGCCGGTGCCCTCGCGCCCCGGGTCGTCCGCCGGATAGCAGCTGTTGGCGAGCGGCCACGATGACGGCGGCGCCTGCTCCTGGGGGCAGACGTTGATCTGGGCGAGGTCGCTCCACCTGACGCCGCGCGAGAACGACGCGTAGCTCCCGATCTTGAACTCGTACTCGGCCAGCGAGTCGGGATCGCGGTTGTACTGCTTCGAGGCCGCGACCAGCATGTTCGGGTTCAGCGGGTTCTGCGCGATGTGCGGCTCCGAGTGGGAACGGAAGCCGAGCCGCGGGTTGGACGCAAGGTAGTCCTGCAGCCCGCGCGGGTCGTCGATATCGGGCGGGAACTTGGCCCGGCGGAAGAACTCCGCGCGGCCCGCGTAACCCGCCGCCGGATCGACGTCGAAGTACACGACCTGCACCAGGAAATAGCCGTCCGCGTTCTGGATCGACGTCCGCTCGACGTCGGTCGCGCCCGCCGACGAGCCCACCAGCGCGGCCCGCGTCCCGGCCGCGTCGCTGCGGTAGACGTACAGGTCGAGGTCGTTCCCCGGCGAGCCGCCGATCGAGAACTCAACGCCACCGCCGCTCGTCTCGAAGAAGGTGCCGGCCTGGACGTTGACCAGCGTCACATCGCAATACGTCTCCGGCGTTTTGCCGCACGGCTCGCCGGTCGCGGCGTCGTAGTCCTCGTTATGACCGACGGCCGCCGGCCCCGCCCACGTGAACGGCGTATCGGGCGTGACCGTCCCAGTCCGATCGGGCTGGGCGGCGGCAGCCGGCGCGAACGCCAGCAGCGCCAGCACGGCCCCGACGAACGCACCACCCCCGCTCGGTCCGAACAACCCTGACCCGTGACGCGCACCTACCAGCATCGCCCGCGCTCCTTCCCCGGTGGACGGCGGATGTGCCGCGGAACCGCTCCCCTCTAGCGCGGCTCCGGGATTCTACTCCGCAAAAGCCGCTGGCGGCAGGCGTCGCGTCCCACGGCTCACCGCGGCGCGTCAGGGCTGCCGGAGCGGGACTACCGGACACGCGCCTCGGGACTGCCCGCGCCCC
Organism: Thermoleophilaceae bacterium; assembly: GCA_036519295.1. Classification (GTDB taxonomy): domain Bacteria; phylum Actinomycetota; class Thermoleophilia; order Solirubrobacterales; family Thermoleophilaceae; genus JACVRW01. The sequence continues at coordinate 4,236 of DATDLN010000093.1, forward strand.
AGGGTTGCCGCGGGGGCCGCCAAACACCTCCTAGATGCCCCCGACACCGATGTCCCCTTGGACAACAGGATCCTCTCCTTGGCCGGCGTATCGGGCAAGCCCGAGTTCGATGAGCCGCGTAGGATCGGGGTCCGCGGCAAGCCTGCTCATCGGCGATTCGCCGAAGCGCGCGGGGTACACGGCGGCGGCCAGGTCATCATGCTCGTCGCAAGAGGGGGCGGCCCACGGCTCGCTCGGTGCGCCCTACTCCCGGCCTGAACAGGGCGGCACCCGGTGGAGTCCGAGCAGACAAACCAGGAGCCGCTCCTGTGATGTGACGCGACTGCGCAGCTGCTCGCGCTTGTCCCCTCGCCAACGCGCGCCTGCCGCGACGAGCGCTCAACACGCGTGGGAAACTGGCGGTCATGTTGGTAGTCCGGCCGCGTGTTGGTTTGGGACTGGCCGCATCTGCGGTCGCGGTGGCGGCCGCGGGGGTGGGAATCGCGGTGGCGACAGTGGGCGACGACGGCATCGACTCGGGGATCGTTGGCCGCTTGCTGTGCCCCGTGGTGCTCGAACGCGACACGGCTTGTTCGGAGACGCGGATCGTTGTGCGGGAGCGGTGGTCGCACCGGCGCGTGACGACCGCCAAGCCGAACCGGCTGGGCCGGTTCCGAGTGGCGCTTGAGCCGGGGAATTATCTCATCGAGCTACGGTCACCTACCCGCGCCGAGGGCAGCCGCAGGCCCTCCTCGACGGTGCGGGTCCCGCCCCACCGGTTCGTGCCGGCCTTGATCGCCGGGTGGCCGGTCACACGGCACGGTGATGTCCGCCGCTCCTAGGTCACTGACCGGTTCGGCTCCCGTCTCACGCTGGCGGAGCGGCGTGCTCCTTCGTGTCCGAGCTCACCAGCGTTCCCCGCGCTGCGCGGAACGGCGGCGCGGCCACTCCTTCGCCGACGACGGCGAAAGCGAGCCGATCACGTCCCCGCCGACGCCCCGGACTCGACGATCAGCCAGCGCGAAGGCCAAGAGCGCTCGTTCTCGACGAGGCTGGCTTGTGAATCCCCGGGCCTCCAACGGCCCTTGCCGAGCTTGCGAAAAGGGGCCTGGGCAGGTCCGGGGGCCGGCGTGCTCGGTTTTCAGCTGGGGCCGGGTTCCTCCTCGGTCGCAGGGACATTATGAGCCGCTGGCTCCCGAGATGAGTCTGGCTTTCGCGCTCATGGCAGCAATCAACGGTTCCACGGGCTCCTGCGCCACACTGACCTACGGGCTCTACGGCACCAAGCCTCGCCGGCGTCAGTCCGGCGGCAGCAAAGATTCTCACT
>DATDLN010000094.1:0-21586 GCA_036519295.1 Thermoleophilaceae bacterium
GTCCGTGCGCGCAGGAGCTGGTGATGGAGCGCTCGGAGGAGCGGCTTCGGGAGGGCGGCTTCACGGACGACGAGATCGCGCGCGTATTCGAGTCGGTGCCGGTGGCCACCCACAACCAGCGCGGCATCGGCACGCTTCACAGCGGCTGCCCCGAGACCTGCGCGGAGACGCTCGAGGCGGAGAGTCTGCACCTCGGTGAGGACGCCTACGTCTCGGCGCGCCAGGAGAACCTGGAGACGATCCACAAGCACAACGTCGTCGCCGAGCGCCAGGGCCTGCTTGGGGAGCTGCAGCACGAGATCGACTCGGGCGAGCATGTGGGCCACCACGTGACGAAGCGCGAGTGGCTCGGGACGCCGACGCGCCCTTACTCCTCCACGACGTCGATCACTTCGTAGACGCCCGAGACGTACTCGTTCTCGACGAACGCCGAGAGGCTATCCACGCGCCGCATCTCCTCGGCGTCGGCCTCGGCGCGCCAGCTGCGGTAGTGGTCCTCGCTCATATCGAAGAGGCCAAACGAGACGACCTCGTCCTCGTCGCGAATGTTGCGCGCATGGTAAGCGCGCTGGAAGCCGGGTGGCTTGGCGTCGCCGGGGTCCCAGGCACGTCGAAACTGCTCCCACGCACTTGGCTTGAGCCGGCGGGCGGTGAGCATGACGATCATGGTGCTACCTCCGAGAGGTTCGGGGTGGGCGAGGTCTCCGGCCCGAAAATGCTCATCTGCGGCAGCTGCGCGGATTCCTCGAGAAGAGGGACGTATCTTCCCGGAACGTATGGGACCCCGGCGGCGACCGTTGCCTCCGGCAGCTCGTCCATGCGAGCCGCTGTGACCCTGGAGCCCCGCTTCGAGGCGGTTCGGGTTCGCGCCCGCGAGTCGAGCGTCCTCGTTTTGCGCCTGGCCGCGATCGCCGGCTTCACCGGCGCGCTGTTCGGCTACGACATCTCCTCCACCAACGACGCGATCGCGTTCATGCAGAAGCGTTTCGGGCTGTCCTCGCTCGACAAGGGCCTAGTGGTCAGCGCGCTGCTGCTAGGGGCCCTGGCGGGCGCGCTCGTTGCCGGGAAGCTTGCCGATACCTGGGGTCGCCGGCCCACCGTGGTGCTCGCCGGACTCACCGCCGCGGTCGGCGCCCTCACCACCGCCGCAGCGACAGATCTCGCGATGCTCCTGGCCGGCCGGCTCGTCATCGGCCTCGCGGTCGGAGTCACCTCCGCCATCGCCCCGCTCTATATCGCCGAGCTCGCGCCGGCGAGCACTCGGGGCTCGATGGTGGCGCTCTACCAGCTGTCGCTCACGCTGGGCATCCTTGCCGCGCTGGCGGTCGGCGCCGCGTTCGCTCCGACGGCGAACTGGCGCGTGATGATCGCCGCCGGCGCGGTGCCGGCGGTCGCGCAGGTGCTGGCCATGGCGATCGTGCCCGAGAGCCCGCGGTACCTCGTCGCGCGCGGCCGGCTCGACGGCGCCCGCCGGGTCCTGACCCGGCTGCGCCCCGCCGGTGACGTCGACCGCGAGCTGGCCGACATCGCGGAGGCGCACCGGACCACCGCCGAGGCCCGCTATCGGGACGTGTTCGCTCGGGCGGCGCGCCCCGCGTTGATCATTGGCGTGGGGGCCGCGCTGATGAACGCGCTCGTGGGCGTGGGGGCGGTCATCTACTACTCGACCGACGTCTTCCGCGCCGCCGGGATCGGCGGACCCGAGCTGGCCTCGCTCGCCGTCGGCGCGCTCAACACCGTCATGACGGTCGTCGCGGTCGCCCTCATCGCGCGGTTCCGACGGCGCGTCCTGCTGCTCGCCGGCCTGTCGGGCATCGTCGCCGGCCTGGTCGTCGCCGGCGTCGCCCTGCAGCTGCCCACGTCGACGGCGACCGGTTGGATCATCGTCGTCGGACTCCTCGGCTTCATCGCGAGCTTCGCCATCTCGGCGGGCCCGATTGCGTGGCTCCTCGTGGCGGAGGTGTTTCCGCTCGGGATCCGCGGCCGCGCCGCAAGCTTCGCGACCTCGACGAACTGGGCGGCGAACCTCGTCCTCGCGCTCCTGTTCCCGCTCGTCGTCGGGACGCCGGGGGTTCCCGAGCGCGTAGGTATTGCATTCCTCGCCTACGCGGCGATCAGTCTCGGCTTCATCGCCTTCGTCGCCCGGCTGGTGCCGGAGACGAAGGACCGCACCCTCGAGCAGATCCAGGCCGACCTGCAACGCTGACCGATCCCCTGGTCATGACTCGCGCGCCGCGACGGGGGCGCCGCCCCGCGCGAGCGACCGGCTCGCCGCGTCGGCGAGCCGCTGCACCGCGAGCCCGTGGCGAGCCCCGGTCACCGGCTCGCGGCCGTCGCGGAGCGCGGCGACCAGCTCCTCCCATTGGGCACGCAGGGGCTCGCCGCCCCCCGGCGGCGGAAGGTCAAGGCGCGCGGGCGCCTCACCGTCCTTCCGCGCGAAGACCCTGAGCGGCTCGGCGGCCAGCTCGTCGAAGACGGCGATCGCCGCGCTCCCGATGAACGTCATCCGGCGCGCCTTGGTGGGGGCGATCCAGCTCACCTGAACCTCGACGAGGGCGCCGGAGGCGAGCTCGATGGCAAGAAAGACGACCTCCTCGGGCCCCGCCCGAGCGAGCCCTGGGCTGCGGGCGCTGACCCACCGCGCGTCGGCTCCGAGTAGATGCACAATGATCGACAAGTCGTGCGGCGCGAGGTTCCAGAGCACGCTGCCATCGGCCGGGGTGCCCGTCGGATTGGTCCGCTCGGATGCGACGCACACGATCTCGCCCAGTTCGCCGCCGGCCATCAACTCGGCGAGCCGCCTCACGACAGGGTGATAGACGTACACGTGCCCGACCATCAGCGTCTGACCGCGTGCCGCCGCAAGGATCGTGAGGTCCTGGGCCGCCGACAGGCTCGTCGCCAGAGGCTTTTCGACCAGGACGTGCTTGCCCGCGAGCAGGGCCCGGCGGGCGAGCTCGAAGTGAGTGGGCGCAGGCGTGGCCACGACGACGACCTGGACGTCGGATCGGTCGAGCACGCGATCCAGGGCGGTCGTCGCCTGGACGCCGGGACGGGCGGCAGCCACGGCTGCCGCCCCCGCCTCCGTGCGGACGCACACGGCACGCAACGCCGCACCATCGACGGCGTCGAGCGAACGCGCGAGATTCGGACCCCAATGTCCGTACCCGACCAGGGCAACTCCCAGCTCTGCCACGAGCTCCTCCTCGAGCGAAGACGTTCGGGCCGACTCGGCGCTCGCGCGACCGTTCGGCCGAGCTAAAGTACTCCTTTCGGGTCGTAGCAGACTCGTTTTGGCGGACTCGTGCAGAGGACAACGTGAAGGTCCTGACCGTCATCGACGGCTTTGCGCTTGGCGGGGCCGAGCGGCTACTGGCGACGCTCGCGGTGTTCGGCCCGCGGGCCGGCTTCGAGCTCGAGATGGTCGGCATCCGGGCGCCAGAGGTCCACGGCACCATGGAGGGCGTTCCCGCCGAGGCGCAGCTCACCACGTCGTCGCTCCATACGGGTCGCTTCTCCGACCCGATCGCCGTCAAGCGGCTCGCGGACGTCATCCGCCGCGCCGACTGCGACGTGGTGCACGCGCATCTGGAGCGCGCGTCGACAATCGCATGGCTGGCGGGCACGATCGTCCCGCGGCCCACGGTCTGCACGTTCCATCATCCCGCGCGGGAGATCCCCGGCGCCGTCACGGCTGCGAAGGAGGACCTCGCCGTGTTCGGCGCGGGGCGCACGAAGGGACTCATCTTCCCCTCGCGCGACACCTGGGACTCCTTCGAGCGCCGCTTCCGACGTCGACCCACGTGGGCCCTGCTCTACAACGGCATCGACCTCTCGGAGTTCAGCACCGAGCCGGCGGTGATGCCGGAGGAGTTCGGCATTCCGCCGGACGTCCCGGTCGCCGCGTTCGTGGCCGCGTTTCACCGGCGCAAGGGTCACGAGGAGGCGCTGCGCGCCTGGCCCGGCGTACTCGAGCGGGTGCCCGAGGCGCGGATGCTTCTCGTCGGCGCCGGCGCGGAGGACGCCAACATCCGGCGCACGATCGACGAGCTGGGGATCGGGGACCGGGTCGTGATGGCCGGGCTGCGTTCCGACGTGCCGAACATCATGCGTGCCTCCACCCTGGTCCTGCTGCCGTCGCGCAGCGAAGCGGTCCCCACCGTGCTGATCGAGGCGGCTGCGTGTGGACGGGCGATCGTCGCCACCAAGGCCGGCGGTAACTGGGAGGCCCTCGAGGACGAGCGCTCTGGGCTGCTCGTCCCCCTCGACGACATTCCCGCGCTGACCTCGGCGCTTGCCCAGCTGCTCGGCGATCCGGCGCGTGCGGAGGAGATGGGCCGCGCCGGCCGCGCGTTCGCCGAGGAGCGCTTCGACGCGTCGGTGTGGGCGGACCGGCTGAGCGCCGTCTACGCGGGCGCGATCGACGGCGTACCGGCCGGAGAGACCCTGGCGGCGGCATGAGTGCGGCGCGGGGCGGAGACGCCCGATGACCTCCGGCATCGAGACGTACGACCGCCTGGTGATCGGCGCGGGCTTCTTCGGCCTGCACGGGGCGCGCCTGTTCGCCCGCGCTGGAATGCGGGTAGCCATCCTCGACGCGGAGGAGGCGCCGATGCTGCGCGCGAGCCAGATCAACCAGGCACGCGTCCACAACGGGTATCACTACCCCCGAAGCGTGTCGACCGCCCGCTCATCGGCCGAGTACTACGACCGCTTCACGCGGGATTTCGCGTCGGCCATCAACCGTGAATTCACTCAGGTCTACGCCGTCGCGCGGGCCCAGTCGCTCATCAGCGCCACTGGCTTCCTGCGGTTCTGCGAATGGGCCGGAATCCCGGCGGTCGAGATCGAGCCGACCACCTACTTCGACCCCGGGACGGTCCTCGCGGCGTACAAGACGGCCGAGTACAGCTTCGACGCCGGCCGGCTGCGCCACGAAATGTGCAAGCGCCTGGCCGCCGAGAACGCGCCCGACTGGTACGTCCCGGTGCGCATGGCGTCCGTCGAATGGGAGAGCGACGCGTTCGTCCTGCGGCTCACCGACGGCCGGCGAATCCGCGCGAGGGGCGTCCTCAACGCCACCTATGCGGGCATCAACCAGGTCCTCCAACTGTTCGGGGTCGAGCCCCTGCCGCTCAAGTACGAGTTGTGCGAGGTGATCCTCGTCACCGTCGCCGACTCCCTTGACGGCGTCGGCCTCACCCTCATGGACGGCCCCTACTTCTCGTGCATGCCATGGGGGTACAGCGGCTACCACTCGTTGACCGCGGTTAGCTACACGCCGCATCTCACGAGCCACGACGCGCTGCCCCACTTCGAGTGCCAGCGGCGCAATCCGGACTGCAACGATTCCGCGCTGGACAACTGCGCGCTGTGCCCCCAGCGGCCCGCCACCGCGTGGCCGTTCATGCGCGGGCTCGCCCGCCGCTACGTCGGCGATCGGCACAGCATTGCCTACGCCCAGTCCCTGTACTCGATGAAGACCGTGCTCGCCCGAGCGGAGATCGACGACGCTCGGCCGACCATGGTCGAGGAGCACTCCACCCAGCCCTGGCTTACGAGCATCCTGTCGGGCAAGATCGGCACGATCTACGACCTCGAGGAGGTCCTGTGACCAAAGACCCGAAGGTCGTCTCGATCGTCGTGCGGGTCCACAACGACGAGCGACGCGTGGCGTCGTTCCTACGCACGATCGATGCCTACTTCGCTGAACGCTTCGCCAACTACGAGTTCGTGGTGGCCGACGACCAGAGCACGGACCGCACCGCCGACGTGGTCGCGGAGGTGGCGACCGAGCTCCACGGGTCCCTCACCCTGCTTCGGCTCGCCAACCGGCACGGCCGCGAGCTCTCGATGGTGGCGGCGCTGGAGCGGGCCATGGGCGACTTCCTGTTCGAGCTGGAGGACGTCCAGATCGACTATCCGCTCGACGTGCTCGGCCGAATGTATGACACCGCGTTGAGCGGCTATGACATCGTCGGAGCCACGCCGAAGCGGCTGCCGATCCGGCTTCGCGTCTTCTATTGGCTGTGCAACCGGCTCAGCAGGTACGAGCCCGGACTGACCTACGAGCACATCCGCGTGGTCTCGCGCCGCGCGGTCGACGCGATGGTGCAGCTGCGCGAACGTGTGCGCTACCGCGAGGTCCTCTACCGATACACCGGCTACCGGCAGACGCGGCTCACCTACGAGGGGACCGGTCGATGGCGGTTCGCGGGCCGCGACAGTCTCTCGTTCGCCCTCGACGTGCTCCTGTCGTTCACCGACGCAGGCGTGCGCACCGCGCATGCACTGTCGGTGCTCTTCCTCATCGGCGCGGGGGGCGGCGTGATCTGGACGATCGTGCGCTCGCTCTTGAGCGACTCCCTGCCGCCGTGGTGGATGGACATCGGAATCATGCTGGCGCTGGGCTTCGGCGGCGTGTACCTCCTGCTGGGAATCATCGGCGAGTATCTGGCTCGAATCCTCGCCGAGGTCCGGAGCCGGCCGCTCTACACGCTCGACAAGACGCAGAGCCTGGTCGTGACCCCGACCGAGTCGGCACGCGAGCCGCTCGACGTACCGGCCGAGGACCGCGCTATCGAGCCGGTCGCCGAGCCGATGATGGCGGTCCAGCGACGCCAGGCCCTGCGGGATCGGCAGATCGCGGAGGGCCGGGACTCGAGCTAGACACCCGCCGGGGCGTCCCAGCCGTCCTCTTCCGCCGGGCCAGATAAGACCGAGGTGGAACTACGGAGTGGGTGCCGGGGCGCCGATCAGGCGCTCGAGCAGCTCGACGTACTGGCGCAGGTGGCGCGGGCCGAGGAACATCTCGCGCACCTCCTCCCGAGCCCGCTCGCCCATGGCCCGGGCGCGCGGCTGGTCCACCAGCAGCTCCGTGACCGCGTCGGCGAAGCCGGCCAGGTCGCCTGGCTCCACGAGCAGTCCGGTCTCGCCCTCGACGATCTGCTCTTGGATGCCGCCGACGCGGCTGGCCACAACCGGGCGCGCCTTCCACATCGCCTCGGCCACGGTCAGGCCGAAACCCTCGGCAAGGCTCTTCTGCACCGCGACCTGAGCCCGCCGCTGGAGGGCGTTGACGATCGCGGCGTTTTCCTCGATGTCATCCATCGGCAGCGAGAAGAGGTGGATTCGCTCGCGCAGAGCTTCTTCGCACGCCGCCCGTCGCCGGGTGACCTCGGAGAGCACCTCAACGCCCTCGGGGTCGTCGGCCACGGCGGCAGTCGACGGGCCGGCGAGCACGAAATGAGCATCGGTGCGTGGGGCGATGCCCTCGCAGAACGCCTCCAGCAGCCCGAGCGGGTCCTTGAGGCGGTCCCAGCGCGACACCTGGATCACCGCAGGTGCCTCCGGCGGCAGGGGCGGGGACCCGAGCCGGTCCGCGCGGCGGTCCACGCGGCCGGGCGTGCCGTCCAAACGGGTGAAATCCGGCTCCCCCGGCGGCTCGCCCGGCTCGATCCCGGACGCCCGCAGGATACCCGTCACAGTCTCCGGGGCCAGCTCCTGGTTCTTCGGAGAGAAGGCGTCGATCGAGGGCGGGATTATCGTCACGTTCGCCGGGTCGAGAGCCTCCCAAACGAAGGCGCCGCGCGAGAAGACGACGGCGTCGGCCTGGCGGACGTGCGGCAGGAGGAAGGCCCACGCCTCTCGCGCAAGCTCCTCCGCCGCGTCCATCCCCACGTGGCAGCGCCACACCACATGGGCGCCCCGACTGCGGATCGGCCCGATCAGGCCCGCGGTCTGCGGGTCGTGGAGGAGGACCACGTCACCCGCGCGCACGAGCGGCGCGAGCTCCCGCGCGTTCCGGGCGGCGGTCTCGAGATACACCTCCATATCGGACGGCCCCAGCCCCTGGCCGTCACCCGGCGAGCCGTGCAGCATGTTGTGGATTCGCTTGGTCACACGGAAGAACGCCGGGTCGCCGCCGATCACCACCCAGCGGGCGTCGAGCCCCGCGCCGCGGATGTAGGCGAGCAGCGACGCGAGCATCTCCGCCACGCCGCCGCCGCGCGCCGTCGAGTTCACGTTCCAGGCCACACGGTGCTCGAGCAGGGCCCGCCCACGCGCGATCGTCCGCTCGAACTCCTCTGCCTGCTGCGGGTTGAGGATCTCCATGAACCGCTGCGGCGGCACGGGGGCGACGGGTACGTGCGCGATCGCCGTGGGCGCCGGTGCCGCGACAGACTCCATGGTCACCAGGCGGCGCCGCCCGCGAGACGGCCCACGCGCGACTCCGACTGCGTGGTCCGCTGCGTGCGGAAGCACCGGAAGCACACCCCCGGCCTCGGCGCCGAAGGCGTACGGACGTGGGGGCCCGGGACTTTCGTGCTCGTAAGGTTAAACAGACGTCTGGCAAAGAGGGAGCGCGCGAGCGTCACTGGGTGATGCGCTCAGCCCTGAATGCGCTCGAGCGCGGCGGCGAGGTGCCGGTGCCCGACCAGCTCGAAGCCGACGACGGTCACGACGGGCGCGAGCATGAGCACGACGAGACACACCGCCACGCCGACGCCGGCGGCGGCGAGGACGACCGACGTGACGAGGACGGCGGCGGTGCCGACCAGCAACCAGATGTGGAACGGGTCGGCCTCGTGCATGACGATCGAGTACACGGCGTACAGGGCGCCGGCGTAGAGGGCGACCGGGATCGCGACGCTCAGCACTGTGGCGACCGCGCCGATCTTCGTCTCGTGCTCGAGGAAGAAGGCGGCGACGTGCAGGCCCGCGCCCATCGCGGCGAGGCCGGCGAACATGAAGATGTGGCCGTAGCGCCAGGTGAACATCCGCCGCCTGTGCGCTCGAAGCGCCGCCGCCCACGGGATTGCGAAGTACATCCACCAGGTCCCGAAGGTGAGCCCGACGCCGGCGATCGCGACCAGCGCGGCGTTGAGCGTCCAGCCCTCGGCGCCATGCACGACCGCGTTCAGGGAGGCGACCGTGCCGATGATCCCCTCGCCCAGGGTGATGATCACGAGCAGCCCGTACCGCTCGGCGATGTGGTCGGCGTTCCATGGCGTCCCGCCGTAACGGCCTTCGGCGATCGCCGGGCCGGCGAGCTCGATCGTCAGCAGCACTGCCGCGACCGCGAACGTCCCAGCGACCGAGAGGTGGAGGAAGACGAGGGTGACCCAGCCGGCCTGGGCTACCGCGATCGTCCACAGGTAGGTCCGCGCGGCGCGGGCTCGCCCCGGGTCGTGGCGAGCGGCCTGCGCCCAGAGGAACAGCATCGAAGTGCGCATCACGACGTAGCCGGCGACCATCACGCCGTTGTCGAGGGTCGAGCCGTGGTCGATCGACGCGAACATCTGCTGGAGCCCGAGCGCCAGAACGATCACGCCGACCATCTGCACCATCGTGGCCAGACGGAAGACCCAGTCGTCAGTGTCGTAGGCAGACGCGAACCAGGAGTAGTTGATCCAGGCCCAGATCACCGCGAACGCCGCGAACGCGAAGCCGATGATCCCGGCGCGCACGTGGTCGTCGGCCACGTAATGGGCGAGCTGATTGGCGGCGGTGCCGATCGCGACGACGATCGTCAGGTCGTACAGCAGCTCGAGCGCCGTCGTCGAACGGTGCGGTTCGAGCGGATCGCGACCAGTGAGGCGACGCCGGCGGTGGGCGTGCTCGCCGGGGTCGGAGACGGGCATGGATGCGACGGTATCCCGCGTGGCGTGCGACCGCTACGCCCCCCGGTACCGCTCGGGCGCCGCATGAGCTCGAAGCGCTGGTCGGGGTGCGAGTAACCGGAGCCCGAGAGGGGAATGACCCGCTAATGGCGGGCTACGTGGAGCTCGGCGAGGTGCGGACCTGGTATGACGACCAGGGCGAGGGCGAGCCGATTGCGCTTCTGCACCCAGGCGGGGCCGACGCGCGGGCCTGGAGGCCGAACCTCGACGCACTGGCCGCACACTTCCACGTCTTCACGCCGGAACGCCGCGGCCACGGACGGACGCCGGATGTCGAGGGCCCCATCACCTACGAGCTGATGGCGGGGGACACGATCGCGTTCCTGGAGCAAGTGGTGGGCGGCCCGGCTCATCTGGTCGGCTGCAGCGCCGGCGCGAACGTGGCGCTGCTGGTCGCGCTGCGCCGACCCGACCTTGCCCGCCGGGTGGTCCTCGTCAGCGGCGTTTTCCACCGCGACGGGTGGCTCCCCGACGCGATCGATCCAGACGCGAGCCCGCCCGAGGTTCTCGCGCGCGGCTACGCGGAGCTGTCACCCGACGGGGCCGGCCACTTCCCGGTGGTGAGCGCGAAGCTGGCGCGCATGAACTGGGAGGAGCCGACGCTCACGGCGACAGACGTGAGCGCGGTGACCAGCCGGACGCTGGTCATGACGGGCGACGACGACGAGGTGACGCTCGAGCACGCGATCGCGATGTACCGGGCGCTTCCCGACGGCGAGCTTGCGGTGGTCCCCGGCACGTCGCACGGACTCCTCCACGAGAAGCCGGCCCTGTGCAACAGGATCATCGTCGACTTCCTGACCACCGACCCCGTGACCACCATCGCGCCGGTGCGCCGCGCGGACCGGTCCGCCTAGATTCAGTGCTCGACGCACGATCGGGACCTCTGGCCGCACCTTCGGAGAACTCGAGGAGGCCCTATGAAACCGAGGCTTGACCACATCGGTCTGGATGTGAGCGACTACGACCGCAGCAAGGCCTTCTACGAGAAGGCCCTCGCGCCGCTTGGGATGACGCTCCTGATGGAACCTGCGCCGGAGGTGGGTGGGTTCGGCGGCGAGTTCCCCTTCTTCTGGATTGCCAGCCGCGGGCGCGGACCGGACAGCGGCGTACACGTGGCGTTCACGGCCGAGGATCGGGCGACCGTAGATGCCTTCCACGTCGCCGCCCTCGACGCCGGCGGGCAGGACAACGGCGGGCCGGGCGTCCGGGAGATCTACCACCCCCACTACTACGGCGCCTTCGTGCTCGACCCCGACGGCAACAACCTCGAAGCCGTCTGTCACACCCCGGCCTGAATGGCATCGGCCGGGGAGATCGGCCCTAGCGGCGGACCCGGTAGCGGAGGTGAGTGACGCCGGGGGCGTCAATGATCCGGGTGAGCTCCAGCTCGATGTGGCCCGGGCCCGAGGTGGTCGAACAGACGGCGGCCTGTGCCGAGGAGCACCGGGACCTGGTGGATCTCGAGCTCGTCGAGGCTGCCGGCCGCGAGCGCGCGCTGCGCGGTCCGGGCGCCGTGCACAAGCACGTCCTTGCCCCCGGCAGCCTCCCGGGCCCTGGCCATGGCGGTCGCGACAGTCGGACACGTAAGTGACAAACGGCACTCTCGCGTGCCGTCGTCGCCTCGTGGCGGGTCAGGACGAGGATCGGCACCCCGATATGGCCGCGTAAGGTCGAACGCGCCGCAAACGCCAGCTACACCCCACTGCGCTGAGCGCTAAGCGGGCGCGTCCGCTAGGGCGGTGCGGCGCTGCCCTTGGCGCTCAGCCGGCTGCGGCCCCGGCCAGCGCCAGGACTTGCTCGTCCACGCTCTTTCTGACGGCGCCCGGCGGGGTGCCAATGACGCGCTTGAAGGCGCGGCTAAAGGCGGCCTCGGAGCGGTAGCCGAGGCGGTCGGCGAGCTCGCCGACCGTGGCGCCCTCCTCCCTCAGTGCGGCGACGGCGACGTGCATGCGCCAGCGAGCGACGTAGCGCATGACGGGCTCGCCGACAAGCTCAGTGAAGCGGGCCGCGAACGCCGAGCGCGACATTGCCAGCTCCTGAGCGAGCGCCGCCACGGTCCAGTCCCGGGCCGGGTCGCGATGGATCATTGAGATCGCCCGACCGATCTGGGGGTCCTGGAGCGCTCCCAGCCAGCCCGTCCGTGCGGCGGGATCGGTCTCCATCCAGGCGCGGACCGCCTGGATCACGAGGATGTCGCCGAGGCGCGTGATCACGGCCTCGCCGCCGGGCCGGAGCTCGCCGGCTTCGGCTGCCATCAGCCTGAGCAGGCTCTGAATCCGCTCCAGCCTGGGCGAGCTGGACGCCTCGATCTGGATCGTCCTCGGCAGGATCTCGATGAGGTTGCGCGCAGCTGGGTGCTCGAAGCGCACTGCGCCGCAGATCAAGCTGGTCGGCGCGCCGCCATCGCCGTGGCGGAGGATCTCGTAGCGATCACTCACGAGCTCGCGCTCGAGCTCCAGGATTCCGGGCGCGGGAGCACCGGGTTCGCTGCGAAGGACGTGCCCCTCGCCGTGCGGCACGAGCGCGAGATCTCCCAGCCCTATCCACCCGGAGTCGTCCTCCCCGGTCTCGAGCCAGAGCCGGCCCGACGTCACCACGTGGAACCAGAGGTAACCCGGCATCGGGGGCAGCGTCAGGCCCCATGGCGCGGTCAGCTCGGAGCGGCAATAGAAGGCACCGTTCATGCGCAGGAAGTGGAGTGCCTCGCCGAGCGGATCCGCCGGCGGAAAAGGATCGATCGCGTCCATGCCGGCAAGTTTGCAGGACTCTGCGCTAGAAGTCCAGGACTCTGGACGATTGAGCACGGATCAGGGCCTACAGGTCATAGACAGTCCTTTGATAGTGCCACACACTGGACGCAGTGCAATCAACGATCAAAGGACGCGACATGGCATACGCAGGACAGACACTCGAGAACCCCGCCAGCGGAGAGCGGATCACAATCCGTCAGACCGCGGCGGAGACGGACGGCGAGCTGCTGGCGATCGACCTCGAGCTTCCCGCCGACCGCCGAGTCCCAGGCGGCCTGCACCTCCACCCCTTGCAGGAGGAGCGCTTCGAGGTCATCGAGGGCACGATGCGGTTCCGGATGGGACGCGAACGGATCGTCGCCGGACCGGGCGAAGTCGTCGTCGTCCCTCCGGGTATGAAGCACGACTTCGCGAACGCCGGGGACGAGGATGCGCTCGTTCGCGTCGAGGTGCGGCCCGCGCTGAAGATGGAGCAGCTCTTCGAGACCGCCGTCGGGCTCGCCGAGCAGGGCCGCACGATGTGGGGCGGCATCCCGAAGCCGCTCGACCTCGCGCTGTTCGTGTCCGAGTTCGAGGACGAGGTGCAGAAGGCGTTCCCTCCGCGCTGGCTGCAGCGGCTCGTGCTCGCGCCGCTGGCCTGGCTCGCCAAGCGCCGTGGTTCCGCCCGCACCGCCCCGCAGGCGCTGGAGGCCCGAGCATAAATCGGCGCTCTCTGACCAATGGACCGGGCCCTCCTCGCATTGACCTTTGTCGCCGCACTCGGCTGTGGGCTGAGTGCGGGCGCTCTCTTTGCCTTCTCCAGCTTCGTAATGAAGGCCCTCGCCCGCCTGCCCGCGCCGCGGGGCATCGCCGCCATGAACTCGATCAACGTTATGGCAGTAACCGCGGCGTTCATGACGGCGGTGTTCGGAACCGCCTTGGCCTGCGTCGCCGTCACCGTCTGGGCGCTCGCCGACTGGCACGACTCGTTCAGTCCGTGGCTGCTCGCCGGCAGCGCGCTCTACCTCGCCGGCACGATCGGCCTGACGATGGGCTACCACGTGCCGCGCAACAACGCGCTCGCGGCCGTCGAACCCACCAGCGACGATGCCGAAGCCCACTGGAGGCGCTATCTCGCGGCCTGGACGCGGTGGAACCACGTCCGGGTCGCAGCGGCCCTCGCCGCGGCGGCGGCGCTCACGGAGGGTCTCCGTGTCGGCTGAACGCCAAACCCGACCACCGGCGTCCGGCCTCGCGCTCGGAGCAGCGACCCTGGCGATGGGCCTGCTCGCCGGGCTCTTCTACGCCTACGCCTGCTCCGTGATGCCGGGCCTCGCGCGGGCCGACGACCGCACGCTGGTGGACGCGATGCAGCAGATCAATGACGCGATCGAGAACCCGGTCTTCTTCCTCAGCTTCCTGGGCGCTCCCCTCCTCATGCTCGCCGCCCTCATCCTCCAGCACCGAGCGGGCGCACGGCGGGTGGTTGTCTGGATCGGGGCGGCGCTTCTGCTCTACGGGGTGGCCTTCGTGGTCACGGGCGCCATCAACATCCCGCTCAACGACGACCTGAAGCAGGCCGGCGACCCCGACCGCGTGGCCGACCTGGCCCGCGTCCGCGACGACTTCTACGCGCCCTGGGTCGCATGGAACGTCGTAAGGACCGCGGCGTCGATCGCGGCCCTCGGCTGCATCATATACGCGCTGCTGGTCCACACACGGGCCGCCCGAGCAGAGCCTTGACACTCAGCTCAATCGTCCGTCGGAGAAGTCTTGGCCGGGTCAATCCGCGACGCCGGGCCACGTTTGAACAGCCTTCGCCGGCCACACTCGGCTGCGTCCGCGGCCGAGCCCAAACACGGCACCCATATTCCCACGGCGGCCCAGAAAGGGTCAAACCAATGCCTGCCACGATGTAGAAGTGCAGGAGTGAGGCGCGCGATGGCTTACACGATCTCGGAGGCAAGGCAGGAGCTGCTCGACACGGTCGCGCAAGCGGCAAACGAGCTTGGGTTCGCCGGCGCGTGTCTGGCTGAAGCCTACGAGCAGCTGGACGAGTACAACGGCGACCGGCTCGAGGAAGACTGCTTCCGGCCGGTCCAGTTGGCCTATGGCCGCGCGAAGCGCACCCACACCGAGTTCGCGGGCCGCTACGGGCTCCAGGCCGCCACCTTCGAGCAGCAGGCGGCGGGCATCCCCTCGCAGGGCGCCGCCGCCTTCATCGAGCGCGCGGTCGAGGCGGCCGGAGCGGCAGACCGCACCCTCGCGGAGCTTCAGGACTCGATGCTGCCGGTGGAGGCGGGCGACGCGGAGCTGCGCGCCGGGCTGAAGGCGGTTCGGGAGCCGCTCAGCGGTCTGGCTGGGAAGGCCCGCGAGTTCCTCCGAGGACTCGGGCGGTAAGCCGCTCGCCTCTGCCCGCTCAGGTTTGCGTGAGCGGCAGCCAGACGTGGAAGGTGGTCGCTCCAGGCTCCGAGTCCACCGTGAGGGTACCGTGGTGGCGGTCGACGACTACGCGGTGCGCGGTCGAGAGCCCTAGGCCGATCCCGTGGCCGACGTCCTTGGTCGTGAAGAACGAGTCGAATACGCGCCCCCGGGCCTCGGGTGCGATGCCAGGACCGTCGTCGCTCACGTCAACCCGCGCCCCGCCCGCCTCGCTGCGGGTGGTGATCGTGATCGTGCCCTGCTCGCCGAGCGCGTCGATCGCGTTATCGAGCAGGTTGGTCCAGACCTGGTTCAGCTCGGAGCCCCGCACGGTCAGCTTCGGCAGGCCCTTGTCGTATTGGCGGACGATCTCGATGTTCGTGTGCTTGAGCCGGTGGCCGAGTACTGCCAGGGTCGTTTCGATCCCCTCGTGCACGTCGACCTCGACGAGGTCGCCGCGATCCATGTAGGCGTAGGACTTCACCGCGCCCACCAGGTCCGACATCCGCTTGGTCGACTCCTGCAGCTCACCCGCGAGCCCCCGGGCGGTCAGCGTCGCGGCGACCCACTCGACGGCCGCGCCGCTGGCCGACCCGGCCAGGGCGGCCACCCGATCGAGCCAGGCGCGGTCCACCCCAGCCGCTGCCAGTGGCTCGGCGAGCCGCCACGACTCGGGGACGCCGAGTTCCTCGAGGCCGGCGAGCAGCTCTTCCTCGGCGTCGGCCAGGTCGAGCGCGTCGAGCGCGGTGCGCTCCTCCGCGCCGGCCAGCGCTTGCCGCTGGAGCACGACCAGCCCGTGCGCGTCCTCCCGGTCGATGCCGGAGTCGACGAAGCGGCCGATCGTCGACCCGATCACGTCGAGCGCCTCCTCCATCTGGGCCGCTGCGCGGCGCGCGGCCGCCGCCGGGTTGTTGAGCTCGTGCGCCAGACCGGCAGCCATCGTGCCCAGCGAAGCCAACCGCTCCCGGTTCTGCTCCATCTCGGTGATCCGGCTCATCACGGGCGCTACCTGCCGCATGACGCGCTGGTGCACCGCCGGCTGTGAAAACACGAGGCGGCGGAATTCGTCGGCCCGCACCAGCGCGACGCGGCACGGCGTCTCGGCCTTCATGCGCACTCCCAGCGGCCCGCCGGTAAGTACCGCGATGGCCCCGATCCAGGTTGGCGCGAACTGGCGTCCCACCGGCTCTGTGCGCCCCCCCTCGACGAGAACGACCATCGCCTCCCCCTCGAGCAGCAGCTTCAGCCCCGCCGGTTCCTCGCCCTGCTCGAAGATCAGGCCGCCCGGCTCGAGCTGCTCGACGCTCGCGACGTCGACCCACTTGCCGAGCTGATCGTCGTCGATGTCGTCGAACAGGTCGACCGCCCGCAGCTCGGCCAGCGTGACGGGCCCGGTCATGCCTGAGCCAGGTACTCGTGGATCAGCGAAACCGCCATCGACCCTTCGCCGACCGCGCTGGCCACGCGCTTGATCGAGCGCGCCCGCACGTCGCCGGCGACGAAGACGCCGGGGACGCTCGTCTCGAGCGGGTAGGGGTCGCGCCCCAGCGGCCATCCGTTGGTCTGGACGTCCGGCCCGGCAAGGATGAAGCCGCGGCCATCGCGAGCAACGACACCCTCGAGCCAGTCCGTGCGCGGCGAGGCGCCGATGAACACGAAGCACGCGTCTGTGTGGAGAACCGACTCCTTCCCGTCGGGCCCTCGGACCCGCAGCCGCCGTAGCCGGCCGTCCTCGCCCTCGGCGGCGGTCGCGACGGTCTCCGTGCGCACCGTGACGTTCGCCAGCGCTTCCACCTGCTCGATCAGGTAGCGCGACATCGATCGCTCGAGCGTGGGGCCGCGGACGAGCATCGTCACGCTGTCGGCGAACGCGCTGAAGTGAACCGCTCCCTGGCCGGCGGAGTTAGCCCCACCGATGATCGCGACGTGCTGATCCTCGCAGGAGCGCGCCTCGGCCAAGGCCGCCCCGTAGTAGACGCCCGCCCCGGTCAGCTCGGCGAAGCCCGGCGCGTCGAGCTGCCGGTAGGACACCCCCGACGCCACCAGCACGCAGTTGGCGCTCAGCTCGCCGCCGCCGCTCAGCTCCACGATCCGGCCCGCGCCCTCGGCGCGCAGTGCGACGGCGTCCTGCACGGTCAGCAGCTCGGCGCCGAGCCGCCGCGCCTGGTCGGTCGCCCGGCGCGCTAGGTCCGAGCCGCTCAACCCGGCGGGGAAGCCGAGGTAGTTCTCGATTCGGCTCGACTGGCCCGCCTGGCCGCCGGGCGCCTCGCGCTCGACCATCACCGTCCGCAGGCCCTCCGACGCCCCGTAGACGGCGGCCGCGAGGCCCGCCGGTCCGCCCCCCACGATCACCAGGTCGTAATGGTCCTGCCCCGGCTGGCCCGCGACGCCCAGGCGCTCGGCCAACTCGAGGACCGTGGGCCGCTCCAGGACCGAGCCGTCCTCCAGGAGGGCGACGGGCAGGCGATCCTCTTCGACCCCGACCACCTGCAGCAGCTCGCGCGCCTCGCCGTCGCGCTCCACGTCCATCCAGCGCGCCGGAACCCGATTGCGCGCTAGGAAGTCGCGCAGGTCATGGGTGTCCCTCGAGAAGCGGTGGCCGACGATCCGCACCCCGCCCGCCTCGAGGCTCGCGCCCGCCTCCCAGGTCTCGAGCAGATCCTCGACGACCGGATAGAGCTCCTCCTCGGGAGGATCCCACGGCTTGAGCAGGTAGTAGTCGAGCGCCACGTCGTTGATCGCCGCGATCGCCGCCTCGGTGTCGGCATAGGCGGTCAGCAGCACGCGTTTGGCGTCGGGCACGAGGGTGCGGGCCCGGACCAGGTAGTCGGTGCCGGACATGCCCGGCATACGCTGGTCGGCGATCAGCATGGCGGCCTGGTCGCCGCGGGCGCGCAGCTCGCCCAGCACCTCGAGCGCCTCGGCCCCCGAGCCCGCCCTCAGGATCCGGTAGCGCTCTCCGAAACCGCGGCGCAGATCCCTTGCCACGGCACCCAGCACCGCCGGCTCGTCATCGACAGCCAGAATCGCGGGACGTCGCTCGGAGGGCACCGAGCGAAGACTGACAGGCGGCCGAGGTTGTCGAAGGCCCTCCTCCCATCCGGCTTCGTGCGAGGGCTCGTAAGGGTTCCTTACACTTGGCGCGTGGAGGACCGGCCCGATCAGTTGAGGTCGCTGCTGCGGGTCGCCGATGGCTCGCCGCCGGGCACGCCCAGCCTCCTTCGCGCAATGAACGCGCGCACGCTGCTCGACCGCCTGCGGCGCGATGGACCCACCACTCGTGCTCAACTCGCGCGCGAGACCGGGCTGTCGAAGCCCACAGTTTCCATGGCGCTTGCCAACCTCGAGCGGGCCGGACTGGTCCGCGCTGTGGGACGAGAGTCTCCCCCACGAGGTCGCGCCGGGCTGCTCTACGAGCTGGACGCCTCCGCGGCCTTCGTAATGGGCATCGACATCGGACGCGCCTGGATCCGCGTGGCGGTGGCGGACCTGTCGGGTCGCATCGTGGCACGGCGCGACGAGCGCAACCGAGCGCGGAGCGCTCAGGCTGTCGTCCGGACGGTGTCCGACTTGGCCCATGACGTCGCCTCGACCGGAGATCTCAGCTGGTCGCAGGTTGTCCACACCGTCGTGGGCAGCCCGGGGATCTTCGACCCCGCCAGCGGACGCCTTCGCCTGGCGCCCAACCTTCCTGGATGGAGCAGGCGGGGACTGGTCGATGCGCTGCGGGACGAGCTCGGGTCGAGTCTCGTGATCGAAAACGACGCCAACCTGGCCGCGCTCGGGGAGCGGTCCTACGGCCGCGGCGCGGACGCCGACGCTTTCGTCTACGTGTCGGTCGGCACCGGGGTGGGGATGGGAATCGTCATCGACGGGGAGCTGTATCGGGGCGCTCACGGAGTGGCGGGCGAGATCGGCTTCCTGCCGCTCCCGGGCGCAAACTCGTCGGATCCCGACGCGCGCGTGCGTGGATTGCTCGAGCAGGCAGCCTCGGCCGACGCGGTCGTCAGGAACGCGAGGGGCTTGGACATGCGGGGGCCCCTGTCCGCCAAGCGGGTGTTCGCCGCGGCCCGCGAGGGCGACGAGCAGGCGCTGGCGGCGGTGAAGCAGGAGGCCGAGAGGCTGGCGCTCGTCGTGGCCACGATCGCCGCGATCCTGGACCCGGAGCTCGTGGTCCTAGGCGGCGGGGTGGGACACAACACCGATCTTCTGCGGGGGCCGCTCGAGAGCACGCTCCGGGGACTCACGCCCTTGGAGCTCTCGATCGTCGAGAGCGCGCTCGGCCAGGATGCGATCGTGCTGGGCGCAATCGCTACAGCCCTCGACACCGCGCACGAACTGGTCTTCGAGCAGCGCGTAGGCGGGAGGGCGACCCCGGGCTGACCCGCGCGACGCCGTCCTCAACGCAGAGCCGGGTTGCAGTATTAGTTAAGAAAGTATACTTTTCTCGGCCGTGGATAGTGCGGATGGCCCTGTGTCTGCGGCACAAGATTTCGTGCTGGCGATCGACTTCGGCGGCACCAAGGTAGCCGTCGCGACGGCGGGGCTCGACGGTGAGATCGCCGAGTCCGTCAGGCTCGACACTGATGCGCCGCGGGGCGCGAGGCAGGTCGTACAGCGTGCGCTCGTGGCAGCTCGCGAGCTGGTGGCGCGAACTCGCGCTGCGCGTGGCGGACGGCCGCTCGCGGCCGGCGCCGTGAGCCCCGGAATCGTGCTTGACGACGGGGTTCTCCTCGCGCCGAACGTCCCGGGGTGGGAGGACCTTTCGCTCCCGGCCCTGCTTCGCGAAGGTCTCGCCTTGGAACGGGTGCGCGTCATGACGGACGTGAAGGCGGCGGCGCTGGCCGAGGCGCGCTGGGGCAACCTGCGCGACGCCGACCCGGGGGTGCTGCTCAGCCTGGGCACGGGCCTGGCGGCCGCGGTTGTCATCGACGGCCGCGTCCTCAATGGCGCCAACGGGGCGGCGGGCGAGATCGGCTACATGCTTCGCGGAGCCGGCGATCAAGGCGGCGCGGCGCACGGGCGCGCGCCCCTGGAGGAGGCCGTCGCCGGGCGTGCCATCGGCGAGCGCGGCAGTCGCCTCTTGGGCGAGCGCCTCACCGCAGAGCAGGTCTTCTCGAGCGACGACCCCCGCGCCCGCGCGCTCGTCAGCGAGGTGCTGGCGGAGCTCGCCGTCCACGTCGCCAACGTGGCGATCCTGATCGACCCCGCGCGCCTCGCGGTAGGCGGCGGTCTCATGGGCTCGGGCCGGCGCGTGCTGGACGCTCTGGGGGCGCGGCTCCGTGAGGCAGTCCCGTTCCCGCCGGAGCTGGTCCCCGCTCGCTTCGGGCCGGATGGGGCGCTGCGTGGCGCCGTGGCATTGGCGCTGGACGGGGCGCAATCGAGCGGAGGGGCCGCGCGTACACGACCACACGACGACGCTGTGAAGGGAGAAGCACGATGAAGGGAATAGGAGCCACGATTGCCCTCGCCGCGTTGATTGCGTGCGTGGGTCTCGCCGCCTGCGGTGACGACGATGACAATGGCGGCGGTGGCAACGGCGGGGGTGGTGACGGTGGCGGGAAGAAGATCGCCCTGCTGCTGCCGGAGACGAAGACGACTCGCTATGAGCAGCACGATCGCCCGGGTTTCACCAACAAGGTCAAGGAGTTGTGCCCGGACTGCGAGGTGATCTACGGCAACGCCGCGCAGGACGCCAACAAGCAACAGGCGCAGGCCGAGGCGGCGATCACGAAGGGGGCGGAGGTACTGGTGCTGGACGCGGTCGACGCGGAGGCGGCGGCGACGATGGTCGAGCGCGCCAAGCAGTCGGACGTGCCGGTGATCGCCTACGACCGGCTGATCGCCGACGCGGACATCGACTACTACGTCTCGTTCAACAACGTCCGCCAGGGCCGGATCGAGGCGCGAACGCTGCTCGACAAGCTCGGGAACGATGGCGACGGCAAGTCGATCGTGATGATCAACGGCTCGTCCACCGACCCCAGTGCGGGCGACTACAAGAAGGGCGCGCACCAGATCCTCGACGCCAGCGGGGTCGATATCGCCAAGGAGTACGACACGCCTGACTGGAGTCCCGACAAGGCTCAGCTCGAGATGGAGCAGGCCACCACCGCGCTCGGCAAGGACAACATCGACGCCGTCTACTCCGCCAACGACGGCATGGCCGGCGGCGCCATCGCCGCCATGAAGAGTGCAGGCATCGACCCGCAGCAGGTACCGGTCACGGGCGGCGACGCCGAGGTGGCAGCCATCCAGCGGATCCTGGCCGGCGAGCAGTTCATGACGATCTACCTGACGATCAAGAAGCAGGCCGAGGTGTCGGCCCAGCTCGCCGTGGCCGCCGCGAAGGGCGAAAAGCCGCCCCCGGGTCTCGTCAACGCCAAGGTCGACAACGGCAAAAAGCAGGTGCCCTCGGTCCTGCTGACGCCGGTCGCTGTCACCAAGGACAACATCAAGGACACCGTCATCGCCGACGGCTTCCTCGACCCGGCCGAGATCTGCACCGGCAAGTACGCCGCCATGTGCAAGGAAGCCGGCATTGGCTGAGCGCTCGGGCGAGGGCGATCCAGCCGAGCGAGTTTGAGAAGTCACGGGAGATTTGACCTTCGATCGCCCGTGACGCGGGTGTGGACCCTGCGCTCGTCTCGTACTACTTCGGCTCGAAGAGCGGGCTGTTCGTCGAGTCGCTGCGATTGCCGGTGAATCCGGCGGACGCCATCGACGCCCTGCTCGCGGAGGGCACCGACG
>DATDLN010000095.1:0-44782 GCA_036519295.1 Thermoleophilaceae bacterium
GGCGACCACCGAGATCCCCGCCTACGAGCGCGTCAGGCTGCTCGCCTACCAGGACTAGCGTCCGCGCTCCCGTTCGTTTCCGAGGTCGGCAGCTTGGCCCCGGCGCGAACCCCTAGACCGTGAGCGCTTTGAAGCGCTTCATGTTCTCGGTCATCGCCACCTCGGTCGGGAGCCGCTCCATACTCGAGGCGCCGAAGAAGCCGGCAACGCCGGTGGTGCGCTCGAGCACATACGCTGCGTCCTCCGGCTCGGCGATCGGTCCGCCGTGGCAGAGCACGATCACGTCCGGGTTGACGGCCACCGCCGCGTCGCGCATGGCCTGGATCAGCTCCACGCAGTCGTCGAGTGACTTGGCGCTATGGGCCCCGATGGTGCCCTTGGTCGTGAGGCCCATGTGCGGCACCAGCACGTCCCCCTCGGCGCGCGTCATCGCCTCCGCCGATTCCACGTCGAACACGTAAGGAGTGGTGAGCAGCCCGCGCTCGGCGGCGGCGCGGATCATCTCGACCTCGAGCCCGTACCCCATCCCGGTCTCCTCGAGGTTGGCCCGGAACTCGCCGTCGAAGAGCCCCACGGTCGGGAAGTTCTGAACTCCGGCGAAGCCGGCCTCGTCGACCTCGCGCAGGAAGTTCGGCATCAGCCGGAAGGGGTCCGTGCCGCACACCCCCGCCAGCACGGGGGTCTCCTTGACGACCGGCAGGACCTCGCCCGCCATCTCCATCACGATCGCGTTCGCATCCCCGTAGGGGAGCAGACCGGCGAGCGAACCGCGCCCCGCCATCCGGTAGCGACCCGAGTTGTAGATGATGATCAGGTCGGTGCCGCCCGCCTCCGCGCACTTGGCGGACAGGCCGGTGCCGGCGCCGGCGCCGATGATCACCCCGCCCGAGTCGATCGTGGCGCGCAGCCTGGCTCGCGCCTCGTCGCCCGTCACCCGGCGGCCTCCTTCATGTACCCGTCGAGCTTCTCGACCATCGCCTGCGCGAACTCGGGGTCGTTGATGTGCAGGTCGAGCTCGACGAGCTCGACGTCGTCGCCGACCCCCCGCAGCTCCTCGAACAACGCGGCGTCGGCCTCCGCGTCGCGGAAGGGCTGGCCCTCGGCGTCGATCATCGACACGCCCTTCAGCGGGACGAACAGGGCGGTCGGTCCGGTGGCGGCTGACAGCTTCCGTGCTATGCGCCGCCCCAGTTCCGCGTTCTCCTCCTTGGTCGTGCGCATCAGCGTGACGACCGGGTTGTGCACGTAGAGGTTCCGCTGCTCGAAGCGCTCGGGCACGGTGTCACGCGCGCCGAAGTTGACCATGTCGAGCGCTCCCACCGACACCACCTGCGGCAGCCCCAGCTTCCCGGCCATCTCGAGGCGGTCGGGCCCCGCGGAGAGCACGCCGCCCACGAGGTCGTCGCACAGCTCGGTGGTGGTCACGTCGAGGACGCCCCGCAGGAACCCGGACTCCAGGAGGCCCTCCATCGCGCGTCCGCCCACGCCCGTGGCGTGGAACACCACCGGCTCGTAGCCGCGCTTCTCGAGCTCCTCGCGCGCGGCGGTCACGCACGGCGTCGTGACGCCGAACATGGTGGCCCCCACCAGCGGGCGCTCCTCGGCCAGCTGAACCGGCGGCGCGGTCACCATCCCCGCCATCGCCGCGGCGGCATTGGCCAGGACGCGGGCGGATACGGAGTTGACCCCGGCCACGTCGGCCACCGAGGCCATCATCGCCACGTCGCGCGCGCCCACGTAGTCGCGCGTGTCGCCGGCCGCCATCGTCGAGACCATCAGCTTCGGCACACCCACCGGAAGCGCCTGCATCGCGCGCGTGGCGATCGCCGTGTTGCCGGAGCCGCCCGCGGCGAGCACGCCGTCGATGCGGCCCTCCTCGTGGAGGCGCCGCGCCAGGACCGCCGCGGCGTCGGCCATCGCGGTGACCGCGGCGCCGCGGTCGCGCGCCTCGGCGAGCGCGGCGAGGTCGGCGCCTGTCCCGGCGGCCAGCTCCTCGCGCGAGATGTCGGGCTCCACGCGAGGCGGGTCGAGGGTGCCCGTATCGGCCAGCAGGACGTCGACGCCGGCCTCGCGGAGCCGGTCGCGCAGAAATGCGTACTCCTCGCCCTTCGTGTCGAGCGTGCCTATGAGTAGAACGACCGGGCTCACGCCCGGGCCCGCACCGACCAGTCGGCTGACTCCGACTCGCCGAAGTCGGGCAGCTCGCGCAGGGCCTTCTCGGCGCCGCCCGGGTTGTATAGGGCGAGCAGGCGCATCGGCTGCCAGCCGCGGTTCACTGTCGCGTGGAACATCGCGGTGGGGACGTAGATCGTGTCGCCGGCTTTCACGGGATACCAGCGCTCCTCGCCGTCCTCGAGCATCTGCTCGCCCTCCCCCGAGAGCACGTAGAGGATCTCCTCGGACTCCGGATGGTTGTGGCGCGCGTGGCCTTGGCCCGGCAGCAGCAGCACCTCGCCGAAGGTGAGCGCCGCCCCCTCTGTGTCGTCCGGCGTGATGAGCCACTTGATGGCCCCCCACTCGAATGTCTGCACGGGCTTCGCGCCCGGATCGATCGGTTCCATCGGGGTCACCCCTCCGTTGCGACTACACCGAGATAGCGCTGCTGGGCCTCGGGGTCCGCCTCCAGCTCGGCGGCGGTCGTCTCGGCCGCGATCCGTCCGGCGACCATCACGAGCTGGCGGTCGGCGAGCGAGGTCGCCACGCCGAGGTTCTGCTCCACGAGGAGCAGCGACGTGCCCTCGTCCGAGAGCCCGCGCACGGTGGCGATCAGGTCCTCCACCACGGTCGGCGCGAGCCCCTCCGACGGCTCGTCCATGATCAGGAGGCGCGGGTTCGTCAGCAGGGCGCGCGCGATCGCGAGCATCTGCTGCTCGCCTCCCGAGAGCTGCGCGCCGCCGATGCCCTTGCGGTCGGCAAGGCGCGGGAAGAGCTCGTACACTCGCTTCGGCGTCCAGCGCTTCCCGTCGCGCCGCCCCGCCACCAGCCTCAGGTGCTCGTCGACCGTGAGGGAGGGGAACAGCCGCCGGCCCTGGGGCACGAAGCCGAGGCCGGCCGAGGCGATCCGATGCGGCGCCTGGCCCATCATCTCGCGCTCTCGGAAGCGCACGGAGCCGGTCGCCGAGCCGAGTAGGCCGAGCAGGGCGTGGCAGAGGGTGGACTTGCCCATCCCGTTCCGGCCGATGATCGCCAGCGGCTCGTCGCCGACCTCGAAGCTCACGTCCTGGAGCACGTGCGCCGACCCGTAGTAGCCGTTCAGCCGCTTCACCTCGAGCAGCGCGTCACTCATCGCCGTAGCTGCTCCCCAGGTAGAGGTCGTGCACCTGCTTGTTGCCGCGGATGTCCGCGGGCGTGCCCTCGGCGATCACGCGACCCTCGTGCATCATCGTCACCCACTCTGCCACGCGCAGGGCGACGTCCATGTCGTGCTCGATCAAGATCAGCGTTATCCCTGGGTCGAGCTGAAGCAGGAGCTCCGTGAGCGATACACGCTCGGCGGGGGAAAGGCCCGCGGCGGGCTCGTCGAGCATCATCAGCCTCGGCTCGACGACGCGCGCCATGCCAACCTCCAGCTGGCGCTGCTCGCCGTGCGAGAGCTCGCCGACGAGATGGCCGAGCCGGTCGCCGAGGCCCACGGCCTCGGCCATCGTGCGCGCTCGCTCCCGCATCTGACGATCCCTTCCCGATCGCACAGGCCGCAGGTGTCCTTCGCGCACGCCCAGCACCGCCAGGTAGAGGTTCTCCTCGACGGTCAGACCGAGGAAGAGCTTCGATGTCTGGAACGTGCGGGAGAGCCCCAGCCTGGCCCGCTTGCGGGCCGGCTGAGCCGTCACGTCCTGCCCGAACAGCTCGATGCTCCCCCCGGTGGGGGGGAACTCGCCCGAGATCACGTTGAAGAGCGTGGTCTTGCCGGCGCCGTTCGGGCCGAGGATGGCCCGGCGCTCGCCGGGCCTGACCTCGAGGTCCACCTCCCGCACGGCGTGGACCCCACCGAAGCGCCGTCCGACCCCCCGCAGGCGGAGGATCGGCTCGGCGCTCTCGGTGGCCTGTGCCACTGCCATTGCCGTCCGGTCAGCTCCCGAAGCTCACCGGCTCGGCCTTGCCCACCCAGGAGGGCGGGGTCTTCTTCTCGCACGTCGGGTTCTCCCGATCGGGCGCCGGCGTGTCGGCGCTGAAGAAGCCGCCGAACGTCTGGTCAACCGACGGGATCTTGCTGATGGTCTGGACGTCGGGGACCTTGTCGCCGGTCTTGTCCGGGACGACCTTCTGGACATAGTTGTCGGCGATCGCCTGACGGTTGTCGTCGAGTTCGATCTGGCCGTAGGCGGCGTCCAGCTGGACGTCCTTCAGCGCGTTCTGGAGCTCCTTCTGGCCGCCGGAGATGTTGCCGTCGACGCTCTCCAGCGCCTGGGCCAGCCCCTCCATGGCGTTGTAGTAGTTGTAGACGAACACTGAGGAGGCGAGCGGAGCGATCTCCGGGTACGACTTCTTGATCTCGCCCACGTACTGCTTGGCTGACGGCTCGGTCGAGTCGCCGGCCGTCGGACCCGAGGTCACGCCGCCCATGAGACGGTTGCCGACCTCCTTCAGCACGAGCGGGTCGTTCCAGAAGACGTTGCCCATCATCTTCTTGGTGTCGATCTTCCCGCGCTGCTGCTCGTACTGCTTGATGAACGAGATCAGGCCCGACCCGCCGACGCCGACATACAGGCCGTCCACGTCCTCCGGAATCTGTGAGATGAACGAGGAGTAGTCCTTCTCGTTCAGCGGCGGCCACACACGCTTGGTGACGTCTCCGCCGATCGCGCAGAACTCGGCCACGAAGCCGGCGAGCGACGTGTACGGGAACGAGTAGTCGTCGCCGACGATGGCCGCCGTCCGCCAGCCCAGCTCGTTGTAGGCGTAGTCGCCCAGACCGGCCGACCACTGGGCGCCGTCCGTGTTGTAGCGGAAGAAGTTCGGCGCCTTCACCTTGAGCGTCGTGTCCTGCGCGCCCGAGGTGCCGTTGACGAAGGTCTTGTCCGGGTGCTCCTTGGCGTAGTTCGCCACCGCGATGCCCTCGTCACCCGAGAGCGGTCCGACCAGGATGTCCGCGTCCTCCTGCTCCATCAGGCGGCGCGTCTCCTCGATTGCCTTGTCGGCGGTGTCGTCGGCGCAGCCGTACCCGACGATGTCGATGTTCTTGCCCGCGATCTTGGCGCCCTCGACACCGTCGCTCGGCTTCTTCGGGTTTTTCGCCTTCGCGCCGCGGTTGATGAGCGGTACCTGCGCGCCGGCGATGTCCGGCTCGTAGAAGGCCCCGAACGCACCCTCGCAGTCGGACAGGATGCCGACCTTGATGGTCCCGCCTCCACCGCCGCCTCCAGCGGACGTCTGATCCCCGCCGCCGCCGTCGTCGTCGTCGTCGCCGCAGCCCGCGGCCGCAAGAGTAAAGGCCAGTAGGGCGGCAAGCACCACCGCCAGCCACGGCCGTCTGTGACTACGGAACTTCATCCCTTCTCCTCACTCTCCTCGCGTTGCGTGGTCAACTGCACCCGGCTCCTCACTGCTGCACCGGCCCCGGCTCGAGCGGCTCCTGGACCGGCGGCGCTTCCGGCGCCGCCGGTCCAGCTCGTGTTCGCCCACCCCCGAGGGCTCCACGGAACCGCTGTCTCCCCTGCTCCCAGATGCCGACGAGGCCTCCGGGAGAGATGAGCACGATCACAAGAAAGATCACGCCGATGAGCGTGTTGAAGCGCTCCGGGCCGAGCACGTTCCCGATCTCCGGCGTCCATTCGCGCGAGTAGTTGTCGATCAGGGCGAACGTGAGCGCCCCGATCCACGCCCCCTCCAGCCGATAGAGACCGCCGATCACGGCGATCACCAGGACGTCGATCGTCTGCTGGAGACTGATCGACCCGGGCGAGATGCGGCGGTTGTACCAGACCGAAAGGATTCCGGCGACGGCCGCGATCAGCGCTCCGACCCCGAAGGCGAGCGCGCGGTGGAGGGTGACGTTGTAGCCCAGCGCCCGCATGCGCGCCGGCTCGTCGCGGATGCCCTGCAGAGCGAGCCCGAAGGGCGTCCGCGCGAGGTAGCGGACCCCCACAAGGACCAGCACTCCGGCCGCCAGGGACACGTAGAAGAGCGGCGCCGGGTCCTTGCCCGGGTCGCCCACCAGGGCCGGCAGGTCGACGTTGTTGACGCCGCCGAAGCCCGATAGCTGGGTGACCTGGCCCCAGAAGTAGTAGACCATCACCCCGAAGGCCAGCGTGATCATCAGGAAGTAGATGCCCTCGCTGCGCGAGGCGATCGCCCCGAAGAGGAGCCCGACGAGGGTGGCGACCACCACGCCCCCCGCCACTGCGGCCCACGGGGTCCAGGCGGCGGCGACGCCGCCATCGGCCGCCACCAGGTTGCCCATCGTGAAGCCGGCGATGCCGTAGAGGCCTACCTGCGCCAGCGAGACCATCCCGCCGTAGCTCGACAGGAAGATCAGGCTCGCCGCCGCGATCCCCAGCCAGAGGGCCTTGGTGAGGATCACGCTGACGAAGTAGTCGGAGAAGATCAGCGGCGCGAGCACGAGCACCAGCGCGACGACGGCCAGCGCGATCAGGCTCGGTAGTCCGAGGCGACCCCGTGCGACGGCCGTCACGCGGGTCTCCCGAACAGTCCCAGCGGACGCACGGCGAGCACGGCCACGAGCAGCGCGAAGGTGACCAGGATCGAGTAGTTCGTGAGGTCGGTGTCGCCGAAGATGAGGTAGACGTCGGCGTAGGCGTCGACGAGTCCGAGCGCCAGCGCCCCGATCGCGGCGCCGCCCAGGCTGCCCATCCCGCCGATGATCACCACGATCAGCGAGGCGAGCAGGAACGAGGTGTCCTCGCCCGGCTCGAGCGCGATCATCGTTCCGCCGAGCACGCCCCCGAAGCCGGCGAGCATGGCGCCGATGAAGAAGGCGCCGGCGAAGACGAGCGGGATGTTGATACCGATCGCCGAGACCATCTGCCGGTCGTCCACGCCCGCTCTCACGATCAGGCCGAAGCGGGTGCGCTTGATCATGAGCCACAGGAGCAGACCGATGAGGAGAGCCGAGCCGGTGACGATCACGAGCCGGAAGAAGCCGTACGTGATGTCGCCGGGCAGGGTCACGGTCTCGGGCCAGCTCGCGGGCGTCTTGATGTCCTTGGCGATGCCGCCGAAGTGGGCCAGCATCTGGTCCGCCAGGATCACGCCGATCGCGATGGTGATGAGCGCCTGGCGCAGGTCCTGGCCCTGGTTCCAGCGCAGGAACAGCTGCTGGATGGCGACGCCCAGCAGGCCGATGAACAGCGACGCGAGCACGAGCGGCACGAGCCAGCCGAGCAGGTCGTACTCCGTCCCGCTCGAGCCTCCGGCGCTGAGGCTGAGGTTGAGCCCCCCGCTGTCCTTCTGGAACCAGCTCTCCTGCATCTCGAAGGCCAGGTAGCCGCCCAGCAGGTAGAGGGAGCCGTGGGCCATGTTCACCACGCGCATCAGCCCGAAGATGAGCGTGAAGCCGCTCGCCACGACGAAGTAGAGCGCCGCAAGCGTCAGTCCGTTGAGTGTGACCGTGACGAACTGCTTGCCGTTCCCGGCGGCCTTGACGGCCAGCCAGCCGAGCACCGCCGCGGCCGCCGCCCCGCCAAGGACCTTCCCCCAATGGTGTGTCCCCGGCAGGGCTTCCGCGGTCGGGCTGGCAGTTGCGGCTCGGGGGCGCCGTAGCGGAAGACGCATGCTTGACACGTATTGAAAACTCATGCAGAGTTCCTTGTCAAGTCCTGAAGTGTTATGACGAAGTTTGCCTCGCGCTCTGACCCAATGACCTCAGGCAGGACCGTCCCCGCGAGCAGTGCTATCGCCCTCCTTCGGGAGGAACTGATAACCCGTGTTGGGGACGATGCGGTGACGGACGATCCGGAGCGACTCGCCGCCTACACGAGCGATACCTACTGGCGCGCGCTCGCGGCGCAGGCGGCCGGGCACCCTCTCGGTCGGCCCGACCTGATCGCCGTGCCTCGCGACGAGGCGGGTGTGAGCGCGGCGCTCGAGCTGGCCGACGAGCATCGCGTGCCGGTCGTGCCCTGGGGCGGCGGCTCGGGTACCCAGGGCGGCTCGGTGCCCGTTCGGGGCGGCCTCCTCCTCGATCTGAGCGCTCTCGACCGGGTCCTCGAGGTCGACGAACGCTCTCTCACGGTCACCGCCGAGGCGGGTGTGAACGGCCAACGTCTCGAGCGTGAGCTGAACGAGCGCGGCCTCATGCTGCCGCACTACCCCGCCTCCGCCGAGTGGGCGACCGTGGGCGGCTACATCGCGGCGCGCGGCTCCGGCGTCCTCTCCACGCGCTACGGCAAGATCGAGGACCTGGTGCTCTCGCTGCGGGTGGTGCTCGCGGGCGGAGAGGTGATCGAATCGGTGGAGGTGCCGCGCCACGCCGTGGGACCCGAGCTGGCCCAGCTCTTCGTTGGCTCCGAGGGCACACTCGGCGCGATCACCCGGGCCACCCTGCGACTGGCTCCGCTGCCGGAGGAGCGCCGCTTCGCCACCGTGTCGCTGCCCTCGATCGGGGCGGGCATCGAGGCGTTCAGGCGCGCGCTGGCCGCGGGACACAGGCCGTCGGTCATCCGCATGTACGACGACGAAGCCACGCGGCTGGCCCTGTCGCCCGTGGTGGGCGAGCAGCTCGAGGGCGTGTGCACCGTGCTGTGCTTCGAGGGCGAGCCCGAGGCGGTGGCGGTCGAGGCCGCGCGTACGCTCGCCTCGGTCCGCGAGCAGGGCGGCCGCGAGCTCGACCCCGCCCTGGCCGAGACGTGGTGGGAGCGCCGTTACGAGTTCTACTACCCGCCGCACCAGCCGGAGCTGCCGGCGATCTGGGGCACGATCGACGTGGTCGCGCCGTACAGCAGGATCGAACCGGTCTACCACGCCCTGCGCGCCGCGGTGAAGGAGCCATACGCCCACACCGGCCTGCAGCTCCGCATGCACTTCTCGCACTGGTATCCGTGGGGCACGATGATCTACGCCCGCTTCGTGATTCCCGACGGCGGGGACACGGAACGCGGCGCCTGGCTGCACGACCGCGTTTGGGACGACGGCGTCCAGGCGGTGTTCGCCGCGGGCGGCGTGATCAACGACCACCACGGCGTGGGGCTGAAGCTGGCGCCGTACATGGAGCGCCAACACGGCGCGGCCCTCGGTGCCATGCGGCGCATCAAGGCCGCGCTCGATCCGAACGGGATCATGAATCCGGGGAAGTTGGGCCTTTGAACGGCCCGAGGAGAGGAGACCGCCTATGAAGTTCGCCATGCACAACTGGATGCGCCAGGAGCCGATCGAGACGACGATCGAACGTCTCGCCCGCTGCGGCTACGAGGGGATCGAGATCTCCGGAGAGCCGTCCGTCTGGGACACCGACGAGGTGAAGGGACTGCTCGACAAGCACGGCCTCGAGTGCTGGGGCGCCGTGACGCTCATGACCGGCGGCCGCGACCTGCTGCACGAGGACGCCTACGTTCGCCGCGGCTCGATCGAGTACGTCAACGACACCCTCACCCAGATCTCGAAGTGGGGCGGCAGGATCCTCACGGTCGTCCCGTCGACCGTCGGCAAGGTGGTGCCGATGGGCTCGCCGGAGGACGAGTGGAAGTGGGCGGTTGAGTCGCTCAAGGAGTGCCAGGACCACGCCGAGAAGGTCGGCGTGCGTCTCGGCCTCGAGCCCCTCAACCGCTTCGAGACCTACTTCCTCAACCGAGCCGACCAGGCACTCGCCCTGGCCGAGGACGTGGGCGGCAACTGCGGCGTCTGCCTCGACATGTTCCACATGAACATCGAGGAGGCCGACTGGGCCGAGGCGCTGCGGAGCGCCGGCGACAGGCTCGTGGACGTGCACGTTGCGGACAACAACCGGATGCCGTGCGGCCAGGGGGCGCTCGACTGGGAGAAGCTCATGCGGGTGCTCGACGAGGTCGGCTACGACGACTACGTGACGGTCGAGTTCGTGGCCACGGTCGATCGCAGCCGCATCTCCCAGCGCACCGAGATCGAGGACGCCTCGGAGGCCGGCGGGTCGCAGGGCATGGAGCAGTTCCTGCGTGATCACGGCACCGGCGCCGTGCCGGCCAGCCTCTACGACCAGTACACGCAGGACTCGATCGACGTTCTCCGGCGCGCGGCGAGCGCCGTCGGCGAGGGAAGCGCCGTTTGAGCGCCGTCCCTCGGATCGCGCTCCTGGCCACCCTCGACACGAAGGGCGACGAGACGGAATACGTCCGCACGCGGGTGCGCGAGCTCGGCGGCGAGCCGCTCGTGATCGACACGGGCATCCTGGGTGAGCCGGCGGGTTGCGAGCCGGATGTCACCCGGGCCGAGGTGGCTCGCGCCGGCGGGCGCGAGCTGGAGGAGGTTCGGACGGCGGGATCACGCGGCGCGGCCGTCGAGCTGATGCAGCAGGGGGCGCGGGCGATTGTGGAGCGGTTGTGGCGCGAACGGCGGCTCGACGGCGCACTCTGCCTCGGCGGCGCGGAGGGCGCGCTCCTGGGCGCAGCCGCGATGGCCGCGCTGCCGGTCGGCGTACCCAAGCTGATCGTCTCGCCGAGCGCGTCGGGCCGGCGCCCGTTCGGGCCCTTCGTAGGCGAGACCGACACGCTCGTCATGCACTCGGTCACGGACATCATCGGGCTGAGCGCCATCTCGCGCGCGGTGTTCGACAACGCCGCCGCGGCGGTGGTGGGCATGGCGCGGGACGCCGGGCGCCCGGTGGAGCACCTGGGCGAGCGATGCGTGGGGATCACGATGCTCGGCCACACCACGCCCGCCGTGATGCGACTGCTGCCGCGGCTCGCGGCCGCCGGACACGAACCCGTGGTGTTCCACGCCAACGGAGTCGGCGGCCCGGCGATGGAGCGCCTCGTGGCGGCCGGGGCGATCGCGGGGGTGATCGACTACACGCTGTCCGAGCTGGCCAACTCGATGCACCCCACCGGCATCCACGCCACCGGCCCGGAGCGGCTCACTGTGGCCGGGAGGCACGGGGTGCCCCAGGTGGTCGTCCCCGGCTGCGTCGATTTCTTCAACCAGGGCGCGCCCGAGGAGCTGCCGGAGCGCTACCGCGACCGTAAGCGCTACTACCACAACCCCGTCGCGACGCTCGTCCGACTGACCGCCGAGGAGGAGGCCGAGCTCGGGCGCATCGTGGCCGAGCGCCTCGGCGCCGCCACCGGACCGGTGAGCGTCGTCTGCCCCACCGGGGGCTTCTCGCTCGCCGACGTCCCGGGCGGCGACCTGTGGGACCCCGAGGCCGACGCCGCCTTCATCGAGGCGCTGCGGGCCGGCCTGTCCGACGAGATCCCGTTCGAGGCCGTGGACGCTCACGTGGACGACCCCGACTTCGCCGACCTGGTCGCGGACCGCTATCTGACACTCGTGGAGGAGACAGCCAATGCCGCCTGAGGACGGACGCCCCGTCTCCAACTGCCTGCTCGACCTGGCGCCGCCGGACATCGAGTGGTTCAGGGAGCGCTCGGACATCGTGCTCGTCCCGATCGGGTCCTGCGAGCAGCACGGCGCCCATCTGCCGCTCGGCACCGACACGATCACCGCCCTCGAGGTCGCCCGGCGGGCCGCCGAGAAGGCCGAGGTCCCGTACACGCCGCCCTTCTGGTGCGGCTATTCGCCGCAGCACATGCGCGAGCCGGAGTCGGGCGTGGGGACGATCACGTTCCGAGCATCGACCCTCAACGAGGCGCTCTACGACATCTGTCGCTCGCTGATCCACCACGGCTGGAACAAGCTGATTCTCGTCAACGGGCACGGGTCGAACACCAAGGTGATCGACCCCCTGCTCCGGCGCGTGAAGTACGAGACGGGCGCGATCGTCGGCCTCTACAAGCCCTACGCCGAGCGCTACATCGGGATGCTCGAGGGCCTGCTCGAGAACCCGCCGGACGAGACCCCCGGCTGGCACGCCTCCGAGCTCGAGACCTCCCAGGTGCTGGCGCACAACGCCGAGCTCGTGCGCATGGACCGGGCCGCCGAGGACCGCGCGCAGGTGCCGGGCTGGCTGCCGAAGTCGTTCATCAAGCAGGACGGCGCGCCGGACGTGGAGTTCCAGGGCTACCAGTACTTCGTCTTCCCGATGGACCACAACGAGTTCTCCCGCACCGGGGTGATCGGCAACCCGCTGACCGCCACGGCGGAGAAGGGCGAGGAGGCGCTGACGCGCTTCGCCGATCACCTGGTCGCCGCCATCGACGAGTTCCGCCCGCTCCAGGCGAACGTGACCCGGCGGGCGTTCGAGGACCGCGTGTGACGTCGACCGTCCCGCCGGCGCTGCGAAGGTCGCAGATCCTCGAGCGGATCCGCCGCGAGGGCGGCGTCACGGTCTCCCAGCTGGCCCTCGACCACGGCGTCTCCGCGATCACGGTCCACCGCGATCTGGCCGAGCTCGCCTCCGAGGGACTGATCGAGCGGGTGCACGGCGGCGCCAGGTCCGTCAACGGCGAGGCCGATCCCCACCCGATCGAGACCGCCTGGGACAAGCGCGTACGCCAGGCCGGCGAGGCCAAGGCGGAGATCGCTCGCCACGCGGCGCGGCTCGTGGAGGACGGCGCCACGATCTTCCTCGACTCGTCGTCCACCTGCCTGGCGCTGGCAAACCGGCTGGCCGAGGAGCCGCCCGGCACGATCACGCTGGTCACGAACTCGCCCGCCATCGCCTTCGAGCTGACCGCGGAGTCGATCCACGTGATCGTGACCCCCGGCGAGGTGGACCCGCACATGCGGCTGATCGCCGGCCGCTGGACGCGCGAGTTCCTGTCCGGGCTGAACGTGGACATCGCCTTCGTCTCCGCGGCGGGGATCACGCTCGAGCAGGGGCTCACGACCTCGCGCCGGCCGCTCGAGGACGTCGTTAACGCCGCCCGTGCCGTCGCCCGCCGCACGGTCGCGCTGATCGACTCGACCAAGTTCGGACGCGCGTCGCTCCTGACCATGATCCGGCCCGAGGAACTCGACCTGCTGGTCGTGGACTCCGGCCTTCCCGCCGACGTGCTGGAGCGATACCGCCGGGCCGGCGTTGCCATCGAGCAGGCCGGCATTCAGCAACCCCACATCTGAGAGGAACGGCAATGGCACGACCCGTAACCCTTTTCACCGGCCAGTGGGCCGACCTCCCGCTCGAGGAGCTGGCCGCGAAATGCGGCGACTGGGGCTTCGACGGGCTCGAGCTCGCCTGCTGGGGAGACCACTTCGAGGTGGACGAGGCGCTGCGCGACGACGGCTACTGCCGGGCGAGGCGCGAGCTGCTCGAGCGCCACGGACTCGACTGCTGGGCGATCGGCACGCACCTCGTGGGACAGGCGGTCTGCGATCCCATCGACGAGCGCCACCAGGCCGTGCTTCCCGAGGACGTGTGGGGCGACGGCGATCCCGAGGGCGTCCGCCGGCGAGCGGCCGAGAAGATGAAGGACACTGCGCGCGCCGCGGCCCGGCTCGGAGTGCAGGTGGTCACCGGCTTCACGGGCTCCTCGGTGTGGCACATGCTCTACTCGTTCCCCCCAAACGACTGGGAGGCGGTCGAGCGCGGCTATGACGACTTCGCCGAGCGCTGGGGGCCGATCGTCGACGTGTTCGAGGCCGAGGGGGTGCGCTTCGGGCTCGAGGTCCACCCCACCGAGATCGCGTACGACTTCGTCACGACCCGCAAGGCGCTCGAGGCGATCGGCGAGCGCGACGGCTTCGGGATCAACTTCGACCCGTCGCACTTCGCCCACCAGTTCCTCGACTCCGCCGCCTTCGTCGAGGAGTTCGCCGACCGCATCCACCACGTGCACGTGAAGGACTCCCGCAAGCGGCTCGACGGGCGGCGCTCGATCCTCGGCTCGCACATCGACTTCGGGGAGCCGGAGAGAGGCTGGACGTTCGTATCCCCCGGCCACGGCGACGTCGACTTCGAGGACCTCTTCCGGGCGCTCAACCGGATCGGCTACACGGGGCCGCTATCGATCGAGTGGGAGGACTCGGGCATGGACCGCGAGTGGGGTGCACCGGACGCGCTCGCCTTCGTCCGCCGCACGGACTTCGCGCCCTCCGAGGTCGCCTTCGACGCGGCGTTCCAGAAAGAGGCCTCCTGATGGCCGAGGACAAGGTCGGCTTCGTGACGATGGGCCAGGCCGGCGCCGCGGCCGACGTCGAGACGATCGGCGTGGGAATGCTCGGGTACGCCTTCATGGGCACGGCCCACTCGAACGCCTACAAGACGCTCCCCTACATGGCCTTTCCGCCGCCGTACGTGCCCGAGCTCGTGTCGATCGCCGGTCGCAACGAGCAGGCCGTGGCCGAGGCGGCGAGCCGCTTCGGGTTCGAGGGCTACGTGACGGACTGGCACGAGCTCGTGCAGGACGACCGCGTGCAGCTGTTCGACAATTCGGGGCCGAACAACCTGCACGCCGAGCCGTCGATCGCCGCCGCCGAGGCCGGCAAGCACGTGGTCTGCGAGAAGCCGCTCGGGCGGAACGCCGAGGAGGCCCACGAGACCTGGCGCCGCGTGGATGCCGCCGGCGTCAAGCACCTGTGCGCCTTCAACTACCGCTTCGTGCCCGCCGTGCGCCTGGCACGGCAGATGCTCGAGGCCGGTGAGCTCGGCGAGATCTTCCACTTCCGCGGGCGCTATTTGCAGGAGTGGATCGTCGACCCGGACTTCCCGATGGTCTGGCGGCTATCCGCCGATGTAGCGGGCTCCGGCGCCCTCGGCGACCTCGGCGCGCACGTGATCGACCTGGCCCGCTATCTCGTCGGCGACATCGACTCGGTCTCCGCGGTCACGAGGACGTTCATCGAGGAGCGCGAGGGTCAGAAGGTGGACGTGGACGACGCGTTCGAGGCGGCCGTCACGTTCGCCGACGGCGCGGTCGGCACCATCGAGGCGTCGCGCTTCTGCCCCGGCCGCAAGAACGCGCTCACCTTCGAGATCAACGGGTCGAAGGGCTCGCTGGCCTTCGACCTCGAGCGTCTCAACGAGCTCCAGGTGCATCTGTCGGGCTCGACGCCCGGCGAGTCCGCGCAGGGCTTCCGCAACGTGCTCGTCACCGAGGCCGACCACCCCTTCTGGGAGTGGTGGTGGCCCCACGGCCACATCATCGGCTGGGAGCACACCTTCGTGCACGAGCTGCACCACCTGCTGACTGCGATCCGCGACGACACGGACGTCGCGCCCCATGGGGCGACCTTCGAGGACGGCTATCGCTGCGCCGAGGTGTGCGACGCGATCCTGCGCTCGGCCGGATCGGGCGGGCGTGTGGAGGTGGCGTACAGGGACTGACCCGGCTCAGAGCCAGGTCACTCCGAAGTCCTTCGACGCTCTGGCATACGCCTCGGGCCCGAGCACGCCGGCGCGGTCCGCATCGGCGAGCGCCCGGAAGAAGCCCTCGAACCCGGCGGGGGAGGTGAAGATCAGAACGCGACCGTGGCGCGGCACGACCCGCCGCTGGGCGTGCGGCACGCCCCGCGGCGCGAACGCGAACCCGCCCGGACCCACCCGGAACTCCTCGTCGCCGACCTGGAAGACGTGCTCCCCTTCGAGCACGTAGAACACCTCGTCCTCGCGCGCGTGTACGTGGAGTG
This sequence comes from Thermoleophilaceae bacterium, assembly GCA_036519295.1. Lineage (GTDB taxonomy): Bacteria > Actinomycetota > Thermoleophilia > Solirubrobacterales > Thermoleophilaceae > JACVRW01. The sequence goes on from DATDLN010000095.1 coordinate 15,613, forward strand.
GCGTGTCGACCGGTTCGTTCTCCTCGAAGATCGTGAACGCGCCGCCGGTCGTGTCGGCGGAGGCCTTCACGACGACCTCGACCTCGCCGAACCGAAGGCGTTCTCCGCCGTCGGCTCGGAGCTCGAAGCCCCGGACTTCAGGTACGCGCAGGGTCATCAGGGTGAAGACCGTCCCGGGCGGCGGATTATTCCCACCGAACGCCCTGCCGTGTCATCCGCGTCCAACGCAGCGAGGTACGAGTAGACCAGGGAGGCGGCCATCGCACCCTCGCCGACCGCGGAGGCGACGCGGTTGATCGAGCCGTGGCGCGCGTCGCCGGCGATGAAGAGTCCGGGCTGATTCGATTCGAGGAAGAGCGGATCCCGCTCGAGCGGCCACCACGATCGGTCCGAGGTCTGTAGGAGATCCGGGCCGGTCATGAAATAGCCGCCGTCGTCGCAGCGAAGCCAGTCCTCGACGCCCGCGGTCATCGGCTCCGCCCCGATCAGGACGAACAGGTCGTCGATCGCGAGGGCCTGCCGGCCGTCGGGCCCCTCGATCGCCACGCTCTCGAGCCAATCACGCCCCTCGCCGCCAACCACCTCGGTACGCGTGCGCACCGTGATGCGGTCGTTCCGCTCGACTCGGTCGACCAGGTAGCGCGACATCCCGCGGGCGAGGGAATCGCCACGAACCAGCAGAGTCACCCGGGCGGCGTGGTCGGCAAGGTGAAGCGCCGCCTGTCCGGCCGAGTTCGCCCCGCCGACGACCGCGACCCTGCGTCCCTCATAGCTCGCCGCCTCGCCCGACGGGGTGCCGTATCGGACACCCCGGCCGATCAGGTCCTCGATTTCCCGGACGTCGAGGCGGCGGTAGGCGACCCCGGTTGCGATCACGCCGCTGCGGGTCCGGACGGTCGAACCGCTCGAGAGCTCGACCTCGACGGTTCCGTCCGGCTGCGGGCGGGCGTGGGCGACGAGCACGCCGATCAAGAACTCTGCTCCCAGACGCTGCGCCTGGCGATAGGCGCCTTCGGCCAGCTCGGCGCCGCTGACCCCATCGGGGAAGCCGGGATAGTTCTCGATCCGAGCGCTCGTGCCCGCCTGGCCGCCGGGCGCATGGACCTCGGCGATCAGCGTTCGCTGCCCTTCTGACGCGGCGTAGACGGCTGCCGTCAGGCCCGCCGGCCCGGCGCCGAGGACAAACAGGTCGTACTCGTCGTGCCGCGGCCGGGTGGGGAGACCGGCGCGGGCCGCCAGCTCGGCCCGCCACCGGTTGGAGGCGTCGTAGTCCCTCGAGCGCGCCGGATCGAATCGTCCCGGCATCGCCTCCGCGTACCGCTCGGGAGCTTCCAGCCGGCTCCCGTCTGCGAACAGGGCGACCGGCTGCCTCGCGGTCCCAAGTTCACGATCCGAGAGAAACGCCGCCAGGGGATCGAGGTCGAGGTCGACCCAGCGGAGCGGGACCTCATTGCGCTGAAGAAAGTCCCGCACGGTATCGGCGGCCGCCTGGCCGCGACGGCCGAAGAGGGTCACCGCGTCGCGCCTCGTCGTACTCATGTCGGAAGCCGCTCGAGCAGGCGGTCGAGGAACTCCGTCTGCGCCGGGTTGAGCTTCTCGCGCGCCTCGTCGATGCCGTACCAGCCGGCGCGGTCGATCTCGGGGAACTCCGCCGCGCGGCCGGAGCGGGGCGGCCACTCCATCGTGAATGTGTTGCTGTGGACGGCGTCGGCGTCGAGGTCGCCCTCCGCGGCCCAGGCGCTCACAACCTTGCCGCCCTTCTGCTTCACGTCGCCCAGCTCGATCAGCTCGCCGGTGGGTAGGGCCGTGCCGGTTTCCTCCTCGAACTCGCGCAGCGCGGAAGCGAGGGGATCGTCGCCGCCCTCGTACTCGCCCTTGGGGATCGACCACACGCCGGCGTCCTTGCGTGCCCAGAAGGGCCCGCCGGGGTGGACGAGCAGAACCTCGGGCGCGCCGCGGGCCACCCGGTAGAGGAGGATGCCGGCGCTTCGCCTCGCCGGAGCCACGGCGTCAGGCGCCCACCTCGTCGAGCGCCGTGCCGCGGCTGACCTCCTCCCAGGCGTCGAGGTCCGCGCGCCGGCGGTCCTGCGCAGCGCGGATGGCCTCGACGGCGTCGGCGCCCAGCGCGAGGTGGAGCGGCGCGTCGGCAGCGTCGAGCGCGGCGAGGATCCCGGCGGCGAGCTTGCGTGGGTCGCCCTGCTGGGTGCCGTCCATGGCGGCTGCGGCCGCTCGGGTCGCCCCTGCAGTGCCGGCGTAGGCGGGAATCTCGCGGGAGCGGTGCATCGACGCGCCGAGCAGCCCGGTCCGGAATGCGCCGGGCTCCACGATCAGCACGCGGATGCCGAGCGGCCCGACCTCGTCGGCCAGGGCCTCCGACATCCCCTCGAGCGCGTACTTGGCCGCGCAGTAGGCGCCGTAGCCCGGGAAGGTCACTTGGCCGCCCTGCGAGCTCATCTGCACTATCGCGCCGCTGCCCCGCTCGCGCATGTGCGGGAGCACGGCCTTGGTGAGCGCGACGGCGCCGAAGAACATCGTCTCCATGAGCGCGCGCAGGTCGTCCATTTCGAGCTCCTCGACGGCGCCAATCGAGCCGTAGCCGGCGTTGTTGACGAGCACATCGATCCGGCCGAACCGCTCCAGTGCCGCGGCGACCGCGGACTCGATCTGATCGGCGCGTGTGACGTCGAGGGCGACCGCCAGCGCACGGTCGGGCGCCGACGCGACGAGATCGTCGAGCGACTCGGCGCGGCGAGCGGTGACGACTACGCGCTCGCCGCGCTCGAGCGCGGCCTGCGCGATGTGGAGTCCGAAGCCCGAGGAGCTGCCGGTGATCAGCCACACGCGGGATGTGTCAGCGGAAGTCATGCCCTGAGGTTATGGGCGGCAATGGGCTTTCGAAAACACCGGTTGCCTTGGTCTCACAGGTACGGCCTGTAACGCTTCCGGGGATGAACGGGCTCACGCCGGAGCTGCGCCAGCTGCGCTACTTCACCACCGTCGCCGAGGAGCGCAGCTTCACCCGTGCCGCGAACCGGCTTCACATCGCCCAGCAGTCTCTCTCGCAGCAGATACGGACGCTGGAGAGCCAGCTCGGGGTCACTCTCTTCGAGCGCAGCACCCGCGGAGTCGAGCGGTCGGGTTCCTCTCCTCGGTCGCCAGCTACACGTTGCCGCCCATCGTGCGGGCGTTCCGCGAGCGTCACCCCGATGTGACCCTGCGCACCGAGGACGTGACATCGCAACCCTGGTTGCGGGCCTTCGCGAGGGCCGCCTCGACGCCGGCCTCAGCCGCCCACCGCTGGTCGGGGACCTCGAGACCGAGGTGGTTCTGCGCGAGCCGGTGGCGGCCGTTCTGCGGGAGGGACATCCGCTGGCGGAACGCGACGAGCTCACGCTCGCCGACCTCGCCGACGAGCCGTGGGTGCTCACCCCGCGCGCGGCCTGGCCGCCCTGGCACCGTCAATACGACGAGGACTTCGCCCACGCCGGCTATCGCCCTCGGGTGGTCGAGCGCGGCACGACCCCGCAGAACCTCCTGGCGCTCGTGGCCGCGGGCATGGGCGTCACCCGCCTCCCGCTCTCGGCGCGCACCCTGCGCGACAGTGGCGTGGCGTTCGTGCCGCTCTCCGGGGACCTGGTCGACGTCGTGCTCGTCTGGCGCCCGGATGCTCGGAACCCGGCCCTGCCCGCACTGCGCGAGGTCGTCCGGGAGGTCGGGCGAAGCACGGATCTGACGGCCGCCGGCTGAGTTTGAGACGGCCTCAGGCGGCCGCTCGGCGCTCCGCGAGAATGCGCCGGATCGTGGCCGCATTCTCCTCGGGGCGGCTGATCACGCCGTCCGGCACCGCTGCGAAACGCGCGCTCGGCAGATCGCGCCGGACGGCCTCGAGCGCTCCCTTGAACCACGCGTTGCCGGGATAGTGCAGGTACCAGAGGCGGTGGCCGAGCGCGCGGCCATGGTCGCTCGAGTCGTCGCGGACCCACGCCCTCATGCGCGCCACGCCGGCCTCGGCGGGACAGTGTTCCTCGGTCGCGTCGAGGCGCGCATGCAGCGCCATGCCGTGCCACTCGCTGTCTCCGCTCGACGTGAACATGGTTCGCAGGCCCGTGCGGTAGTCGACCTCCAGCAGCCCGAGAAGCGCCTCGAGAACGGCCGGCGAGTCGGACAGGGCCTCGCTCCGCTCCGCCCTGCTGATCGGTCCGAGCGGCAGCTCCCCGGATACCGCGACGGTGTGGATCAGATCCGGACGCTCGTCTGCCGCTCGCACGGAGCGCCGGGCGCCGTCGCCGAGCGCTATGGCGAGCGCGCCCCCGCCGGCCTCCTCGACCACCGCAGCAAGGTCCGCCGCGTCCGTCTCGATGTCGTAGGGGCCGGCGCGGCTCGAGCCGCCGGTGCCGCGCAGGTCGTACGTCAGCACCCGGTGGTCCAGCCTGAGCTCCTCGACGATCCCGCGGCAGACGCCCGGTGGTTGGAGGGCCATGAGGGCAATTGCGACGAGGGGACCCTCGCGGCCATGTAGTCGCCATTCGATCTCGACCCCATCGGGCCTCTGCAACCGCGGCACCCCACCGATGGTAGGGCGCTTCCGGAGCACGCTGCGATAGGCCGGCCTCCCGCTGCGCTCCGCGCTAGCCGCGGCTCGCAGCCACTCGCGGATGGTCGATCGCGCCCGGCGTCACGCGAGCGAGCGCGGCGGGGTCTGAGAGGGCCTCGTGCCGCGACAGCGCCGCCGCGCCTCGCACGGCCGCCTCCCTCCCCAGTCGCGCGGCGAGGACCCGGCAGCCGGAGCCGTCTCCGGCCAGCAGCCTGCTGTGCAGCTCCCGCTCGATCGGCTCTCGAAGCCAGTCGACCAGCGGGGCGAAGTAGCCGCCCAGCAGGACGGCCTCCGGGTTCAGCATGTTCACCACCGAGGCGATGGCTATACCCAATGTGTGGCCGACCTTGCTGAGCGCCTCGAGGGTCTTCGGGTTGCCCTCGCGGGCGGCCTCGGCCAGCATGGCTCCCGGCCACTCGGGCCGCGAGCCGGGTCCCCGCATCGGCGGGTCCCAGCCGGCCAGTCGCAGCAGCGCGTCCTGACCGGCCAGCCGCTCCAAGCACCCACGCGAGCCGCAGCCGCAGGGCGGACCGTAGGGGTCGATCGTGAGGTGCCCGATCTCCCCGCTCAATCCGCGAGCGCCTCGGAACAGCTCGCCGCCGATTACGATGCCCGCGCCGATGCCGATCTCGCCGGAGAGGTACACGAAGTCGCGCAGCCCGCGGCCGGCCCCGTCCGCCAGTTCGGCCACCGCCCCGAGGTTGGCCTCGTTCTCGACCGTCACGGGGCCGAGCACCGGGCTCAGCAGTTCCGCCACCGCCACGTCCGACCAGTGCAGGTTGGGCGCCACGACCAGCCGACCCTCGCCGTCCACGAGACCCGGCACGGCGACCGTTGCGGCGGCGGGGCGGCGACCCGCCGCGAAGGGCTGCTCGAGCCCCCGCTCGGCCAGGCCGAGGAGGCGGCTGAGCACGTCCGACGGATCGGCGCGGTTGTCGCTCGCGACGAAGGAGCGGTGAAGCGTGACGCCGGCGAGATCGCTGGCCTCCGCCGCCAGGTAGTCGACGTTCACCTCGAGCCCGAGCACGAACGGGCCCGTGGGATCGATCTCCACGCGCTGCGCCGGCCTGCCGACGGCGCCGGGCCGCTCGAGGCCGGACTCGCGCAGCAGGCCGAGCTCGATCAGCTCGGCGACGAGGCTCGACACGGTGGTCTTGTTGAGCCCCGTCTCGAGCGCGATCGTCGCCCGCGAGCGGGGGCCGCGCTCGGCCACCTCGCGAAGGACCAGGCTCAGGTTGTGGCGACGGACGTCGCGCGGATCGGCCGGCTTCACCGAAGTCCCAGGAGCAGGTCGATCAGCAGCTGGTCGAGGCGCTCGTTTGAGCAGGCCCGGGCGCCGAGCGCTGCGAGGTCGTGCTGCTCGGCGAGTAATTGGTCCACGGCCTCGCGCGAGTAACCATCCACCGTCGGCTGGGCGAGCTCGGGGACCTTCGCCTCGGCGAGCGCGGCCTGGATCTCGGGATCGGCGTCGAAGCGGCGGGCCTTGTCGGCGAGGGCGAGGTAGGTGCGCATGCAGCCGGCGGCGAAGTCCCAGATCCCATCCTCGTTCTCCACTCGCAAGGGCCGGGCGTCGAAGTGGCGCGGGCCGTCGTAGCCCGCGTCCTCGAGCAGCTTGACCACGAAGAACGCGTCCTTGAGGCCGACGGCGCCGAAGCGGAAGTCCTGGTCGTAGCGGCCGATGCGCTGGGCGTTCAGGTCGATGTGGAAGAGCTTCCCGGCCCAGAGCGCCTGCGCCACGGCGTGCTGAAAGTTGAGCCCCGCCATCGTCTCGTGCGCGACCTCGGGGTTCACTCCTACCATCTCCGAGTGCTGGAGGCGCTCGATGAAGGCGAGGGCGTGACCAACCGTGGGCAGGAATATGTCGCCGCGCGGCTCGTTCGGCTTCGGCTCGATCGCGAAGCGCATGTCGTAGCCGCGGTCGAGGACGTACTCGCAGAAGAAGTCGATCGCCTCGCGGTAGCGCTCGAGTGCGTCGCGGGCGGGCTTGGCGGCGTCCGCCTCCACCCCCTCGCGCCCGCCCCAGAAGACGAAGGTCGGGGCGCCCAGCTCCATGCCGAGCTCGATTGCCCCGAGCGTCTTCTGCATCGCGAAGCGACGTACCTCGCGGTCGTTCGCGGTGAATGCGCCGTCCTTGAAGACCGGGTGGAAGAACAGGTTGCTGGTGGCCATGGTGACCCGCATGCCGGTCTCGTCGAGGGCCCGCCGGAAGCGCTCCTTGATCTCGTGGGCCTGGTCCGCACTCGCGCCGATCGGAATGAGGTCGTTGTCGTGGAAGCAGACGCCGTGTGCGCCCAGCTCGGCCAGGCGGCGGACGGTCTCCTCCGGCGCGAGGCCGGGGCGGGTGGTGTCGCCGAACGGGTCGTGGCCCTTGTGGCCGACGGTCCAGAGCCCGAACGTGAAGCGGTGCTCTGACCGCGGAAGGAGTGCGGATTCGCCTGTGGTTGCGGTCTCGGTAGCCATCGGCCTAGAGTAAGTTGGGTGTCCGGACAAATCAACCTGGTGGCGGGGGTGGACACGTCCACGCAGGCGACCAAGGTCCTGGTCGTGGACCCGGAGGACGGGCGCATCGTGGCCGCCGGACGGGCGCCGCACGAGGTCACCGGCTCGGACGGCGCGCGGGAGACGGACCCTGAGATCTGGTGGGGGGCGCTGCGCGCCGCCCTCGAGCAGACCGGCCGCGCGGGAGACGTATCGGCGATCTCGATAGCCGGCCAGCAGCACGGTCTCGTGGCCCTGGACGGCGACGGTCGTCCGCTCCGGCCCGCGATCTTGTGGAACGACACGCGCTCGGCAGGCGAGGCGCGCGAGCTGACCGACGCGCTCGGGGGCGGCGGGGTGTGGGCGGAGCGCATCGGCCTCGTGCCGGTGCCCTCGTTCACGGCCACCCGCTGGGCGTGGCTGCGCCGGCACGAGCCCGCGGCGGCCGCCGCCGCGCGCGCGGTGCGACTCCCTCACGACTTCGTGACCGAGCGCCTGTGCGGCCGCGGCGCCACGGACCGCGGCGACGCTTCCGGCACCGCCTGGTGGTCCACGCGCGACGAGGCCTACGCCGGCGAGGTGCTCGAGCTGATCGACCTCGACCCTGCCCTGCTGCCCGCGGTGCTGGGCCCACGGGAACCCGCCGGCGAGCTCACGGCGCCCGCCGCCCGCGACCTCGGGCTGCGCGAGGGAGCGCTGGTCGGCCCGGGCACCGGCGACAACATGGGCGCCGCCCTCGGGCTCGGCGCCGCGCCGGGCGAGCCGGTGGTGAGCCTCGGCACCTCGGGGACCGCCTACGCCGTGATGGACGAGCGGGCAGTCGACCCGAGCGGCACCGTGGCCGGCTTCGCGGACGCGAGCGGTCGCTTCCTGCCCCTCGCCGCCACGCTGAACGCCACCCTCGCGGTCGACCGCGTGGCCGGCTGGCTCGGCCTGGATCGTGAGGCCGCGGCCGAGCGAACGACCGCGGTCGTCCTCCCCTACCTCGACGGTGAGCGAACGCCGAACCTGCCGCGCGCGGCCGGCATGATCGCCGGCCTCCGGCACGCGACTACCCGCGAGGAGATCCTGCTCGCCGCCTACGAGGGCGCGGCGGCCTCGCTGGTGGAGGCGCTCGACCTCCTTGCCGACCAGGGCTCCGGGCTCGACTCGGCCGCGCCGCTCCTGCTCGTTGGCGGCGGAGCCCGCGGCGGCGTGTGGCAGCGCGTGGTGGCCCGACTGTCCGGCAGGCCGGTGCAGGTGCCCGACGCCGACGAGCTCGTGGCGCTGGGCGCCGCCGCCCAGGCGACCGCCTGCCTCTCCAGCGAACCGCCCGCCGAGGTGGCGCGGCGCTGGGGAACGCGCGGAGGCACCACGGTGGAGCCGCCGGCAGACCGAGACACCGAGACGCTCGACAGAATCCGCGCGACCCGCGACGCCGCGATCGCGCTGCTGGACGGGTAGAGGCGCCGACGGCAACGACGCGTTCGCCGGCGGACGTTTGACGGATAGCGCTGACGGAAGCGACGCGTTCACCCCCCGGTTGCCGGACGGACGCGCCCACCGCAACGACGCCTTCGACCTCGCACGTTTGACGGCGACGGCCCGGCGCAACCAGGCCGGGGGTTCGCGCCGCGTGGGTGTCTCCGCCGCCGTCGGGCTGCTGGATGGTTAGGGCCGCGGGCAACCGCGCGTTCGACCTTCTGCTGCATATGGCCGCGTAAAGTCAAACGCGTCGGGGTTCGCGCCCGGAGTAGGTTCACTGCGCATCGGGGATTCGCGACGCATTCGGATCCCAGCGCGTCGAAGCGTCCCGCCCCGTCGGGATTCTGGCCGCGCCGAGGCTTCGCGCCGCCTCGAAGAGCCCCGCCCCGTCGAAGAGTCCCGCCGCGCCGAGGATCCCCGCCGCGCCGAGGGCCTCGCGCCCCTCGAGAATTCCCCCCGCCTCGAAGCTTCCCCGCCCGTCCGGCGATCGCGCCGCCCCGGGGCGATTCGCGCCGCGTCGAACCGTCCCCTACGCCGACGCTTCCCGCTGCGCCGCCGGGCGGCCCCGGGCGCCCAGCAGCGAGCCCCCTACGAACAGCACCGACACGATGAGGCCCGCCAGGGCGAGCAGTGCCACGAGCCGGAAGGCCCACTGCATGCCGGCCGCGAAGGCCTCGCGCACGAGCTCCATGAGCCGGTCGGCGGTCTGGGAGGTGAAGCGGGCGAGCAGCGAGTTCGCGGAGTCCGTTCCGGCAAGCGCGCCGTGGAGCGAATCGACCTCCGCGCCGGACAGGCGGGTGCCTGTCAGGTCCGCCTGGAGGGCGTCCTCGGAGGCGGTGGTGAAGACGGTCGTGGTGAGACCCAGGCCGATCGAGCCGCCGGCGATCTGGAACATGTAGATGATCCCGCCGGCGAGGCTCGAGCGAGACGGGTCCAGCGCCGTGACGCCGGCGGTGGTGATAGACGAGTAGAAGAGCCCGACCCCCATACCGGTCACGACCATCCCCGGCACGAGCGAAGCCCAGCCGGAATCGCGCTCGGCAAGAGAGATCAGGAAGGTGCCGGCAGTGAGGCAGAGGGCGCCGGCGGAGACGATCACCTTCGCGCCGAACCGGTTGTAGAGCGGGCCGGCGACGAACGAGGTGACCGCGAACACGCCCAGCATCGGCAGCAGCGCGGCGCCCGACTCGAGTGGGTCGTACCCCAGGATCTTCTGGAAGAACTGGGGCAGGAACAGGAGCACGGCGAAGAAGACAGCGGACATCAGCAGCGTCGCGATGCACGCGGAGCGGAAGCCCGGGTTGCCCATCACGTCCCTCGGGATGAGGGCGCTCGAGCCCGCCCGCCGTTCCGCGAAAGCGAAGGCGACGAGCGAGGCGACGCAGAGGACGAACAGGCCGATGATGCGCGGGTCGTTCCAACCCCAGAGCGTGACCTGGTCGAGCGCGATCAGCAGGGACATCAGCCCGACGGTGAGGGACGTGATGCCGACGTAGTCGATGCGCTCGCGGCCGGCCTCCACTCGAGATTCCGGTACCGCTCGCCAGGTCACTACACATGCGATCACTGCGATCGGCAGGTTCACGAACAGGATCCAGCGCCAGCTGAGCGCCTCGGTGAGCGCACCGCCGATGAGAGGACCGGCCGCGTTGCCGAAGCCCGCTGCGCCCAGGATCAGCCCGCCCGCCAGTCCGGCCTTCTCCTCCGGCAGGATGGCGAACGTCATCCCGAGCACCGCCGGCCACATCATCGCCCCGCCGATGCCCATGAGCGCGCGGCAGGCGATCAGCCATAGATGGTCCTGGGCGGCTCCGCCGAGGACGGAGAAGGCGGCGAAGACCGCGGCGCCGATGAAGAAGAGCCGCCGCCGGCCGAACATGTCCGCGAGCCGGCCCCCGGTCACGATCATGACGCCGAAGACCAGAGCGTAAATGTTGATCACCCACTGGACGGTCGAGACGTCGACGTCGAAGTCGTTCTCGATGCTCGGCAGGGCGACGCTCATCGCCGTGAAGTCGTTGGCCACGACGAGCACGGCCATCGCCATCGCGCCGAGGGGCACCAGCGTACGACGGTCGAGTCCGGCCATTCGCAGGTGAAGGTACCGCTTCCCGGCGACCTCGTTTGTCGCGTGCGCCACAGTGCGCCGCTGGGGGCGCCCGGCTCCGACTCAGACGGGCGCGGTGCCGCGAGCCTCCTCGTATGCCTCCCGCGCGCGCTCGCCCTTCGCGGTCGGCCGGCCGAAGGGCGCTACGCCCGCGTAGGTGGCGATGTCCTCGATGCGGGCGACCTTGCCGATGCCGCCCCAGAAGCCGTCCGGGATCTCGCGGATCTGCACCCAGACCCGCGCGGCCTCCGCCGCGGTCGCCGGCGATCCTTCGGCGGCCAGCACCTCCTCGGTCACCCGCTCGACGAGGCGCTCACGGTTCGCTGCGACGGCCGGCCCGTGGACGCCCGGCGCGCCCTCGGGGACCGTCAGCTGCACCCGGTAGACCGGCCGCTCCGCGGGTCGCCCGCCGACCGCGATGGCGCCGGCGGGACGCTCGTCGACGAACACCCACGTGCTCGCCCGGACATACTCGTTGTCCGGCGCGCCCTCCAGGTCGATGAGCGTGGCAGTCAGGCGCTCGACGAGGGCGGCCTTTGCCTGGTCGGCGAGCGCGCCCTCGGGCATGGTGAGGTCGATCATGGGCACGGTGGTCTCCTTTCCGATAACAGCGAGAGTTTCAGACGGCCGCCGGGACGGGGTCCTCGATCGCCGGCGCCGCGGCCTCCTCCACGCCGAGCTCGGCGAGCCGCCCCAGCGCCCCCGCGAGCTTCTGCGTGTCCTCAAGGGTGTTAATGCGAACGATCCGGCCGAAGCGGATGTCGATCGTCTGGGCGAGCTCGTTCCGGTAGACCGTTCCCTCCACGGTCGCCCGTACCTTCACGAGCGCCACGGCCCGGGTCCGCCAGGGCGAGCCGCGCACCAGCACCTCGAAGCGAATGTCCGGGAAGAGCTGAAGATCCGCTCGAACCACGCTTCCATGGCCGGGCGCGTCGCGCGCACGCCGCCCATGGCGTGGTCGCCGGCGAACCGGCAGACGAAACGAGGGCGGATCCGTCGAGCACGAAACGGTAGTCGCGCTCGTCCACGCGGCGCCCTGACTTGCGGACCTGCCTCGCGACGAACATCCGATACATGGATCGTCCGCCTTGGTTCCTTGAAGGAACCCACCCTATCGGAACTCAGTTCCCTAAAGCAACCCACTCCGGTACGCTGGGAGGCCATGCAGCGAACTTCCCTCGCGGACATGCCCTGCTCGATCGCGCGCACGGTCGACCTCGCCGGTGAGTGGTGGACGCCGTTGATCCTGCGTGACGTCTATCTGGGTCTCACCCGGTTCGACGACATCCAGGCGAATCTGGGCATCTCCCGCAAGGTCCTGGCCGGCCGGCTCGAGCGGCTCGTGGACGGCGGGGTGCTCGAGCGCCGCCCCTACCAGGAGCGGCCGCCGCGGCACGAGTACGTCCTCACCACGAAGGGTCTCGACCTCGTGCGCGCGTTCTTCGCGCTCATGGCGTGGGGCGACCGCTGGACCGCCGGCGACGCCGGCCCGCCGATGCGCCTGCGGCACGACTCGTGCGGCGAGCTCGCGACTCCGGAGGTCGCCTGCTCGCACTGCGGGAAGCCGCTCACCGCCGAGTCGGTGACCCCGGAGCCGGGACCCGGCGCGCGTGTGCGCAAGGGCACGAGCGGCCTGGCGCAGCTCTTCGCCCGGACCTGATTCGCGAGCGCCGTACCGGGAAACGGAGGTACGACCCAGATGAGAGGAGGGGGAACTCGACGTGTATATCAGCGTTGGAGCGATCGTTCTGATCGTGCTCCTGATTCTGCTCATCGCATTCGTGTTCTAGGCGTGCCCCACGCCGGGCGGATGTACGCTGGCGTGATGCAAGGCGCGCTCCCGCCCGGCCCCCGTCTACCTAAGACCTTGCAGACGATCGGCTGGTGGACGCGCTCGGGGCCGTTCTTCGAGCGCTGCAGGGCGCGCTACGGCAAGCGCTTCACGGTGCGCCTGCTGTCGAGCCCGCCGTTCGTGCACCTCTCGGACCCCGACGAGGTCAAGGAGGTCTTCAAGGCGCCGCCGGAGGTGCTGCATCCGGGCGAGGGCGCATCGGTTCTCGAGCCGATCGTGGGTACCCACTCCGTGATCCTGCTGGACGAGGGCGCGCACCTCTCGCAGCGTAAGCTCATGCTGCCGGCGTTCCACGGCGAGAAGATGCAGCGCCTGTCGGGTCTGATGGCCGAGGTGGCCGAGCGCGAGGTGGCGAGCTGGCCACGCGGCGAGGCCGTCGTCCTCCATCCCCGGCTCCAGGCCCTGACGCTCGAGATCATCCTGCGGGCGGTCTTCGGGCTCGATCCCGGCCCCCGGCTCGACGCGCTGCGGGAGCGACTCACCGGCGTCCTCGAGGTGGGTGAAAGCCCGGCCTCGATGCTCCCATTCCTTCAGCGCGGGCGCCGCTGGAGGGCCTTCGAGCGAGAGCGCGACGAGGCAGACGCCCTGCTGTTCGAGCTGATCGACGAGCGGCGCCGACAGGATGGCGATCGGGACGACGTGCTGGCGATGCTGCTCGAGGCCCGCCACGAGGACGGCTCGCCGATGTCGCCCCAGGAGCTGCGCGACGAGCTGATGACCCTGCTGGTGGCCGGACACGAGACCACCGCCTCGGAGCTTGCCTGGGCGTTCGAGCGGCTGGCGCGCACACCGCGCGCGATGCGCCGCCTGACCGCGGAGATCGACGGCGGCGACGGCGACGGCTACCTCACCGGCACCGTCCAGGAGACGCTCCGCCGCCGCCCGGTGCTTCAGATCGCCGCGCCGCGCCTGGTCAAGCAACCGGTCACGATCGGCGGCTTCGAATATCCGCCCGGCGTGTGCCTCGCCGCCAACGGCTATCTGATCCACCACGACCCGGCGATCTATCCCGACCCGTACGCGTTCCGTCCCGAGCGCTTCCTCGACGAGCAGCCCGGCACCTACACCTGGATCCCGTTCGGCGGCGGCCGGCGCCGCTGCCTCGGCGCGAGCTTCGCGATGCTGGAGATGAAGATCGTGCTACGCGCCGTGCTCTCCCGCAGCGAGCCGGCGCCCGACGGTCACCGGCTCGAGCGGACCCGCCGCAGAAGCATCACCGTCAGCCCGCGGGCGGGCGCGCGCACCGTGCTGCGCGAGCGGGAGCGCGAGCCGGTCGCAGCCTAGAGTCAACTCCTCTCGCATCTCGAGGGGCTCGCGCGGGGTCGCTCTCAGCCCGCCGGATTGGGGCGGGTAAGGAGTGTGGTTGCGAGGCCAGGGTGCAAACCTCCCGTCGTGCCGTCCTCGGCGCGAACGCGGGAGGTTTTGACCGCTAGACGGCGAGAAGCTCCCAAGCTCGCCGCAGAGAGCGGCGTTTGGGAGGTTACGCAGGTTCGAGTCACCCGGACGCGGCACAGCAGGCGCGGACCGGACCGGCCTGGAGCCCAACGAGAAGCGACAGGGAGGGAGTCAACTAACCGGGACGGTACGTCCCGAAGCTCCAGAGATTCCCCTCGGGATCGCGCGCGGTGTAGCCGCGCGAACCGTAGTCCTCGTCCTTCAGGCCGAGCACGATCTCGGCACCGGCGTCCCTCGCCCGGTCGTGGTGCGCGTCGGGATCGTCGACCACGAGGTAGAGGGAGCAGTTGCCCTCCGCCTGACCCCACTGCTTGTTCCCTTCGGTCGACGAGCCGAGCATGACCATCTCGGCCCCGAACCGGAGCTCGGCGTGGGCGACGGCGCCGTTCTCGCCGTCGTATACCGCGTGGCGTTCGAAGCCGAACGCCTTCTCGAGGAAATCGATCGTCCCACGGGCGTCCTCGTATATGAGCACTGGGTAGATGTTCTGCATGCGCCGCAGGCTACGATCGCGGCGCGCCCTCGTCTTGGAAGGAATTGACGCCCACGCCGCCGCCCGCCGGCAGGCGCCGGGCGAGGTACTCGCCGGGTGTGGTGCCGGCGAATTCGCGGAAGTCCCGGTTCAGATGGGCCTGGTCGTAGTAGCCGCACTCGTAGGCGACCTCCGCCAGACGGGGCGCCTCGACGTGGAGGAGCAGCTGCGCGACGCGGTCGAAGCGCAGTATGCGCCCCACCGTCTTCGGTGGCATGCCGACCTGCTCGCGGAAACGGGCGATCAGCCTGCGATGGCTCCAGCCAAGCTCGTCGGCCAACGCGCGGACGCGTGCACGGCCGTCCGTCGCACGCAGCCGCTGCCAGGCCCAGGCGACCCCGGGCGAGTGCTCCCGCGCCCGGGCGGCCCTCGCCGCGATCGCCGCATCGAGGAACTCGAAGCGCCGCTCCCAGGAGGGCCGTTCCCACATCCGTCCCACCAGTGCGTCCGCCTCCCGCCCCAGCAGCTCGTCGAGCTCGATCACCCGGTTCGTGAGCTCGTGCATAGGCAGACCGAGCAGAGCGTGGGCACCCAGCGGAGTGAAACGTACCTCTACGCCCTCCTGGAAGCCGCCGTGCTCGACGAGCGCGTAGCGGTCGTGGAGCGCCGCGACGAAGGACGTGTGGCGCGCCGGATCGCGGGACGCGCCGCTCGTGTCGGGCAGCTTCAGCTCCGAGGAGGGGCTCAGTATCAGCGTCACGTCCGCCGAGGGCACTTCCCGGCGGCAGAGAGGGGCGGCGGTCCACTCGGCATAGCCGGTGTAGTTGCGCACGTAGCCGAGGAGCCGCGGGTGGGCTTCCCGGGTGGCCATTTCCCAGCGGAGCTCCGCGGACTCGTGCCGCGACACATCCATCCGGCCAGAGTATCGCCGCGCGCAGGCCCGGTCGGGGCGCCTCAACCGGATGCGCCCGACCGGGACAGGAGGAGGGAGGGACTGCGCCACCGATCCTGCGGCCCAGCGCCGCGCTGTCGGCGACTCGCGGCCAAGGTCCCCCCGATCGGGGGGAGATCGACCCCCCGGCCAGACGGGGCGCCGGTCCCGGAGCCCGCCGCTACCGCCGCAGCGCGGCCTGACGAAGCGCCGGGTTCTGATAGCCCGCGTCGGCCGAGCTGATGTTCACACCCGGCTCGACGATCTCGTCGATGCGATCGAGCACTTCGGCCGAGAGCTGCACGTCGGCGGCGCCCAGCTGGGACTCGAGATGGTCCATCGTGCGGGGGCCGATGATGGCCGCGGTCACCGCGGGGTGGCGGATGACGAAGGCGAGCGCCAGATGGATCAGCGGCAGCCCCGCCTCCTCCGCGAGGCGGCCGAGCGCGTCGGCGGCGTCGAGCTTGCGCTGATTCTCAGGAAGTGACATGTCGTAGCGCCTCGGAACCATCTGCGCGCGCCGGGAGAGATCGATGTCCGCTCCCTTGCGGTAGCGGCCCCGACAGCCAGCCCCCGGCGAGCGGGCTCCAGGGAATCACACCCATTCCGTAGCGGCGGCAGGTGGGAAGCACGTCCGCCTCCACGCCGCGCGCGAGCAGCGAGTAGGGCGGCTGCTCGCATACGAACCGCTCACGCCCGCGCGTCTGCGCCACCCACTGCGCCTCGACGATCTGGCTCGCCGGAAAGGTCGAGGAGCCGATGTAGCGGACCTTGCCTGCGCGGACCAGGTCGGTGAGCGCCCCGAGCGTCTCGTCGATGTCGGTGTCCGGCTCGGGACGGTGGATCTGGTAGAGGTCGATCCAGTCCGTTCGGAGCCGGCGCAGCGAATTCTCGACCTCCCTCAAGATCCAGCGGCGGGAGTTGCCGCGCTCGTTTGGGTCGTCGCCCATCGAGCCGTGGACCTTCGTGGCGAGCACGACCCCGTCCCGCCGTCCGTTCTCGAGAGCCTTCCCGACGATCTCCTCCGACTCGCCGCGCGAATAGACGTCCGCCGTATCGATGAAGTTGATGCCCGCATCGAGCGCGCGGTGGATGATGCGGGTCGAGTCGTCGTGATCGGTGTTGCCCCAGGCGCCGAACATCATCGCGCCGAGGCAGAGCGGGCTCACCTCCACTCCGGTGGTGCCGAGGGCTCGGTGCTCCATCGGCTACGACACTATTCAGTTCCGATGCGTCTCCGTCTCCTCGCACTCGGAGCCTCGCTGCTGCTCGCGGGCTGCGCCTCGTCGGAGCCGGGGCGCCCCGATGCGCAGCCGACGACGCCGAGCCGGGCGCAGGCGCCGGCGTCCCCGCCGTCGCCGGACGAGCCGATCCCGCGCGACCCGGGGCGCCTGGCGGAGGGCCTGACTGCCACCACTTCAGCGCTCTACGCGGCCATCGACCGCTGGCCCAGCGAGGGCCACCGGCGCGGACCGACCCCGCGGGACGTGACCCTCCACGCCCTCCACCAGCAGCGCATGCATCTGCTGCTCACGAGCAGGGTGCGCCTCGCCAGGGAGGTGATCCCGTTGCTCCCGGCCCGGATTACGCGAGACCTCCGCACGACCATCCGCGCGCGACGAGGGCTCGGGAGGCTCACCCCGCCGGTGCCCCGGAGCCGCTTCAGGACGGGACCCGCCCTTCCCGCCGGAGTCCTGCTCGAGCACTACCGCGAGGCGCAGCGGCGCTTCGGAGTCGGCTGGCCGGTGCTCGCCGCCGTCAACTTCGTCGAGTCGGCGTTCGGCCGACTGCGAAACGAGAGCGTGGCCGGAGCACGCGGCCCGATGCAGTTCATTCCCTCCACCTGGGAGGCGTACGGAATGGGAGGCGATGTGCGCGACCCCCACGACGCCATCATGGGCGCCGCCAACTACCTGCACGCGTCCGGCGCCCCGGGCGACTACCAGCGGGCCCTTTACGCCTACAACCCCTCCCCCGCCTACGTCGCTGCCATCCTCGGCTACGCCCGCCAGATCCGCCGCGATCCGCGCGCCTACTTCGCCTACCACTCCTGGCAGGTGTTCGTGCGCACTCCGTCGGGCGTCCGGCGGATCACCGGGCCGCCTGGCTGAGCCGCCGTTATCGTTCTCTCGTGGCGGAACAACAGCGACCGGTCGAGCTGATCCTCGCCAGGAGCCTCATCGCCACCCTTTCCACACCCGGGTTCCTGGTGGACGAGGAGGGCATCGTCGTCTTCTTCAACGACGCCGCCGGCGTGCTGCTCGGCGTGCGGTTCGAGGAGGTGGGTCGGATGGGGCCCGAGCGTTGGGCTACCGAGTTCGGGCCCTTCGACGAGAACGGCGAGCGCGTTCCCCCGGAGAAGGTCGCGCTCGCGATCGCGCTGCGGGAGGGGCGTCCCACCACGGCGCGATACCAGATCCATTCCGTGAAGGGCGTCGAGCACGACATCGAGGCGGCCGCGGTGCCGATACTCACGGTCGAGGGGACCCGCGGCGCGATGGTGTTCTTCTGGCCCTTGGAGGAGATGTGAGGGTCAAGGTCTGGGGCGCGCGCGGCTCCGTCCCGGCACCCGGCCCGGAAACCGTTCGCTACGGCGGCAATACCTCGTGCGTGGAGATCACCCTCTCGGATGGGACCCTGCTCGCCCTGGACGCGGGCACCGGCATCCGCAGCATGGGGCTCGCTCTGGGGGAGCGCGGCCGCCGCATCCACATCCTGCTCACCCACCTGCACATGGACCACATCCAGGGGCTGATGTTCTTCGCGCCGGCCTTCAACCCCACCGCCGAGATGGAGATCTGGGGGCCCGAGGCGCCCGACGCCTCTCTGCGCGACCGTATCGCCCGCTACATCTCCGCCCCGCTGTCGCCGGTCGAGGTGCGCGAGCTGCCCTGTCACGTCTCGTTCAACGAGGCCCCGCACAGCGAATGGCGGATCGGGTCGGCGACGATCCGCGCCGCCTCGGTCACCCACCGCGGGCCCACGCTGGGCTACCGGGTCACCGAGGGCGACGTCTCGCTCTGCTACATCCCCGATCACGAGCCGGCCCTCGGCGCCGACCTGGAGCACGACGACCCGGAGTGGATCTCCGGCTTCGAGCTCGCGCACGGGGCCACGGTCCTACTGCACGACGGCCAATACACGAGCACCGAGTACCCGCCGCGGGTGGGCTGGGGACACTCGAGGCTCTCCGATGCGCTCACGTTCGCCAGCCGTGTCGAGACCGAGCGGCTGGTCGTGTTCCACCACGACCCGCTGCACAGCGACGACTTCCTCGACGGCCTCCGGGGCAGCGCCAACGAGCGCTGGGCCGAGCTGGGTGGCAGGCCGAGCCAGCTCGAGTTCGCGGCGGAGCGCCGCGAGCTGGTGATCGATCGCGCGCGACCCTAGCGCCCACACGCGGCGGTGATCAGAAGGCCACCGCCCCGCGCGGGCACCGGTCGGAGGAGAGTGCACCCCTGACAGGCTGCACTCTCGGCACCCCCGCGTCTTCGGACCGATGTCGGTAAATCGCGGCCGGCGTCTCGACCTGTTGTCGAATGGCCTGATAGACAGCCCCCGGTGGACCCGGATGCCGTGCGGCGATGGCGGCGGGAGGAGGCGCGGCGCCGTACTCGGCGCCAGCGCCGGATCGCGGCGGCGGTCGCCGTCCTCGCCGTAGCGGGCGCGGTCGTCGTTCTCGGACCGGGGCTTGGCGGCTCAGACGAAGCGGAGCCGCCCGCGGCCCGCACCGGGCCGCCGCCGGAGCTGCCGCGCGGAGGCCGGCGGATCTTCCCCGACCACACCGTCGTCGCGTTCTACGGCGCGCCGCAGCACGAGGAGCTCGGGACGCTCGGCATCGGAACCCCGGCGGCGGCGGGCCGCCGGCTCGAGCGCCAGGCCCGCCGCTACCGCGGCGGCGGGCGCCGCCTGCTGCCGGCATTCGAGCTGATCGCCACGATCGTCCAGTCCGCTCCGGGCGAAGACGGGGACCACTCGCAGCGGCAGACCCGGACAACCATTCGCCGCTATCTGCGCGCGGCGCGCGCACACAGAGCTCTTCTGATCCTCGACGTGCAGCCGGGGCTCGCGCCGTTCATGCGCGAGGTGAGGGCCTTCGAGCGCTTCCTGCGGGAGCCGGACGTCTCGCTCGCGCTCGACCCCGAGTGGAGCCTGGCTCCCGGCCAGCTGCCGGGTCGGCAGATCGGGTCGACCGACGCGGCCACCGTGAACCAAGTGTCGCGCTACCTCTCGCGGATCGTGCGGGAGGGGCGCCTGCCGCAAAAGCTCCTCGTGGTGCACCGCTTCACCCACGACATGATTCGCGACGATGAACGGCTCAAACCGCAACCCGGTGTGGCGCTGACCGTCAACGTCGACGGATTCGGTGACCAGCCCAACAAGATCGCCAAGTACCGCGAGTTCACTCGCGCCCGCCGGGACCGCCATCACGGCTTCAAGCTCTTCTACAGGGAGGACACCAACCTGATGTCGCCGCGGCGGGTGCTCCGTCTGCGCCCGCGGCCGGAGCTGATCGTCTACGAGTAGCGTAGGAAGCCATGGAGGACCGGTCGGGCATCGCCCTCGCGGCCATGAGCGACGCAGTACACGCCATCGCCGGCGAGCGAGCCGTGGAGCCCGTCCTGCAACGCATCGTGGGCGCCTCGCGCGAGCTTGCCGGCGCCCGCTATGCGGCGCTCGGGATCCCCGACGGCCAGGGCAACTTCGCCCAGTTCATCACGGCGGGCATGAGCGAGGAGCTGATCGCGGCGATGGGTCCGCTGCCGCGAACGCACGGCCTCTTGGGCGCGATGCTCGACACCGACCGGCCCTACCGCACCGAGGACATCAAGCAGGATCCGCGCTTCCGCGGCTGGTGGCCGAGCGCGCATCCGCTGATGGCCTCGTTTCTCGGGGTGCCCATCCGCTCGCGCGACGGGATCCTGGGCGCGCTCTATCTCACCGACAAGGAGGACGCGCCGGGCTTCACCGAGGAGGACGAGCGCCTGATACAGATGCTGGCCGCGCACGCCGCCATCGCCATCGAGAACGCCCGCCTCTACGAGCGCGGTCGCGAGCTCAGCTTCGTCGAGGAGCGCAACCGGCTGGCGCGCGACCTGCACGACTCGGTCGTGCAGAAGCTGTTCGGAATCGTGCTCGCGGCCCAGTCCGCCGCGACGCTCTTCGACCGCGACCAGGACTCGGCGCGTGCCCAGGTGGAGAAGCTCCAGGAGCTGACCCAAGACGCGATCCAGGAGCTTCGCTCGCTGATCTTCCAGCTGCGCCCCGCCGCCGTCGAGAGCGACGGTCTGGCCGCCGCGCTGGAGAAGCACGTCCAGGTCCTCCGCCGGGTGCACCGGCAGGACATCCACGTCGAGGTCACGGGCGAGCCCCGCCTGCGGCCGAACATCGACGACGAGGTCTTCCGAATCGCCCAGGAGGCGCTCCACAACGGGCTTAAGCACGCCGCGGCGGACCGCCTCGAGCTGGCGCTCGAGGAGGGCGAGCGGCGGCTCGTGCTCACCGTGCGCGACGACGGCGTGGGCTTCGATCCGGGCGCGACAGCGCATCGCTCGCGGCGCCTCGGGCTCACCTCGATGGAGGAGCGGGCAACCGCCCTCGGGGGAACGCTCGGCATCGACTCCGCGCCGGGAAGGGGAACGACGATCAGGCTCGAGGTGCCGCTTGACGGTAATTCGCGTCCTCATCGCTGACGACCACGCCGTCGTGCGCCAGGGACTGCGCACCTTCCTGGAGCTCCAGGACGACGTGGAGGTAGTGGCCGATGTTGCGGACGGTCGGCAGGCCGTTGCCGCGGTCGCCGAGCACGAACCCGACGTCGTCCTGATGGACCTGGTTCTGCCCGAGGTCGACGGCGTGGAGGCAATCCGGCGGATCGTCAGCGAACGGCCGCGCGTACGGGTGATCGCGCTCACGAGCTTCCTCGACGACGACAAGCTCTTCCCGGCCGTGCGAGCGGGCGCTGCTGGCTACCTGCTGAAGGACGTCGAACCGGCCGAGCTCGTGAAGGCGATCCGCACTGTGCACGCCGGCGAGGGGCTGGTGCATCCGGCGGTCGCCGCACGTCTGATGGAGGAGGTTGCGGCACGGGGCGGCCCCGGGACCCCCGACCGCCTGACGCCGCGGGAGCGCGAGGTCGTCGGCCTGATAGCGCGCGGCCTCTCGAACAAGCGCATTGCGCTCGAGCTCGGAATCTCGGAGAAGACGGTCAAGACGCACGTCAGCAGCATCCTCGGCAAGCTGGGCCTGAACGACCGCACGCAGGTGGCGCTCCACGCAGTGCGCGAGCACTGGGTGGAGTAGTTCGCAGGACCTAGGCCCAATTTCCAATGGGCGCCCGCGCACCCGGGACGTACGTTCGGGGCGATGCCGACCGCCATAGTCACCGGCGCCTCACGCGGACTTGGGCTTGCCCTTGCCCGTGCCCTCGCGGAACGAGGGTGGCGCCTGGTGATCGACGCCCGCGACCCCGACGCGCTCGCGGCCGCCCGCGCCGAGCTCGCCGCGCTCACCGACGTCCAGGCGCTCGTGGGCGACGTCGCGGACGACTGGCACCGGACCGCGCTCGTTGCCGGCGCCGGCCGCCGACTCGATCTCCTTGTCAACAACGCCAGCCTGCTCGGGCCGAGCCCACAGCCACGCCTGGGCGACTACCCCCTCGCCGCCATCGAGGACGTCTACCGCATCAACGTCTTCGCGCCGCTCAGCCTGATCCAGCGGGCGCTACCGCTGCTCGGCGACGGCGGCCGCATCGTCAACGTGACCTCCGACGCCGCCGTCGAGAGCTACGAGGGCTGGGGCGGCTACGGCTCGTCGAAGGCGGCGCTCGAGCGGCTCAGCGCGGTGCTTGCCGCGGAGCATCCGGAGCTTCGCGTCTACGCGGTCGATCCCGGCGACATGCGAACCCGTATGCACCAGGAGGCCTTTCCGGGCGAGGACATCTCGGACCGGCCGCCACCCGAGGAGAGCGTTCCGGGGCTGCTCGCGCTGATCGAGGGCGAGCTGCCGAGCGGTCGCTACCTGGCGCGCGGGCTGATACCGGTCGAGGCGTGAGCGTGCTCCCCGCGGCCGTCCCCGAGCCGGCCGAGGCAAGCCGGCCGCCGGAGGCGCGCGGGCTTTCCCGGGACGGCGTCCGCCTGATGGTGGCGTCGTCCTCCCGGCTCCTCCACGCGGCCTTCGCCGCTCTCCCGGAGCTGCTCATCCCCGGCGACTTGCTGGTCGTCAACACGTCGCGAACGCTTCCCGCCGCCCTGCCCGCCCGCCGGGACGACGGAGAGGCGCTGACGCTAAACCTCTCGACGCCCGTCCCCCACGAGCTCCGTGGCCGCTGGGTGGTCGAGCTCCGCCGCCCCGAGACCGGAGCGCGCGACGGACGCGCCGGGGAGCGGCTCTCGCTGCCGGCGGGCGGACGAGCCGAGCTCGCCGCCCCGTATCTGGGGACGCGCCTCTGGATCGCGGCGCTGTCGCTCCCGGAGCCCCTGTTCGACTACCTGGAGCACCACGGCCGGCCGATCCGGTACCCACATCTGGAGGGGGAGTGGCCGCTCGCGCTCCACCAGACCGTGTACGCCACCGAGCCAGGGAGCGCGGAGATGCCGAGCGCCGGCCGCCCCTTCACGCCCGAGCTGATCGCGAGGCTCGTCGCGCGTGGGATCGACGTGGCGCCGGTGGTGCTCCACACCGGAGTGTCGTCGCTCGAGAGCGAGGAGGCGCCCTACCCCGAGCGCTATCGGGTCCCGGCCTGGACCGCGGAGCGGGTGAACCTCGCCCACAGGGTGGGCGGACGCGTGATCGCCGTCGGGACGACCGTGGTCCGCGCGGTGGAGTCGGCCGCCGGCGAGGACGGGCGCGTGAGCGGGGGCGCCGGCTGGACCGAGCTCGTGATCGGCGCCGAGCGCGGAGTGCGCGCGATCGACGGGATCGTGACCGGCTTCCACGACCGCGACTCCTCCCACCTGCAGATGCTGGAGGCGATCGCCGGCCGGGAGCTGCTCGAGCGCGCCTACCGAGCGGCCGCCGGAGCCGGCTATCTGCGCCACGAGTTCGGCGACCTGCTGCTGATAGAGCCCGGCTAGCTCCTGCCAAGCGTGAACGACACAGCCGCCGGAGCCCAGAGCTGACCCCGCTCGAGAGGGTTACGATCTGACGCAGCGTCCGCAGGGGACGCCCGAGGAGAGAGGAGACAAGCATGGCGGAGATGCGCGGCTGCGACCTGGTCGTCGACTATCTCATCAAGGAGGAGACGCCCTACATCTTCGGCTACGCCGGACACGGGGCGGTTGGGCTCCTCGACGGCGTCTACCACCGTCAGGACGACATCAAGCTCGTCTGGCCGCGAATCGAGTCTGCCGCGGGATACATGGCCGACGCGTACTTCCGGGCCACCGGCGTTCCAATCCCCGTCTACACCTCAACCGGTCCGGGGCCGATGCTGCTGACCGTGGCGATGGGCAACGCGTTCTTCGACTCCTCGGCCTTCATCGCGCTGACCGGCCAGGTGGCGACGAACCAGTTCGACAGCGGCGCTCTGCAGGAGGAATACCGCCACTACGCCGCGGACTACCCGGGCATCGCGCGTCCCATCTCGAAGCGCAGTTTCCAGGCCCACTCAGTCGACGACCTGGCGAAGATCCTGCCCAAGGCGTTCAAGCTCGCCCGCGAGGGACGCCCCGGGCCCGTCCACGTCGACGTGCCCTACGACCTGTGGATCCGCACCGGGGAGGTCGACAGCCCCGAGCCCGAGGAGCGCTCGCGCCACTTGAATTGGCGCACGCCCGGCTCGCCCGAGGCCGTCGCACGGGCCCTACAGCTGCTGCTGGCCGCCAAGCGCCCGCTGATCCTGGCCGGCGGCGGGGTGCTCATCTCGGAGGCGAGCGCAGACCTGGCCGCATTCGCCGAGCACGTGAACGTGCCCGTCTACACGACCTTCATGGGCAAGGGCGTGCTCTCGGCTCGTCACCCGCTCCATCTCGGAATCGCGGGCTGCTGGGGCGAGTACCCCGCCACCGAGGCGGCGCGGAACGCCGACGTGATCCTCGCGCTCGGCGCGCGTTTCTCGGACATCCACTGCTCCTCTTGGGTGCCGGGCTACACCTACAACATCCCGCCGACGAAGCTCATCCACGTCGACCTCGATCCCGCGGAGATCGGCCGCAACTACCCGACCGAGCTGGGAATCGTGGGCGACGCCCGCGAGGTGCTGCGGCAGCTGCTCGAGCTTGCCGAGCGCCAGGGCCCAAAGCGGGAGCGCTCCCCTTGGCAGGAGCAGGTCGAGGGCTACAAGAGCGAGTGGGAGAACTTCATCCGCCCGCACATGGAGTCGGACGAGGTTCCGATCGAGCCGCGCCGGCTGATCGGGGACATGCGCCGGATCGCGCCGGACGACACGATGATGATCACCGACACCGGCAACCATCAGACCTGGGTCGAGCAGTACTGGGACGTCTACGAGCCGCGCACGGTGTTCACTCCGGGCGGCTTCGCGGGGATGGGTTTCGGCACCTGCGGCGTGCTCGGGCTCAAGCTCGCACGACCCGAGCGTCCCGCGGTCTGCGTCACCAGTGACGGCAGCTTCGGGATGTTCCCGCACGCGGTGGCCACCGCGGTCGAGTACGACCTGCCCTGCGTGTGGGTCATCCTCAACAACTACACGATCGGCGTCATCCGAGACCTCCAGCGCTTCTATATGGACGAGCGCGAGATCGGCACCAGCTTCCGCAAGCAGTCCACCGGTGAGCTCTGGAACCCGGACTTCGCCAAGATGGCGGAGGCGATGGGTGCCGCGGCCTACTCGATCGACCAACCCGGCGACATCGCCGGGGCCTTCGAGGCGGCGCTGGCCTCGGGCCGGCCGGCGGTGCTCGACGTGAAGGTGAACCGCGACACCGCGGTGCCGCTGATCGGCACATGGCAGTTCCCGCCGATCGTTCAGGCGGAGCCCACCTTCGGCGAGCGGCTGGTGGTCACCTGAGCGCGGCGCCGTTCCCGTTTGCGGCGATAGTCGGGCAGGAGCGCCTCACGCAGGCGCTCCTGCTGAACGCGGTGAACCACGCGGTCGGCGGGGTGCTCGTGCGGGGCCCGAGCGGCACGGGCAAGTCGACCGCCGTAAGGGGCGTGGCCGAGCTGCTGCCCGAGATCGAGGTGGTGGCCGGTTGTCCGTTCGGCTGCGACCCGGCGCGGCCCGCCTGTGCGGACTGCCGCTCCCGGTCGATATCCGGCGAGCGCCTGCCGGCGCACCGCCGGCGGCGGCCCATCGTCGACCTGCCGCTCAACGCAACGGAGGAGCGAGTGGCGGGGTCGATCGACATCGCCCGTGCTCTCACCGAGGGCGAGAAGGCACTCGAGCCGGGGCTGCTGGCGGAAGCCAACCGGGGCATCCTGTACGTGGACGAGATCAACCTGCTCGACGACCACCTCGCCGACATCCTGCTCGATGCCGCCGCGCTCGGCGTGAACATCGTCGAGCGCGAAGGGGTTTCGGCCGCCCACCCCGCGCGCTTCCTTCTGGTGGGGACGATGAATCCCGAGGAGGGCGAGCTGCGCCCGCAGATCGCCGACCGAATCGGGCTGCACGTCGACGTGCCGGCGCTGCGCGAGCCGACGGCGCGTGCCGAGGTGATGCGGCGGCGCGAGGCTTTCGGCCGCGACCCGGGCGCGTTCGCCGCCGCGTGGGCCGAGCCCCAGAGCGAGCTGCGCGGACGCCTCGAGCGGGCCGGGGATCTGCTTGAGCGTATGCGCGTGCCGGAGCACTTCTACACGGCCATCGGCTCGCTCGTGACCCGCCTCGGCGTGAGCAGCCACCGAGCAGACATCGCCGTGCTCGAGTGCGCGAAGGGCCTGGCGGCCCTCGACGGACGCCCCGTCGTGGCGGTCGAGGACGTGCGTCGCGCGGCCGAGCTGGCGCTCGGCCACCGGCTCGTGGGCGACCCGTTCTCTCCGGAGCCGACGCTCCAACCCGCCGCGGTGGAGCGAGCGCTCAGCCAGGCGCTCGAGGAGGAGGTGGCTGCGGGAAAAGCCGCGCCGGCCACGGAGCGGACGGCGGCGGCGCCGCCCTCTCCGGCGCGACGCTGAGGAAACCGCCGGCGGTGGCCGACGTCGAGGTCGACCCGCGAGCGGTCTTCGCCGAGCGCCGGCGCCGCGACGCACTGGAGCGGGCCCGCCTGGGACGGCGCGGGCCCTCGCTGGTCAGCCGCCGCGCGGGCCGCTACGCCCGTCACCGACTGGCTCGCCGGGCCGGCGAGGAAATCGCCCTCGATGCGACCGTGCGCGCCGCCGCCGCACGGGGACAGCGGCTGCCGATCCTGGTCGGACCCGGGGACCTGCGGCGCAAGATCCGCCAGCACCGCGCCGCGCTGGCCGCGGTGTTCGTGGTCGACAACAGCTACTCCCTCGCGGCCGAGGCGATGCTCGAGCGAGTCAAGGGCCTCGCGCTCGCCCTGCTCGAGGACGGCACCCACCGCGGCGACCGGGTCGCGCTCGTGGCCTTCCGGGGAGGCGTGCCCGAGGCGACCGTCGCGCTCCCGCTGACGCGCAGCGTCGCGCTCGCCCGCCGCAGGCTCGAGCAGATCCCGCTCAGCGGCCGCACACCGCTGCCGGATGCGCTGCGCCGCGCGCGCCGGCTGCTGTGGCAGGAGCGTCGCCGCCATCCGAACGCGCTGCCGCTCATAGTCGCGATCACCGACGGCGCGCCCACCGTACCGCTTCGGCCGGGTGGCGACGCGCTGGCGGACACGCTGGCACAGGCCCGCGAGCTCCCGCGCGCGCGCATTCGCTGCGTGGTTGCGGATGTGGCCGCGCCCGGCTCGCCCGAGGCCGCGCGCGGGCACGCCGTCACGATCGCGCGCGCCGCCCGGGGGACGCACGTGTCGCTCGAAGCGCTCGCCCCAGGCCTGCTCGGCGAGCTCTTGGAGGAGCGCGCGTGAACGCCGCCTGGCTCCCCGTCCTCGAGGCGCTCTGCGACCCGCGCATCGGGGCGCTGCCGGTCGGCGAGGTACGGGAACTCGACCCCGATCTGCTCGAGCTCGAGGGCGGCGCGGCCCGACTGCGTTCGGGCGAGCGCGCCACCGCCGCCGAAGCCGTGGCGGAGGCCGTGCGCGGGCGCGCGATCGAGTGGGCCAGCCGAAGCACCACCCAGGGAGAGGTGCTGGACGCCTTCGCGCGTCACTGCCGAGACGAGCTGGACGAGGTCGAGCTTGTCTCGTCGGCGCCCACAGCACTCGAGGTCGCCTGGCGGCGCGAGCGGGCGACGGTTGAGCTGCGCGCCGGCCTGCTTGCCTGGGAGAGGCTGAGCGCCGAGCGGCCGGTGATCGTGCTCGGCCCACTGGACGAGGCGCTCGCCGAGCGCTTCGCTGCCGAGGCGCCGCTCCGCGAGCGCATCGTCGTGTACGACCTCGTCACACTGAACAAGGCCGGCGCCGTGCGCGGCAGCGCCCCCGTCTTCCTCGAGTGGTTCCTGCGCGATGCCTACGGGGTGAAGGTGCTCGCGGCGCCGGCGTTCACACAGGGGCTGGTGGCGCGCGGCGTGATCTCGCTCGGCATGGGGTGAAGGGCGTCAGCCGGAGACCGTGCGGCGGAACAGCAGCCCGCACACCACGGCGACGATCACGGCCAGCACGGGAATCGTGAAGCCCATGACGCCGACCGCGGCGAGCACGAAGGTCACGACCGCCACGGCGGCGGCCGCCCCTCCGGCCAGCACCAGCCGGTAGGCGCGCTGCTCGCGGGAGCGGCGGGACGGAGGTCCACCGGGGCTGCGGGTCAGATCGGACATGCTGGGAACCGTAGCTACCCGCTGGGCTCGTCGACGATCTTGGAGGGCAGCTCGGAGGCGATCGCCTCTCCCAGCTCGGCCCTCGTCGGAGAGCCGAGGTGGATCACCCCGTTGACGAAGAACCTCGGCGTGCTCGGGACCCCGCTTCGCGCGCCGCTCCTCGCGTCCTCCTCGACGCGCGGGGCGTGGACGCCCTCACGGAGCTCTCGGTCGAAGCGTTGGACGTCGAGCCCGATCGCCTCGGCGTGGCGGCGCAGATCCGCATCACCCAGCTCGAGCCGGTGCGTGAAGAGGCGATCGTGCATCTCCCAGAACCGTCCCTGGGCGGCGGCGGCCTCGGCGGCCTCTGCCGCGGCCGGCGCGCGGGGGTGCAGCTCCGGCACCGGCAGATGGCGGAACACGAAGCGGAGCCTGTCGCCAAACCGCGCGAGCACGTCCAGCACCACGGGATATGCGTCCCCGCAGTACGGGCACTGGAAGTCGCCGTACTCGACCAGGGTCACCGCGGCGTCCGTCGGGCCGCGCACGTGGTCTCGTGCTACGTCGACCGGCGGGGTGAGCGTTGCGGCCTCCATATCGGCACCATTCCCTCCATGCCGGATCCTGACGACATCGAGGTGGAGATCGATCGACTCTACGCGCTGCCCCTGGACGAGTTCGTGAAGGCGCGCGACGAGCTCGCTCGCTCCCTCCGCCAGGCGGACCGGCGCACCGACGCCGCCACCGTGAAGGAGCTGCGCAAGCCGACCGTCGGCGCCTGGGCGCTGAACCAGGCGGTCCGCACGCGGCGCGACGACGTCCGCGAGCTGCTCGAGGCCGGCGAGGCCCTACGCGTTGCGCAGGAGCGCCTGCTGGCGGGCGGCGACCGAGCCGAGCTCCGCGGCGCGACCGAGCGGGAGCGGGAGGCGGCCTCGCGCCTCGCGCAGGCCGCCGCGGTGATCGGCGGGGAGGCCGGCCGCAGCGGCGCGCTCGAGCCGCGCCTGCAGGCGACGCTCCACGCGGCGGCCCTCGACGACAGCGTTCGCGAGGAGCTTGCGGCCGGCCGCCT
>DATDLN010000096.1:0-29709 GCA_036519295.1 Thermoleophilaceae bacterium
AAAGCAAGCCGAAGAACGTGCCGATGCTCCAACGATGCGACCTGCGCCACGCCCTAGTCCGCGCCCTCTCAGTGAGTAACACCATTCCCGGTGGTTCCTCTGGCGCTCTGAACCACGCCGCGAGGCGCGATTTACCCGACGACATGGCTCCCCATCATCCTCACCGGAGCCTACCGCTACCTTGCGTGAACTATATAGTCCCCGTTGGCTCTCCGCGCGAGAATCCCTTCTTCACCCTGATCTATAGGCCGCCGACGACCGGCAGGCTAACCTCGCTCCCGTCGGGATCTAGCGTCAGCTGCGTCCCCGGCAGCGGCCGGATCGTGTAGTCGTGGTCGGTCGAGACCACCACCAGCCCGATCCGGTGGCCCGCTTGGAAGACGTAGTCGTCGGGCTGCAGGTCCCAGCGGAACCGGTACTCGCGACCCTGCTTGATCGGTCTGCTTCGGGAGATGCTCATACGGTTCTGCGGGTCGAGCCAGCCGCGGGTGACCATCACCGGAGCGGCCGGACCGTAGTCCACGAGCACAGCGGTGAGGTTGGCGTCGTTTCGGTTGTCGACCGACATCTCGAGCGTCACCCACGGCGTGCCGCTGATGCGCACGTCGCGGCGGAGCTCCGGCGAGCGGTAGACGAGCCGGTTCGGGTTGGCCGAGTCCGGGCTCTGAATCAGGACGTCGTCCGTGTCGAGCTCGCGACCGCGGTCCTGGAAGCTCTGGTCCCAGCTGCGGTGCTGCGGCCTCGTCGACAGCTCTCCGGGCGCGGTCGAGCTGCGGGCCGACAGGTACAGCCTGGCCAGCCGGCTGCCGGGAGCCGGCCAGTCGGCCTCGTGGTGGTACGTGCCGTCCTCGCGCTCGATGCTCGCCCGCGGCTCGGACATGATCCCGTTCGGGACGCCGAACAGCCAGAGGTCGAACCAGCGGTTCTCGGTCCGCTTGTAGGCGGCGAAGTCGGCCGGGTCAGCCGTCTGGCTCTCCCCGCCGTGGCCGCCGTTGTGCAGCCAGATCTTGCGAGGCACGTTCCTGTCGGCCAGGCGATACCACCATTCGGCGAAAGCCTTCGTCTTGACGTTCCAGTCGTTGAGACCGTGCACGACGAAAACGCTCGCCTCGATGCCCCGGACTCTGCGGAGGTAGTCGCGCGCCTGCCAGAACGGACTGTAGTCGCCCGTCACCCGATCCTGCGCCTGCTCCAGGAAGGGGAGCACCCAGGCGCATCGGGTCGGGTCGGACATTCGCGGACCCCCGATAAAGGCGGCGAGAACGTCCATGTCCTCGCCGAGAAACTCGTTGTCTCCCGCGCCCTGGACCTCCGAGTGCGGCGCGACCACCAGGCCGTTGGCCCGATAGTAGTCGTACCAGCTGGAGATCGCGGAGACGGGAATGATCGTCTCCAGCCCGTCCACTCCGGTCGTCGCCACCTGGTTGGGCAGCGTCCCGTTGTAGGAGGTGCCGACCATGCCCACGGCCCCGGTGGTCCAGTCCGCAGTCACGGGCTTGCCGGTCGCGGCGTCCCAGCCGCGCGCGCGGCCGTTCAGCCAGTCGATCACCGCCTTGGCCCCGAGCGTCTCCACCCGGCCACCCACGTCAGGGCAGCCGTCGGAGTTGAAGGTGCCGAGGCTCTCCCCGAGCACGACCGCGTAGCCACGCGGCACGTAGTAGTTGTCGAGCTGCGTCGGGAGATCGGCGCGCAGACGGAGCCGGGCACGCGCGGCGCGGGCCGCGGTGCGCCTCGCGCGTCCCGCCCTGGCGACCTTCGCCTTGCCAAGCGACTCCTGCGGCAGTGCGTCGAGGTCTACGTTGTGGTTCGGCAGGCTCCCGAGGTCGCCGCGGTAGGGGCTGTGCTCGAAGACGACCGGTACCTTGTAGCCCTGCGTGTCGGTCTCGCCCGGGCGGCTGATGCGGATGCGAACCCGGTCGCGCTTTCCGTCACCGTCGCTGTCAACCTGGGACTCGACGAACACGGTCTGCTCGATCGCGTTCGCGAAAGAGAAGACCGGCTGGGTCACGCCGTCCTCCACGTTCAGCCACGGCGGCGGCGTCCGGTCCTGCGCGGCCGCCGGAGCGGCGGACAGCACCAGGGCGGCGAGAGCCGCCGTCGCGATGGACGCGAGCCGTGGATGACGTGGTGATCGCATGAGGCCCTCCCCCGTTGGTGGCGACCCCTCATTACCCCGGTCGCGCCTTGTCGAATCCGGGGGATAATCGGCAGGTGCGCTCCCTGGCCCTCGCAGCGCTGTGCTGCGCCCTGGCTCTCCCACCCGTCTCCCAGGGCGCGCCCTACCTGCCCCCGGCCGACGATGTTTTCTGGGGCGGGCAGGGCGGCTACACGGCCGGCCACATCGCGGACTTCGCTCGTCAGTCGGGCAAGCACCCCGCCGTCTTCAACTACTTCATCTCCTGGCGGGCCACCAGCTCCGCCCTGCACTGGCTGTCGTACAGGCTGGCCGATTCGACTCGCATGCAGGCGCGCACGCTCCTGTCCGTCTCACCCGAGGAGACCCGGCTGACCCCTGCACAGATCGCCCGTGGGGCGGGCGACGGATTCCTCGTCGCACTCTGCCGGCTGCTCGCCGAGCATGGCCAGGTGACCTACCTGCGGCCGCTGTCGGAGATGAACAACGGCAACAATCCGTACTCGGCGTACGATCTCTCCGGGCGCCCGCGCGGACCGGCCTACAGCGTCGGGGAGTTCAAGCGAGCGTGGCGACGCCTGGCGCTCGTCGTACGCGGCGGCGAGGTGGCCGCCATCAACGACAAGCTGCGTCGGCTGGAGATGCCGCCGGTCCAAACCACCGCCGCCGAGCTGCCGGCGCCGCGGGTGGCTCTGCTGTGGGTGCCGCTCTCGTTCGGGAACCCGGAGATCGCAAAGAACCATCCGAGCCACTTCTGGCCCGGCGGGGCCTACGTGGACTGGGTCGGCACCACGTGGTACTCGCCCTACAAGCGGTCGTCGGCGATGAATGCCCTCTACCGCGGCCGCGCCTGGCGCAGCAAGCCGTTCGTGTTCGCAGAGTGGGGCGTGTGGGGGCGCGACGAGCCGGGCTTCGTGCGCCAGTTCTTCTCCTTCCTGCGCTCGCACCGACGCGTGCGGATGGCCATCTACTGCCAGTCGGCCTCGCTGAAGGCGGAGTTCCGGCTTGCCACACATCCGCAGAGCCGGGCGGCGCTGCGGCAGAAGGTGCAGTGGCCTCGCCTTACTGGGTTCGCGCCCGAGTTCGCTCCCTAGTCGTGTCGGCGTCCGAGACGACCGAGCGGTTGCGGCCGAGCCCCTTGGCCCGGTAGAGCGCCCGGTCCGCCGCGTGCAGGAGCTCGTCCGCCGACTCACCGTGGTGCGGGAAGGTGGCAATGCCGAAGCTGATCGTCAGCGTCCGCTCCCCGTGCGCTGACCCGAGGTCCACCTCGGCGCGCATTCGCTCGGCGAGCGTGTAGGCGCCGTGCTCGTCGCAGTCCGGCGCGAGCAGTGCGAACTCCTCGCCGCCGACCCGCGCCGCGATGTCGAAGCGCCGCTTCGCCACGCGCAGGGTGCGCGCAACCCGCCGCAGCTCGACGTCGCCCGCGGCATGGCCGTGATCGTCGTTCAGGCGCTTGAAGTGGTCGAGGTCGCCCAGCAGGAGGCTGAGCGGCGTGTCGCTTCGGCGGGCTCGCTCGAGCTCGATGTCGAAGATCTCGTCGAATCCGCGCCTGTTGAGGAGCTCGGTGAGGGCGTCGCGGTGCGCGGCGTCGCCGAGGCTCGCCACCAGAGCGAGGATCCGGCCGCGCACCAACAGCACGAACATCCCGCTCAGGAGCAGCGTGCCGAGGGTGGCGAGCCAGCCGTCGAGCGGATCGCCCGGCGGCGACTCGGCGGCCAGCGCGACCGCATAGCCGGCCCCGATCAGCCCCATGTGGACGAGGGCCGCCGGGAGGGAGAAGAAGTAGAAGGCGAAGAGCGTGATCCACATGTAAGGCAGCGGCTCGTAGGCCGAGGCGCTGCCCCATGCGTACGCGGCGACGCTCGCCGCCACGGTCCCGCCGGCGACCATCACCTGGAAGCCCCAGGGCGGCATCCGGTCGAAGACGACGAACAGGGCCATGGCGACGCCGGCCGCCACTCCCGCCACGACCACGAGCAGCGCCTCGTCGTTCACGCTCGCGTCGGGGAGCACCGCCGATACCAGCGCGAAAAGCGCCCCGGCCGCCCAGGCGAAGGCGGCGATGCGCGCCATGGCGGCGCTCGTGCCGAGCGCCTCCACGCCGTTCCACCTCGCGCTCCGGGAGCGGAGCCGCTCGCGGAGAGGCGAATCGCTGCTGCTCCTGTGGGGCATCGGTTCCGGGGCCACTGTAGGGTGGCCGCCCGCTTCGCGCCAGAATCAGGCGCGTGTGGGTTCAGCGCCGGATCGTCCTCGGCTCGCGTCCGCGGGGCTTCCACCTCGTAACCGACGAGATCGAACGAGGCATGCCGGAGCTGCGCGAGCTCCGGGTCGGAATCGCCACCGTCTTCATGCAGCACACGTCGGCGTCGCTCATGCTGAACGAGAACGCCAGCCCCGACGTCCGGCGCGACTTCGCGGCCTGGTTCGACCGCGCGGTACCCGACGGCGCCGATTACTTCGACCACAGGTTGGAGGGGCCCGACGACATGCCGGCCCACCTCAAGTCGTCCCTCACCGGCAGCTCGCTGGTGCTCCCCGTGGCGGACGGCCGGCTCGCTCTCGGCACCTGGCAGGGCATCTACCTCTGCGAGCACCGCAACCACGGCGGGCCGCGGCGGGTGGTGGTGACGGCGTTTGGGGAGGGCTCGTCATAAGGTCAACAGCGCGCTGCTCGACTTCGTCGGTGGCCGAGCCCCCGGGCTCAACGAGGTCCGAGCCTGCCCGCACAGGAGGCCGAGCCCAGCCAAGTGTGCGGGTTGCCGGCCCAACACCAGCCGAGCTTTGGACTGTCCTCGCTGATCCACATCGCGGTCACTCTTCGGTCGCCGCAGCGGGACCCGAGCAGCGAGAACCCGGCGTTGCTCGCCACAGCCTCGGGGTGGTGGGTTAGCAGCGCGACGCCCTCATCGACGGTGAGCGGCGACCGCCGCCGTCGTTTGATCGTCTCCAGCGCGGCATCGGGGGTCACGTTCCGGGTGTCGGCACCCGTTTTGATGTCGACTATCAGGTAGGCAAGGCCGTCGGGCAGAGTCACCCCGTCGATTGGCTCGAATCCGCCGAGGTCGTCCGCATCCAGAACGGTGATGCCGGCCCGGCCGCGGCGCTCCACCAGCCGGATCGTCTCGGCGGCGGGTGCGAGGTCGCTCTTGACGACGATGACGAACGGAATTGCCTCGGCCTCCGAGCCCGCCGAGGTCCCGAGCTCGGTGACCCGCGTCAGCAGCGGGTAGACGTGGGCCAGAAAGTCGGTCGAAGTCAGGCCGGCGACCCTCGGATAGCCCCTCGCGAGCAGGTTGTAGATCTGGCGGCCGAACTCCGCCCGTGTCTTGAAGGCGAGCTCATCGACCTCGGGTCGGACGTTCATGCTCAGCCGGTCTGAGGACCAGAGATCTCCGCTCGCAGCGTGGCGATTTCGGTGACGGCACAAGCCACGTAAAGCTCCCGCGAGAGCTCGATTTCCTCGTCGATGTCGGACATGTAGAGCGCGGCCTGGGCAACACCGGTGTCCAGTGCGAGTGCACGCTCCGCCTGGAGCCTGAGCAGGTGACTGCGCACCTCCGTCGCCGTTATCTCCAACTCCTCGATGTGCTTGCGGAACAGCATTGCCGAAGGATCGCCGCGGAGAGGCCCATCGGAAATGCGGCCAGCCGGCGTCTCGGGGTTCGGATCGCTACCGGTCGGGGTGGTGCTAGCCGTACGGCCGCGGAAAGCGCGGCGAGCGACAATTCGGTCCGTGGGGGCGAGTGTGCTCATCGTCGACGATCACGCCGGCTTCCGGGCCCATGCCCGCCGGCTGCTGGAGTTCGAGGGCTACCGTGTGGTCGGGGGGGCCGCCGACTGCGCGTCGGCGCTCGAGGCCGCCCGGGCGCTGGAGCCTGAGCTCGCAGTCGTCGACGTGCATCTCCCCGACGCCAACGGCTTCGAGCTCACAGCCTGGCTGGCGACCCTTCCGGATCCGCCGGCGGTTGTGCTGACCTCGAGCCGCGACGGCGCCGGGCTCGAGCCGTGCGTAGCCGAGTGTGGTGCACGCGGGTTCGTGCCGAAGTCCGAGCTCTCGCGTGATGCCATCGAGGAGCGCTTGCGATGAGGAAGCCCCGGGCGGGAGTTGCTCCCGCCCGGTATCCGAACGCTGGTGGCCTCGCGCTGAGCCCTCAGCTCCTCTGGGCGCTCGCCGCCGCATCCGCGGCCATCGGCCTCGGCCTGGTGCCGCTGCTCGCCACCGCCGACTTCCTTTCGGATCGTGCCCTCTGGATCGTGCTCGACTTGGTGATCGGCGCCGGTTTCACCGCGGTTGGGCTCTTCGCCTGGTACCGGCGTCCGGACAACCGGGTCGGGGCGCTGATGGTCGCGACGGCCTTCGCCTGGTACTTCGTGGTCGCCGGCAATACCGCTTCGGCGGTCTTGTTCACGCTCGGCCAATCCTTCAGCAACCTGTTCGCCGCCACCGCGATCCACCTCCTGCTCGCCTTCCCCTCCGGCCGACTGGAGACGGCGCTCGACCGAGTGGTGGTCGGAATCGCATATGCGGCCACCACCGTCCTGTGGCTTCCCTTCATGTTCTTCACCGACCCGGCCGACGTGGGGTGCACGGGCTGTCCCGAAAACCTCTTGCTGGTCGATGCCAACGCCGGGTTCACCGACACGTACCTCGACGGGCTGGGCGTGGTCGGGATAGCGCTGATGCTCACGGTGCTCGCGCGACTGGTCCAGCGCTGGCGCGTTGCGAGCGCGCCGCTTCGCCGCGCCGTCACGCCGGTGTTCCTGGCCGGCGGAGCGCTGATGGTCGCCCTTTCCGCGCTTCTGGCGGCGGGGCTCTTCGAGCCGTTCGGCGACAACGTCACCATGGTCCTCTTCTACGCATGCGCGATCGCCTTCGGGCTCGTTCCCTACTTCTTTCTCGCCGGCCTCGTGCGCGGCCGGTGGATTCGCGGCCGAGGCCTGGGAACACTGATCAGCCGCATCGGGCACGCCCCCAGGGCCGGCGAGCTGCGCGAAGAGCTGGGCCGGGCGCTCGGCGATCCCTCGGTGGAGCTCGCCTACTGGCTCCCGGACTCGGAGCAGCACGTCGACGCCGACGGACGGCCGGTGGAATTGCCGCCACCCGGCGCGGGTCGGGCCGTCACCGAGGTCGAGCGCGATGGGCGGCGGATCGCCGCGATCGTCCACGACCCCGCCTTGCTGGACGACCCGGAGCAGGTCCGGGCCGCCGGCGCCGCCGCCGCGCTGGCTCTCGAGAACGAGCGCCTCGATGCGGAGCTGCGCGCGAAGGTCGAGGAGCTGAGCACGTCGCGAGCACGGATCGTTGAGTCCGGCTACGCGGCTCGCCGGCGCCTCGAACGGGACCTTCACGACGGCGCGCAGCAGCGTCTCGTATCGCTCGCCCTGAGCCTCCGGATTTTCCGTTCGAGAATCGAGACCGATCCCGACGCCGTGCGGGAGCTCGATTCCGCCCGCGGTGAGCTCGACCAGGCGCTCGACGAGCTGCGCGAGCTCGCTCGAGGCATCCATCCCTCGGTGCTCTCGGATCGCGGTCTCGATGCGGCTCTCGACGGGCTGGCCCGCCGCGCTCCGCTGCCGGTCAAACTCGAGGAGACGCCTGCCGAGCGCCTGCCGGATCGCGTCGAGTCGGCCGCCTACTTCGTCGTCGCCGAAGCGCTCACCAACGTCGCCAAGTACGCCCAGGCGACCCACGCGAGTGTCAACGTGAGACGTCACAACGGGCAGGTCCTGGTCGAGGTGTCGGACGACGGCGTCGGCGGCGCCGACCCCACAACCGGCTCGGGCCTGCGTGGCCTGCTCGACCGCGTCTCGGCGGTCGGCGGCCGGCTGGAGGTCGACTCGCGGCCCGGGCAGGGCACGACGATCAGGGCGGCGATCCCATGCGAGTGATTCGTGTGCCGGGGGCAGTACGCGGATGACTACCCCGCCGGGGCGGCCGATCGGAGCGGCGGGAAGTCCGAGATCAGGTCAGCCGCTTCGACCTGGAAGATCTCCACGGGTTCGGGCAGGCCCTGGAAACGCCAGGCGCCAAGGGTCCTCAGGCTGACTCCATCCGCGAGCGAGTCGACGACCGCCGCGCGCACTGCGGCGGACATCACTATCTGCCCACCGTGTGCCGAGAAACAGATCCGCGCGGCCGCGTGGACCGAGAGCCCGACGTAGCCGGTATCGGTGAGCGCGGGACGCCCGCGGTGCAGGCCGATTCGCAGCCGCACGTCGTTCCCGCCGGGCCAGTCGCCGGCGCGCATCGCCCGCTGGATCGCCAACGCGCCGTCGAGCGCCGCCCGCGCTTGTACGAACACGGCGAAGAGGTCGTCCCCGCGGGCGGACACCTCCCGACCGCCCGCGGAGCGCACCTCGGCCCGCACGAGACGGCGGACATCGGCGAGCAGAGGAGCGTATTGATCACCAAGGCGCGCGAGCAGCTCCGTCGAGCGCTCTATATCCGCCAGCAGGAACGTGACATGTCCTTTCGGCAGCTTCCGCTGCGGTTGCAGCTGTGCGCTGATGAAGCCGATCGGCATGATCCCGTGCTTCTTCGCCGCCCTCAGCAGCCTGCTGCGCGCCCGATCCCGCGCGGCGTCGTCTTCGAACGCCACCTGGCCGAACCGCGCGAGGGCGTTTCTTACATGCGCGGCGTCGTGGATCGGCAGACGACGTTGGCCGCGCGAGTCGATGTAGGCGAAGGCGCTGTCGGGAAGCCGAGCACGCTCCTTCGCGCTGAGCCGCGCCATCCGCGGCATGATCGCAGGACCCGCCGCCCGCTCGGGATTGTGCATCCATCCGAACCGCTTGCGAACATGTGTTCGAGCTGCATGGGCGCTGCTTATCTTGGGGTGAGGATGGAACTGCCTGGACCATGCGCTGGAACAACCTGACAGTCGAATCCGAGGAGAGCCGTACGCTCCCGGGCTACCGCGAGCCGGCGACGGTCCGCACCTTCGAGGCGCCCGAGGCGCTGGACACGCGCTTCTACGAGGTGCGGGCGAAGTCGGTGCTGAACCGCGTGCCGAAGGCCTCGCGGATGCCGTTTCGGTGGACGATCAATCCCTATCGCGGATGCAGCCACGCGTGTTCCTATTGCCAGGCGGGTGACACCCCGATCCTCATGGCGGATGGGTGCACCAAGCCACTGGCAGAGGTCCGTCCGGGCGACTGGGTGTATGGGACGGTCCACCTTGGCAGCCACAGGCGCTACTCGGTCACTCAGGTGCTCGATCACTGGTCGTCGATCAAGCCGGCCTACCGAGTCGCCCTCGAGGACGGCACCGAGTTGGTCGCGAGCGGTGATCATCGGTTTCTCACTGACCGCGGATGGAGGCACGTCGCCGACACGGGACGCTGCCCGCGGCGAGCTCATCTGACCCAGCACAACCGGCTACTCGGGACCGGGGCGTTCGCGGAGGCGCCCGAGGACCGGCCCGACTATCGGCGCGGCTACATGTGCGGCATGGTTCGGGGAGACGGCTATCTGGGAGCGGTGTCTGTCGACAGTCCCGGGGGAGCCCCACACGAGAGGGACCGGTTTCGACTTGCGCTCACGGATCGCGAGGCCGTGGACCGCGCCAGGCGGTACCTCGATGAGGAGAGGGGTGTCCTTACGCGAGAGTTTGCGTTCCGCTCGCCTGGCGGGCGGTCGATGCGCGCGGTCGTGACAGGGGCCCGCGACGGGGTTGCTGCCGTCCGAGACGTCATCCAATGGCCGCGGAGCCCTCGGCCGGGGTGGTGCAAGGGATTCCTGGCCGGTATTTTCGACGCCGAGGGCAGCTACGGCGAGACCATCCGCATCTCGAATACCGATCCGGAGATCATCGACTGGGTCGCCTCCTCGCTGCGGGTGCTCGGCTTCAGCTTCGTCCTCGAGGATCCGAAGCGCGCAAACGGTCTCAGGTGCGTAAGCCTCCTCGGCGGCCTGCAGGCCGCACTGCGGTTCTTCCACACCGTCGATCCGGCGATCACGCGAAGGCGCCACATCGAGGACTCGGCGCTGAAATCGCCTGCGCGCCTGAAGGTCGAGTCCATCGAGCCGATCGGCCGGGCCTTTCGCCTCTACGACATCACCACCGGCACCGGCGACTTCATCGCCAACGGCGTCCTCAGCCACAACTGCTTCGCCCGCCCCACCCATACCTACCTCGACTTCAACGCCGGCCGCGACTTCGAGCGCGAGATCGTCGTCAAGGTCAATGCGCCCGAGGTGGCGCGGGCGGAGCTGACGCGGCCGTCGTGGAAGCGCGAGCACGTCGCGCTCGGGACCAACACCGATCCGTACCAGTGGGTCGAGAGCCGCTACCGGCTGATGCCCGGGATCTGGGAGGCGATGAGGGACTCGGGCACGCCCTGCTCGGTGCTCACCAAGTCGCCGCTCCTCCTGCGTGACCTCGACCTGATGAAGGAGATCCACGAGCGGGTGGGGTTTGCCGCGAACCTGTCGGTCCCGACGCTCGACGAAAAGGCGTGGCGGGCCACCGAGCCGCACACTCCCCACCCGCGGAAGCGGATCGAGGCCGTTGCCGAGATCAACCGAGCCGGTATTCCCTGCGGAGTCCTGATCGCGCCGCTCATGCCCGGTGTCAACGACGATCCCAAGCAGGTCGAGAAGATCCTCGAGCTCTGCGCGGAGGCGGGCGCCGTGAACGTCGGCGGCATCGCGCTCCATCTGCGCGGCGAGGTCAAGCAGATCTTCATGGACTGGCTGCGATCGAACCGGCCCGACCTTGTGCCCCGCTACGAGCGCCTCTACGCCCGCGGCGCGTACGCACCGAAGGCCGAGCGCGAGCGCATCGCGGCAATGGCGCGCCCGCGCGGCCGCGCCACGCCCGCGCGACCCGACCCGGCACCCGACGAGGACCCGGTGACGATGCCCACGCCAAGGCGGCCACCGCCGGAGCCGGAGCAGACGGCGCTGTTCTAGGCGGATTTAGACTGCGCCACCTTGCGCGTCTGGGTGGACATCACGAACGTCGCCCACGTCGTGGTGCTCCGCCCGCTCGTGGAGCAACTCGAGGCCGGCGGACACGAGGTGGAGATCACGGCACGGCCGCTCTCCCATACGCTCGAGCTGCTGGAGCAGTGGGGGCATCCCCACAAGGTGGTGGGGCGCTACGGCGGAGCATCGAAGGCCGGGAAGGCGCGCGCCGCAGTGAGCCGAACCGCGCAGCTACTGCGCTTCGCACGCCGCCGGCGCTTCGACTACGGGCTCGCCCACGCATCCGTCGACATGCCGCCGGTGTGCCGCGTGCTCGGCATCCCGAACACGACAATGTTCGACTACGAGTGGGCGACGCTCCAGCACCACGTTATCTGCCGCCTCGCCACCCGGGTGCTCGTTCCGGAGGCCATCCCACCGGAGCGTCTGCGCCGTTACAGCGCGGTACCGCCCAAGCTCGTGCGCTACCCCGGCCTCAAGGAGGAGTACTACCTCGCCAACTTCGAGCCTGATGTGTCGCTGCGCGAACAGCTGGGCGTGGGCGACGACTCGCCCTTGTGCGTCGTGCGCACGGCACCCTCCTATGCCCTCTACCTGGGCGGGTCAGAGAATGCCTTGCTGCCTCCGCTGCTTCGGCGTCTAGCGGAGCACGGCTGCTGGGTGGTCGTGCTCGCCCGGACGGTCGAACAGCGCGACGTTGTCAGAGTGCTCGGCCTCGATCGCGTCGTCGTGCCCGAGCGCGCGGTAGACGGCCGGAGCCTCGTCGCACTCGCCGATCTCCTCGTGTCGGCGGGCGGCACGATGAACCGCGAGGCCGCTGTGCTCGGAACGCCGGTCTGGTCGATATTCGAGGGCCCGCTGGGCGGAGTCGACGAGCTCCTGGTTCGCGATGGGCGCCTACGCGTGCTGCGCGACCCGGCCGAGCTCACCGTGGAGCGCCGTCCCGCCGGGGCGTACGAACGCCGGGTCAGGAGGGATCCGGCAGACCTGCTGCGGCTGGCGGTACCCACGCCCGGAGGGGCCGCTACCGGTAGCCCGCCGTGACCGTCCGCTCGGCCGCGTCTTGCCGCTCCTCTGCGGTCGCGGGCGGACCCGTCCCGTCGGAGACGTCCAGGTCTCGTAGCACCAAGCGGCCAAGGCCCAGCGCTTTGAGGTGGCGCGCCTTGAGGATCTCGAGCGTGTAGACCATCCACACCGAGGCGGCGAGGGTTACGACGCCGACCGCCGAGACGAGCAGCACGTTCGAGATGTCCCAAACGCCCTGCGGGCGCGGAGGGACGAACCGGGCAAGGATGGCGAACGCCGACAACAGGATCGCCCAGAGGTGCAGGTACGCGACCGTCCGGC
This sequence comes from Thermoleophilaceae bacterium, assembly GCA_036519295.1. Classification (GTDB taxonomy): domain Bacteria; phylum Actinomycetota; class Thermoleophilia; order Solirubrobacterales; family Thermoleophilaceae; genus JACVRW01. Next base: position 12,411 of record DATDLN010000096.1, read on the forward strand.
GCTGAGAGAAGCCGATCCGCATGAAGCGGTGGTAGAAGTGGTTGTGGTCGGGCGACCACGGCGGTCGGCGGTACTTGAGCCGCTTCAGGATGACGAACGAGGTATCGAGGATGGGTACCGCCATCACCAGTAGCGGCCCGGCGAGGGCAATCGTGGCGGCCGTCTTGAGCACCCCTTCCACCGCGATGGTCGCGAGCATGAACCCGAGTGCGAGCGCGCCCGAGTCGCCCATGAAGATCCTCGCCGGGTGGTAGTTGTGGCGCAGGAAGCCCAGCGTCGCCCCGCATACGATCGCCGCCAAGACGGCTGCATCAGAGCGCCCGAAGGAGACAGCGAGCAGCGCGAACGAGGCGCACGCGATCGCCACGATGCCGGCGGCCAGCCCGTCCATCCCGTCGATCAGGTTGACCAGATTTGCGAGTAAGGCGATCCACAGCACGGTGATCGGTACGTCCGCCCAACCGATGTCGTGGTCCCCGACGAACGGGAGCGTCACGTGGTCGATCTTCAGGTCCCAACCGAGCACCGGGATCAGCGCTATGAGCGCGACCGCGGCGAGCTTGGCGCTTGGCCGCAGCCCCCGGATGTCGTCGTACAGCCCGACGAGGGCGACGAGGGCGGTTCCGGCCAGGATGCCCGTGTAGGGGCCGTCGACCCCGACGAACGCGAGCGCCGGCACCAGGATCGCCACGACGATGGCGATACCACCGACGCGCGGGACGGGGCGGGTATGGACGCGTGGTCGGTCGCCGCCGTGGTCAACGCCGCCAATGCGCGGCGCGAGCCACGCGGCAACTGGGGTCATCAGCAGCGCGATCACAGCCGCGACGACGAACCCCCACGGCACCGACCCGTCCTCCACAAGACCGCGGATAGAGTCGCCGAAGGACATGGAGTCCTTATATCGTAGGTGTCGGAGGTGGCCGACATGATCGTCAGCATCGCGCGGCCGTGAGAGCCGAGGCTTCGCTCATCACGGCAGGTGAGTCGTTCTACGAGCGGCTCGCGACACGGGACACCCGGCTGGGTGTCGTGGGGCTTGGCTACGCAGGCCTGCCGCTCGCGATGCTGTTTGCAGAGGCCGGTTTCTCCGTCACCGGGATCGATCGCGACGAGGGACGCGTTCGCGCCATCAACGAGCGGCGCTCGTATCTCGTCGACGTTCCGGACGAGCGGTACCCGGGCGTGGACGGGCGTCTGACCGCTACTGCGGACGCCGCCGCGATCGCCCATCTCGACGCTCTCACGGTGTGCGTACCGACACCGCTCTCCAAGACGCGCACGCCGGACATCTCGTACGTGGTCGGCGCGGCGGAGGCGATCGCGAAGCACCTGCGACCGGGCCAACTGGTGGTCCTGCAGTCCACGACTTATCCGGGCACGACCGAGGAGATCCTGCTTCCGATCCTTGAGGACGGCGGCCGGAAGGTCGGCAACGACTTCTTCCTCGGCTACGCGCCCGAGCGGGTCGATCCCGGCAACCGGGACTGGTCGGTCCGCAACACTCCCAAGCTCGTCGCAGGCGTCACGGAGGAATGCCGCCGGCGGACCGAGGCTCTCTACGCCCAGATCGTCGACACCGTCGTCCCGGTCTCGAGTCCGGCCGTCGCGGAGACCGCGAAGCTTCACGAGAACACCTTCCGCGCCGTCAACATCGCGCTCGCCAACGAGCTCGCGTTGATGTGCGACCGCCTCGGGATCTCGGTCTGGGAGGTGATCGACGCGGCCAGTACCAAGCCGTTCGCGTTCCTCCCCCACTACCCCGGCCCCGGCCTCGGCGGCGATTGCATCCCGGTCGTGCCGCATTTCCTCGCCTGGCGCCTGCGCGAGTACGGCTACTCGGCCCAGCTGATCGACGCCGCGCACGAAGTGAACGCCCACATGCCCGTCTACGTGGTGCAAAAGGTCGCCGACGCGCTCAACGACGCCGGCCACCCGATCAAGGGCTCGCGGATCCTGCTGCTGGGCGTGGCCTACAAGGCAGACGTCCACGATACCCGTGAGTCTCCGAGCCTGGAGGTCATGCGCCAGCTCATCATGCGCGGCGGAGACGTGAGCTACTGCGATCCCTGGGTGCACGAGCTCGAGCTCGACGAGGCCATCCACCGCAGCGTCGAGTGGAGCACGGAGATCGTCGAGAGCGCCGACTGCGTGGTAGTGCTCACCCCGCACCGCCGGTTCCTCGACGAACCGCTGTGGGACCAAGCCCGGCTGGTCGTCGACACGCGCAACGTCGCGCCTGCCGGCCCGGCCGTCTGGACGATCTAGGTGCGCGACCTCATCCTGGGCGCCGGCTACATCGGCGCTGCGCTTGCCGATCGAGCGCTGGCCGAGGGGCACGCCGTGCTGCTGGCCGACAACTGGTACGCCACGGAGCGCGAGCAGCTGCGGGTCCTCGAGGAGCGCGGAGCACGAGTGGAGACGGCGGACGTGCGCGACTCCGATCGGATCGGCGCGCTGTTGGAGGAGCGCTACGACCGGGTCTATCTGCTCGCGGCACAGGCGAGCCGACCCCTGTCCGAGTCGGATCCGCGCTACACGGAGGAGACGAACCTCGTCGGGCCCCGGATCGTGGCGGAGTCGGTGGCCGAGCACGGCGCGCCGCCGCTCGTCTACGGCAGCTCGCTGCACGTCTACGGTCCAGCCCCCGCGGGGCAGGTGGGCGCGGATAGCCCCTACGGCCGGCAAGGCGACCTGGCGCACCTGTCCAAGGTGTACGCCGAGCTGTGCCTCGAGCTGTATGCCCGCCGGCACGGATTCGACCTAGCGCTCCTACGTCTCGGGATCGTGTATGGGCACGGTCCCGTGGAGCACCCACGGCCGGAGTCGCTGACGGTGGTGGACAAGTTCCGCCGGCTGGCCGCGACGGGCGAGAAGCTCGCGGTCGACGACGGCGGGCGCGCGACGATCGGCGTCGTGCACCTGGACGACGTGGTGCGCATCCTGCTGGAGTCGCCGCGCGAGTCCGGCGTCTCCCGCGCGAACGTCGCGGCTGAGACCGTGACGGTGGCCGACGTGGCTCGGATGGCGTGCGGTCAGCCGGCGAGCGACGGCGCGGGCTGGACGGTGGCCAGTCCATTTGAATACCGGCACGGCTTGCGCGACTACCTCGAAACGCCTTGAGGCTGCTCGTCACGGGCGCGACCGGCTTCCTCGGCTCGCGAGTGACCGTCCTGCTCCGCGAGCGGGGTCACGACGTCGTAGCCCTCACCCGACCCGGCGGCCGGCGACGGTCGTCGTTCGATGAGGTCCGTCCGCTGCTCGTCGACGCCGGCGATACCTCAATCCGTGCGCTCATCGAAGGCCGCGCTGCGGTCCTTCACTTCGGCGGCGTCCCCGACCCCGAGAGGGCACGCCGCGACCCGGCCCGCGCGGTGCGGGAGAATGCGGGGACCACTCTGAACCTGCTGGAAGGCTGCGTCGAGCACGGCGCCGGGCTCATCTATCCGTCCTCCGTGCGAGCGGCCCAGGACCCGCCGCCCGATGCATATGCCATGTCGAAGCGGCTGGGCGAAGTGGCCTGCCGCTTGCACCCGGCGCCGGCGACGATTCTGCGACTGACCTCGGTCTTCGGTCCCGGCCAGCTCGCTTCCGAGGGTGCGACCGGCGCGATCTCGGCGTTCGCGGCGCGCGCCCTCGCCGGCGAACCCATCGTCATCCCCGGCAACGCGATGCGCACCCGCGACTTCGTCTTCGTGGATGACGTCGCGATCGCCATCGAGTCCCTCGTCCAAGACTCACGCTGGGACGAGACGCTCACGGTGGCGAGCGGCATCGCGACCCCGCTGCTGGAGGCGGCGAGGCTGGTGCGGGACGCGTCGCGCTCGACCTCGCCGATCGAGACCCCAGGAGGGGTCCTGCCGCCCGGGGAGAACGAGGGCTACGAGACCGGCTCCTCATTACTGTTCGAGACCCGACCGCTGGCCTTGTCGGTCAAGCTCTATGTCGACTGGCTCCGAAGCCATTCCACTGCTCAAGGCCGCACCTGAGCCCGGTCAGCTGGCGGATCGCCTCCGGGGAGGCCGTTGGCGAGGGCTCGAGCTCTGCCTCGCGCCCCGGCACGTGGAGAGCGCTGCCGCCGTTCGCATGGCGGTCGAGACGGTGCGCGCCGCGCTCCACGAGCCCGGGTTTTCCGTCACCGCGGAGGCGCCGGTGGCTTGGCCGAGCGGCGCATTCGTCCGCGTCGACCGGCTGGACGACGAGGCGCGCGCCGGAATCGAGCGAAGCGCCGAATTCGCCGCCGGGATCGGCTCGCCCGTGCTCACGATCCACCTCTTCGCACCCAAGGCGCCGAAAGAGTTCCGGCGCAACTGGAGCTCTGGGGGCCCGACGATCGACCAAGACGAGGTCGAGCGATTCCTTCGCTTCTACGCCGACGCCTGCACTGCCCGCGACCTGAGGCCGCTGATCGAGAACGTGCCCCCCATCCTGCGGATGCGCACGGGCGGCGTCTACCTCTCACCGATCGGCGGGCACTGGCGCGATCTGCTCGACTGGCGAGTACGCGTGCCGGAGCTCGGCTTCACGCTCGACACGTCTCACGCGGCTCTCTTCCGGTCCTTCGCGGCGGCCTACCCGACGCCATTCCACCTAATGGGCGACGAGGGACTGGACCTCGGTCGCTACGTCGAGGAGCTGGGTCCCGAGGCGGTCGTCGCGCACGTCTCGAACGCGCAGGGCGTGCTCGGCGAGGGGCTGCCCTACCAAGTCGGCGACCTCGACCTCGACCCGGTGGTGAGGCGCCTCGCCGTGCTCGTGCCCTACATCGTGGCCGAGATCAACGAGTCCGACCCCGACCGCTCGCCGGCGATGAAGGCGGCCTACATCGCGATCGAGCGAGCAACATCGGAGCCGGCTCCCAATCCACTTCCACGCCCGCGGCGGCGGCTCGCGGCAGAGAGCTTCGATTGGCAGACGGTGCTCGACCGCCCCGATCCGCTCCCCGCGCTGCTCGAGCTGCAGGAGCTCGTCGGTGGACGGCGGGTGCTCATCACGGGGGGCGGGGGATCGATCGCTCGAGCGCTCGCGTCGCTCTTGTCCGGCTTCCGGCCGAGGCTGATCACCCTCCTCGACAGTCACGAGGCGTCCCTCACCGGCGACCGGCGCGCGCGCGATCCGGGAGAGCTCCGGCACATCGACCACGTGCTCTGCGATATCCGCGACTACCGACGGATGCAAGCGGAGCTCGCCCGGGCGCGTCCCGAACTCGTGTTCCACCTCGCCGCCTACAAACACGTGGATTGGGCCGAGATCTACCCCGACGAGTTCCTCGACACGAACCTGCAGGGGAGCTGGAACGTGCTCCAGGCCGCCGAGGCCGTATCGGTGGAGACGGTCGTGGTGGCCTCGACGGACAAGGCGGCGCTCGCGGCCAGCTATTACGGGCGGACCAAGCGCTTCATGGAACAGCTCACCGCCTTCGCCGCCCATTCGACGGGCGCGCGGCGGACCGCCGTTCGGTTCGTGAACGTGCTCGGCAGCACCGGCAGCGCGTCCGAATTGTTCCTGCGCCAGGCGCGCGCGGGCGTCCCGCTGACGATCACCGACACGGGGATGCTGCGCTACTGGATCACGTTGGCGCACGCCGCCACGAGCGCCGCGCACGGCGCGCTGCTGGCGGCGGACGGCGCGGTGCTGGCCACGCCCGCAGACCCGCCGGAGCTGACGGTGGCGGAACTGGCCGGCCGCATCTGGCGGTGCGCCGGAAACCGGGGGGAGCCGAACGTTGATCTGCTCGGGATTCGGCGCGGTGAGACGCTGAGCGAGGTGCAGGTAGCGTCGGGCGAGGAGCTCGGCAAAGAGATCTACCCGGGGATCGTCGCGATCAGCGGCGCGGCCGTTACGAGCGCCGCCGCCTGGGTCGCCGAGCGGCTCGACAGCGGCGGCGGCCGCGAGGAGGCCCGTGAACTGTGGCGTGAAGCGATGGAGCGTCCGGAGCTGATCGTCCCGGGCCACACGCGCGGTTAGAGCTGGAAGGGCCGAGGACCGCGGTTGCCCTCGCCGATCTACAGGTCGAGCCCGCGCAGGGCCGGGCGAGCGCCCGCGCCAGCCAAATGCCCTCGAGCTCGAAGATCAGATCGCGGCGGCCTGTTCGGCCAACTGCGGATACAGCGCGTAGCGGTCCGCGAGCGCGCGGGTGCGCTCGGAGAGCTCCGACTTCTGCTCCTCCGAGAAGTCGCCGGTGAGTGTCTCTCCGATCACCCTGCCGATCTCGCGGAAGTCGTCGGCCTGGAGCCCGCGGGTGGCGAGCGCCGGCGTGCCGATCCGCAGCCCCGAGGAGACGGCCGGTGGACGCGGGTCGAACGGCACGGCGTTGCGGTTGACCGTGATACCGACCTCGGCGAGCCGGTCCTCGGCCTGCCGCCCGTCGAGCTCCGAGTCGCGCAGGTCGGCCAACACCAGATGGACGTCGGTTCCCCCCGTCAGCACGTTCACCCCCGAGGCGAGCATTTCGTCGGCGACCGCGGCGGCCCCCACGCGCGTCCGCCGCTGGCGCTCCCGGAAGAGCTCGGTCTGGGCGATCTTAAGCGCCACCGCCTTGCCCGCGATCACGTGCATCAACGGACCGCCCTGGTGGCCGGGGAACACGCGCGAATTGATCTTCTTCGCGTACTCCTCCTTGCAGAGGATCATCCCGCCGCGGGCGCCGGCGAGCGTCTTGTGCGTGGTGGTGGTGACCACGTCGCACCAGGGGACGGGGTTCGGATGCTCCTCGGCGGCAACCAGCCCCGCGAAATGGGCCATGTCGGCCACCAGCACGGCGCCCACCGAGTCGGCGATCTCGCGGAAGCGCTTGAAGTCGAGCTGGCGCGGATAGGCGGACCAGCCGGCGAGGATCAGCTTCGGCTGGGCGTCCTCCGCCAGCTGCTGGAGCTCGTCCATGTCGAGGCGCGAGTCCTCTTCGCGCACCCCGTAGGCGACGATGTCGAAGTAGAGCCCCGAGAAGTTGATCTTCATCCCGTGCGTGAGGTGGCCGCCGTGGTCGAGCTTCATGCCGAGGATGCGGTCGCCCGGCTCGAGCAGCGCCATGTAGACGGCCGAGTTCGCCTGCGCCCCCGAGTGCGGCTGCACGTTCACGTGCTCCGCGCCGAACAGCTCCTTTGCGCGGTCGATGGCCAGCTGCTCGGCGACGTCGACGTACTCGCAGCCGCCGTAGTAGCGCTTGCCCGGGTAGCCCTCGGCGTACTTGTTGGTGAGCACCGAGCCCTGGCAGTCGAGGATCGCCTGAGGGACGAAGTTCTCGGAGGCGATCATCTCGAGCGTCCGCTCCTGCCTCGCGGCCTCGTTCTTCAGCACCTCGGCGATCTCCGGGTCGACGTCGGCGACGGGCTTGGTGAAGTAGTCGGGGCTCAGTTGGGTCATCGAGAGGACCGTACCATCGCTCACGGAAGCCGCCGCGGCTCCGCCGCCTTCACGCCGAGCGCGCCAGCGCCTCCTCCACCTTCTCCCGCGGCACCGCGCCCTCACGGAGGATCGTGAAGGCGCCGCCGCCGTCGTAGGAGGAGAGGTCCACCACCGTCGAGGGGGTACCCGGGAGCTCACCGCCGTCGAGGATCAGGTCGACGCCCGCGCGGATCGGCCCGTCGACGTCCTCGACCCTCCGGGCGTCGGCGCCGCCCGAGCGGTTGGCGCTCGACTGGAGCACCGGCCAGCTGACCCCCGCCAGCGGAGCGAGCGGGCCCTCCAGCCGGGGCACACGCACTCCGAGTCGGCCCCCGGGATCGGGGCCCGACGCGAGCGGGAAGCGACCCGCCGGATTCGGCACCAGCAGCGTGAGCCCGCCGGGCAGCAGGCGCTCCAGCGCCGTCCTCGTGCGACCGCCCAGCTCGGGCAGCGCCGCCAGCGCCAGCTCGAGGCGGAAGAACATGACCGCGGCGGGACGGTCCGGCGAGCGGCCCTTCAGCCGGTAGAGGCGGTAGACCCCCTCCTTGGACTCGGGTTCGGTGGCCAACCCGTAGACGGTGTCTGCGGGGAAAAGCGCCACGCCGCCCACGGCGATGCAGCGCTCGAAGGTCGCGACGTCCTCCGGAGTCACGGCGCCGTCCCGACCGTCACTCGCTCGCGCCCCGCCAGGTCGCTGCGGGTCTCGGCGCCGCGGAGCAGCGCGCGCACGGCGCCCGCCTGGACCGGCGCGTGCTCGAGCGCCAGCCGCACGCCCGGCGGCGCCTCGGCCACGAGTGAGCGGATGGCGTGGAGGCCGTCGGCGCCGGACACCAGAGCCTCGCGTGGCTCGTAGCCTCGGATCTCGGGTTGCAATCCGTCCCACTCGTCCTCGCGCACGTACGGGAGATTCGCGATCACGAGCTCCCACTCCCCCGCCGGCAGCCCTCGCACGTGGTCCACCACCAAGCGCACTCCGAGTCGAGCCGCGTTCAGGCGCGCCAGCTCGACCGCGGCGGGGGAGGCATCCGATGCGCTCACAGCCAAATCCGGCCGCTCGTCCAGCAGCGCCAGCGCGACCGCGCCCGACCCGGTGCCCACCTCGTGGACGCGCGCCCCCTCCGGCAGCTCGAGGGCAACCTCGACGAGCAGCTCGGTCTCTGGGCGCGGGATGAGCGCCCGCGAGTCCACGGCCAGCTCGATGTGGCGGAACCCCTGCCGGCCGAGGATGTAGGCGACGGGCTCTCGCGCCACCCGGCGGCGGACCCGCTCGGAGATCACGCGCGCCTGGGCCCCCGCAATCGGGAGGTCCGGCTCTGAGTGCAGCACCGCGCGGTCCACGGCGAGGGCATCTGCGATCAGGAGCTCGGCGTCGAGGCGGGGCGTCTCGCAGCCGGCGGCAGCGATCGCGGCCGCGGCGGCCTCGAGCGCGTCGCGGGCCGTCAACCGGTGACCAGCTCGCCTGCCTCGAGCTTGCGGCGCTTCTCCTCGGCCTCGAGGGCGGCCGTGAACTCGTCGAGGTCGCCGCCGAGGACTGCCGGGAGGTTGTTCTTCGTGACGGAGACGCGGTGATCGGTCACGCGATCCTGCGGGAAGTTGTAGGTGCGGATCTTCTCCGCGCGCTCGCCGCTTCCGACCTGCGCCAGCCGGGCGGCAGCCACCTCCGCCTGCTGTGCCGCGATCTCCCGCTCGAGCAGGCGGGCACGGAGCACGCGCATCGCCTTCTCGCGGTTTTGGAGCTGCGATTTCTCATCCTGCATCGAGACCACGAGCCCGGTCGGCTTGTGGGTGATCCGCACCGCGGAGTCGGTGGTATTGACCGACTGGCCCCCTGGTCCGGACGAGCGGTAAACGTCGATCTGGAGGTCGTTCGGGTCGATCGCCACGTCCACCTCCTCGGCCTCCGGGAGCACGGCGACGGTGGCGGTCGAGGTGTGGATTCGCCCCTGCGACTCGGTCTCCGGTACGCGCTGCACGCGGTGCGTGCCGCCCTCGAACTTGAAGACGCTGTAGGCGCCCCGCCCCTTGATGGCGAAGGTGTAATGGCCGTCCCCCACCTCGATCGGCTCGGTTCGGAACCCGCGGCGCTCCGCATAGCGGCTCAGCATCCGGAAGAGGTCCCCCGCGAACAGGCCGGCCTCTTCGCCGCCGGTGCCGGGCCGGATCTCGACGATCACGTCCTTGTCGTCGTTGGGATCCGGCTCGACCATGGCGAGGCGGATCTCCTCCTCGAGCTCGCCGAGGCGCTCCTCCGACGTCCGCAGCAGCTCGCGCAGCTCGGGATCGTCGCCGTCCTCGGCAAGCAGCTCGCGCGCCCCCGCGGCGTCGTCGGTCGCACGTCGCCACTCCTGCGCCAGCGCATGCGCGGGCTGGAGCGCCCGGTAGGCGCGCCCCACCTCCGCGTAGCGCCGCTGGTCGCCGATCACGTCGGGATCGGCCATCTGCTCCGAGAGCTCGGCGAAACGGCCTTCTATCTGCTCCACGAGCCGTGAGATCACACGGCCAAGGGTACGGCCTTGCGCCTCCCCCAGCGGGCAGCCTGCGCAAACTCGATGAGGCGCTCGAAGTAGCTCTCCACCGGCGGCGCCGGCGGGAACCTCCGTGTTGCGAAGCGAACCCGCATGTCGAAGTAGGGGAAGTACACCTCGCTGCGGCGGAGCGCGACATAGCGCCGCCGGAGAAGCGGGTGAGCGAGCCGGCGGTAGAGGAGCGGCGGCAGCACCCTTGGCGGCGCCTTCTCCAGCTGACTGGACGAGAGCTCGAGCAGTCGCCCGACGGTGCTCGCGTTCTCGCCGGCGACGAGATGGAAGGTGCCGCCGGGACCGTGTGTCGCCAGCCCATAGGCGGCGTCCGCGACGTAGTCGACGGGAACGATGTCAACCGGGGCGGATCGCCGTCCGGGGATTGCGGGGAGCCGGCCGCGGGCGAACGCCTTCAGTGGCGCGTAGAGAACGTTGAACGAGGACGTCCATCCTGTGCGCGTGTCGCCGACGACGATGCTCGGCCGCAGCACCTGCAGCGGCATCCCGCGGGCCCGCTCGCGCACGAGGGTCTCGCCCTCGAACTTGGATCGCTCATAGGAGTTGCGGAAGCGCTGCCCGACGTCGAGCTGGTCCTCGCGGAACAGCCCGCGGTGCGCGCCGGCCACGTAGGCCGTCGAGACGTAGGTGAGCCGCTCGAGTCCGTCGCCGCGCCGGGCGCACAGCTCGGCCAGCTCGACCATACGCCGGCTGCCGTCGACGTTGACGCTCCTCGAGCGCTCGAGGTCGAGGCCGAACGAGACGGACGCCGCGCAGTGAACCACGGTCGTGGCCTCCTCGGCGATCTCGTCCGCCGTGCGGCGGTCGAGGCCGAGGTCCGAACGCTCGATGTCGGCGGCGACGGCCGTCAGGCGTTCGTGATGGTAGGCGCGCCGCGGCTTCCTCGTCATCGCCCGCGCGCACGAGCGCGTAGACGCGGCGATCGCCGCGCTCGAGAAAACGCGCGAGCAGCTCCGAGCCCACGAAGCCGGTTGCTCCGGTCAGGACGACCCCACCCATCCTCTTCGTGTTCCGCGACGGCGAGATCCGAAACGTGTCTACGCAACAACTTCCATGCCAACCTTCTCGTCCTTCGATGCGGCACGCGGGTTCTCCACCGCAAGAACCGCTTGAAGAGCGGCGATCGCGACCGCGAGCTGCGAGAGGTCGGGCTCGCGCGTGGTTAGGCGCTGCAGCTGAATCCCGGGCCACATGAGGATCCGGGCCCACCGCTTCGTGCGGTTCTTGCCGAACCACTTGATGAGCTCGAAGGCCAGCCCCGCAACGATCGGGATGCCGGCCACGCGCGAGATGAACAGCCAGGGCCAGTCAAGCTTTCCGAGCGGGGCGAAGACCACAATTGCGACGATCATCACGAGCAGGAGGAAGCTCGTGCCGCAGCGCGGGTGAAAGCGGGAGAACTGCTGCGCGGTCTCGGGCGTCAGCGGCTGATGCGCCTCGTAGCATGAGATCGTCTTGTGCTCGGCCCCGTGGTACTGGAAGACGCGCTGCAGATCCGGCATGCGCGAGATCAGCCACAGATATCCGAGAAAGATCGCGATCCGGACCAGCTTCTCGATCACGACGAAGAGGATCGAGCTCGGGATCTCGTCGCGGAAGATGTTGGTCAGGCCGGCGGGCAGCAGGAAGAACAACCCGATGGCGAACAGCACCGCGAACGCGATCGTGCCGGCCCACGCGCCACCGCCGATCTCCCGCTCGCCGTCCTCGGTGGGCGGCGCCTGGGCATTCGCGGAGATGCCGAGCGCCCGGAAACCGATCTTGAGCGACTCCGCCAGCGCGACCACCCCGCGGACGACCGGCAGCCGAAGGAGACGGTGGCGCTTGGTCCAGGAGACGAGCGGCTCCGAGGTCACCTCGATCTCGCCCTTGGCGCCTTCCTTGGAGGTCGCGCCCCCCGCCGCGAGCTGCTCCTCCGAGGGCTTTCGGACCGCGACCGCCCAGGTCGAGATGCCGCGCATCATCACGCCCTCGAGCACGGCCTGGCCGCCGATGGGCGCATCGCTGGTGGCCTCGCGGAACCGTTCCGGGGCGGCGCCATTGCTGGACGGGAGAGCGCTCACCTCGCTCATCGTATCGGCGGTCGGGCGATGGGCTTGAGAGATCGGGCTTCAGCCGGACCGCATGGCGCTCACCCGCGCGGCAGTTCCGCGCACGAGATGACGTGGACGTTGTCGTCCTCGGACGACTCCGCTATCGCGCCGTCCGGATCGGCCTGGACCTCCACAGTCCGCCTGCAGTCGGGTCCGCGGATCGTGATGAACCTGACCTCGCCGGCCGCAAGGGTGGCCACGCTCACGGTGTCCACCACGTTGCCGTCCACGATCAGCGCGATGGGCACGTCGCTCGCTTCGGCGGGACCGTCGTTGCTCACTCGTACGCTGTAGCGGACGACGCCCGGAACCGCCGCGGCCACGGCGCCGACCACACGTGCGCGCAGGTTCGGCAGCTCCACGTACTGACGGCAGGCCGCCGAGCGCCTGTGGAGCTCCTCGACCACTTCCCCCTCCGGCGAGTACCAGCGAAAGTCGACCCGCATGCGGTAGACGGCATCCTCGAGCAGGCCGCGCACGCCCTGGCGGTAGCTGAAGGCGCTCACGCCGGCCCTCGATCGCTGCCAGCGGCCGAGGCCGGGCGCCTTCACCGGCTCGAAGCCGTCGTCGCCGGTTCGTTCGAGGAGCGTGAAGCGCAGCCCCATCCGGTCGGCATCCTCCAGGCGCTGCATGCGAGCGTAGAAGATCGCCTCGTGGTCGGTGAGGGAGCATTTGACCGTCCTCACGGACGCGGCCGGCGCCTGTCCGGCCGCGGCCGCGGGCAGCGCCGCGAGGGCCAAGCCGATGAGCGCTGCGATCGCGAGCCGTGAGGGCATGCTCCGTCAGAACATGCCGCGAGCCCGGGAGTTGCGGCGCTGTCTAGATAGCTAGCGGCGCGAGCGCGCGGCGCGGCGGCGGAAGCGCTCGACGCGGCCGCCGGTGTCGACCAGCTTCTGGCGGCCGGTGTAGAAGGGGTGGCAGTTCGAGCAGATCTCGACGTGGAGCTCGGGCTTCGTGGAGCGGGTCCAGAACTCGTTGCCGCAGGTGCAGCGAACGTGCGCCGGGACGTACTCGGGATGGATATCGGGCTTCATTTCTCCTTCGAGTCTAGTGACCGCCGCCGGCCTATAGGGTCCGGGTATGACCCACGCCGTCGTGCTGATCAAGGCGGAGCGCGAGGCGATGTCGACGCTGGGCGGCAAGCTCGCAGACGTTGACGGCGTCGCCGAGGCGTACTCCGTCACGGGCGAGTGGGATTTCGTCGCGATCCTGCGAGTCGAGCAGCCCGAGCAGCTCGCCGAGCTTGTCACGGCCAAGCTCTCCAGCATCCGCGGCATCGAGGACACCTACACGATGGTCGCTTTCGAGGTCTTCTCCCAGCACGACCTCGAGTCGATGTTCTCGATCGGCGCCTGAGCCTCAGGTGACCTGGGTTACCAGGTCAGCTGAGATGCCCGGGAGGGCGCTATCCAAGGACGCAGGGGCGAAGCGATGCTGGGCATCGCGAGCCCCGAGGACGCCGGAGAGCGCGCTCCCGGGCCCTCAGGTGACCTGGTAGTTGGGGCCGTCGCCGCCTTCTGGCGGCGTCAGTCGGCCGCCCTTCGCGGTGATGGCCCCGCACTGCACGCAGTTGGAGGGCGTGATCTGGAGCTTCACCTCGCGGTCGCCATCGGCGCGGGCTGCTTCGAGCTCGTCCTCGGGCACCTCGTAGACGGCCGCGGGGCACATGTTCTGCCACATCAGGGCGATCTCCAGCGGGACCTTTTCCTGGACCCGGATGTGGTTCGGGGCGTCGTCGCGGGTGGCGTTGCCGGACAGGAAGACCGACGAGAGCTTGTCGAAGGTGATCTTCCCGTCCGGCTTCGGGAACTTGCGGTCGCGGTTGCCGATGAAGACGTCGACGGTGGCGTCGTCGTGGGTCTTCCAGCGGCCGCCTGGAAAGCGCCCGCCCGAGATCTCCATCATGTTCGCCACGGCCCCCCCGACGAGGAAGCCGTTAGCGAACGGCTGGCGCATGTTGCGCGAGCGGTAGGTGTCCTGCTCGATCTCCGACCCTCTGACCTTCTCGGCGTAGCTCGACAGGTCGTCGCAGCTGCCGCTCGCCCTCAGGCGCTCGCAGATCGTCTCCGCGGCGAACATGCCGGCGTGCATCGCATAGTGGATGCCCTTCAGGGTCGGCACGTTGACCATGCCGGCGCCGTCGCCCACGATCAGCATGCCGGGAGCCCACAGCTCCGGGCGCGCCCAGTAGCCGCCCGAGGGAATCGTCTTCGCGCCCCAGGCGACGCGCTTGCCGCCCTCGATGATCTTCGCCACCATCGGATGGGCCTTGAGCTCCTGAAGGGCGTCGTGAACCGAGAAGGTGGCGTCGCGATAGTCGAGCCCGACGACGAGGCCCATCGACACCCTGTCCTCGCCCATCGGGTAGATGAACGAGCCGCCGAACTCACGGTACTTGGCGCCGAACCGCAGCGGCCAGCCCATCGTGTGAATAACGCGGTCGAGCGGCGTCTGGACCTCCCAGACCTCCTTGACGCCGAGCTCCCACTGCTGAGGGTCCTCCGAGCCGAGCTCGAAGTGACGGATGGCGGCTCCGGTCAGGTGACCCTGAGTGCCCTCGGCGAGCACGGTCGCCCTGGCGATCAGATCGGAGCCGGGCTCGAAGTTGGACAGCTCCTCGCCGTCGCGGCCGCGGCCCTTGTCGCCCGAGCGCACGCCGACCACCCTGCCGTCCTCGACCAGCAGCTTGGCCGCGGCGGTCTCGCCGAGGATGTAGACCCCGGCCTCCTCCACCTTCTCGGCGAGCCAGCGTCCCAGCTGCGCCACCGAGGTGACGTGGTTGCCGTGGTTGCGGAACGGCGGCGGCGTGGGCTTCAGCGGGATCGCGGCCTTCCCGTTCGGAAGGAGGTAGACGGCGTCCTTGTCCACCGTTCCGTAGGTGGGCCAGTCCGACTCCGGCAGGTCTGGGAACAGCTTCTGCATCGCCGACGGCTTCATCATCGCCCCCGAGAGCAGGTGCGAGCCGGGGTTCTTGCCCTTCTCCACCAGAGCGATCGGCACCTCGCCGAGCGACTCGAGGAGCCGCTCGTCCTCGGCCAGCAGCTGCGACAGTCGGATGGCGCATGCGAGCCCGGCGGGGCCGCCCCCCACGATGGCGACGCCGACCTCGATCCGCTCGTCCTCGGGATCGGTCGGAGGGCCGACGAACTCCCTCTCGGGGTCGACCGGCGGCGGGAACTCGACCGGCGCGGTGCCCATCGGTGGTGCCGCTAACCCTTCTTGGCCTTCACCGCGTCGGTCAGCTTGGGAATGATCTTGTTCAGGTCGCCCACCACGCCGAGGTCCGAGAACTCGAATATCGGCGCGTTCGGATCCTTGTTGATCGCGACGATGTTCTCCGAGCTCTGCATGCCGACTTTGTGCTGGATGGCGCCGGAGATGCCGGCGGCCAGGTAGAGCTTCGGCGCGACAGTCTTGCCGGTCTGCCCGATCTGGGCGGCGTAGGGGTACCAGCCGGCGTCGACCACGGCGCGGGTGGCCGCGACGGCGCCGCCGAGCGCCTCGGCTAGTTGCGCGCACAGCTCGAAGCCCTCGGCGCTCCCGAGCCCGCGGCCACCGGCCACGAGGATCTCGGCGTCCTCGATGTTCACGTCGGCGCCGCGCTGCTCGCCGCGTTGGACCATCGTCGCCCGGGTCGAATGCTCCTCGAGCTGGACGTCGACGTCCACCACCTCCGCCGTGCCCTCGCCGGACTCGACCGCGTCGAACGCGTTCAGGCGGCCGATGACGATCCCGGGCTCCCCGACGTAGCCGACGTCGACGATCGCGGAATCCTGGAGGATCGGCCGCTCGGCCACGAGCTTGCCGTCCTGCGCCTTGACCGCGGTGACCTCCATGGTCACCCCGGCGCCGAGCCGGGCCGTGAGGCCGGCCCCGATCTCGAAGCCGAGCAACCCGCCGCCGAACAGCGCGTATTTGTAGCCGTTGTCGGCGATGACTTTGGCCATCACGTCGACGACCGGCTGCGCCAGGCCCTCGGGCGCCCTGGCCCGGTACACCTTCGAGGCGCCGTACCTGCCGAGCGAGGCGCAGAGCTCGTCGGTCAGGTCGTCCCCCTCGCCGACGACCACGGCCGCGGCCTCGCCGCCGATCTCGTTTGCGAGCTTGGCGCCCTCGGACACGGCGCCCAGCGAGTTCTTGTTGAACTCGCCCTGGTAATGGAGTGCGTAGACCAGGATGCTCATGCGATGCTCCTTTCGCGGCCAGCGTGCCCGTGGGGGCGCGCCAGGCCAAGCAGATCAAGGACGCAGGGTGAGTTCGGGCATGGAATGCCCGGACGAACCCGAGGACGCAGATATGCGCGGGCATGGCGCGTCATCCACGGGTGCGGTCGTCGCGGAAGGAGCATCAGGCCAGCAGCTTCCTTTCCTCCATCCAGGCGACGATCTTCTCGACCGTCTCGTTCGTGTCCTCGTCCTCGATGATCTCGCCGGCCTCCTTCGCGGGCGGCGGGTTCAGCGAAATGACCTCGGTCCGGGAGCCCTGCGCGCCGACCCGGTCCGTCTCGATCCCCACGTCGGCGCTGGACTTCGTGTCGAGCGGCTTCTTCTTCGCGCCCATGATCGCCTTGAGCGACGGGTAGCGCGGCTCGTTGATCGCGTCGCCCACCGAGATCACGGCGGGCAGATCCACGTCGACGGTGTCGTAGCCGTATTCGGCCTGGCGCTCGCAGCGGAGCTTGCCGCCCTCGACGTCGATCTTGATGACCTGCGTGAGCGACGGCATACTCAGGTGGTCGGCCACGACCGCGCCGATCGTGTAGCACTCGCCGTCGTCCGACTGCTGGCCCAGCAGCACGAGGTCCGGGGACTCGGACTCGAGCACCCTCGCCAGCGCGTAGCCGGTGGCGCAGACGTCCGAGCCGGCGAGGGCCTCGTCGGTCAGGTGGACCGAGCGGTCAGCGCCCAGCGAGACCGCCTTGTGCAGCGCGCGAAAGGCCGATTCCGGGCCCATGGTGACGGCCACGATCTCGTCGACTTCGACCGCGTCGCCCTCGCGGATCTGCATGGCGGCCTCTATCGCGTGCGTGTCGAACGGGTTCAGGTTCTTCTCGCCCGAGCGGTCGAGTCGCTTGGAGTCGGGATCCATGCGCTTCTCCACCGCGGCGTCGGGCACCTCTTTGACGAGGACGCAGATCTTCACGGACAGCTTCTCCCTGGGTCTCTGAGCGGGCGGACGGGGTCCGGCCCGGCGGCGGAGATTCTACCTAGCTAGTTGACTGACGCGTCAATCGCCCGCGCGCCAGACGGCGCCGTCCTGGATTGCACCGGCACTGTCGGTGCAAAG
>DATDLN010000097.1:0-62717 GCA_036519295.1 Thermoleophilaceae bacterium
CTTTTTAGGACGTTCATCGAACGATCTCGGCGATCCTCAGCCGTTCTGGCGGCCCCGCCGAGGCCTCTCCGTCGAGCTCGAGGGCTCCAATGTGCACGAGCTTCGAGGCTCAACTTGCACGAAGGGCACCACAGGCGTAGCGTGAATCCCTCCAAACCCGGCGACACCGCAAGGTGCGAGGCACTTCGCCGGACACAGCCGGCTCACGGCGAGTCACTGAGCCGGACGCACCGGCCCGGCGTTCGTCGCATGGCGCCGGGCCGGTTTTTAGGTGTCCGGGGCGGGGAAATCCGCTGTGACGGTCAAGGCGCGCGCAGCGCGGTAGCGCGGTGTCCGAGGGCGGCAGGTCAAAAAACCGGCCCGGCGCCTAGAAGGCTGCGCGCCGGGCCTGTGGGAGTCCGGGTCCATGACCGGCCATATCGCCATGTCGCCGGGTGGCGCACCCCGGGATAGCTTCCCTCACCCCTTCCCGGGGAAGGGCCCGGGCCTCCGCGCCACCGGAGACACATAGATATATCTCTATAGACCAAGGAGATAATGCCCTTGCTTATCAATATCCCTCGGGCTACCGTCGCCTCCTCACCAGCGAGACGAGGAGAAGGCGTGAGTGGCGACACGTAGCGACCAGTCGGCGTGTACTGGGTCGAAGTGACTCGTGGGGCCGAGACCGAGATGCGAAAGCAGAAGTGGCAAGGCGGAGGGGCCGGCGGCCATCGGGGAGCTCAGGGCCCGACAGCGGAAGCGCGTGGCCGCGATCCGCAAGCTGAACGCCCGCTACGCGGGCCAGGCGTTCCCGAGGCGCGCGGCCGAGAAGTGGAACCGGCTCAACCGCGAGCTGGACGAGACCGAGGAGCTCATCACGGAGCTCCGAGCCCGCCACGAAGCGCATCGCGGAGCTTGACGACCGCGAGGGCAGGGGCGTACCCGGATCGCCGTGACCAAACTTTAGGCCGCGCCTCGCGCGACGGCGCTCCCGATAGGGAGCAGTGGACCGACCTCCACGAGCAGAACCGCTAGGACCGACGCACGGTGGGCGTCGTGCATCGGTTGTGCATCGGTAACCGCCTGCGCAACACGACGCACCACCACGCAAAAGAGCCTTGGCTACGCGGTTTGCGCCGCTGTGCAAAGTGGTGCGCGACAGTCGGCCGTTGATCGGGACTGGTTCAAAGCCAACCGGGCGCGATACGACACCTGCCTGGTGGAGCCCGCCCGGGACCTCGCCGGCGGGCTCGCACACCTGGGTGAGCCCCACATGTTTCGGCCCTACAACGACACGCGCTTTCATATGCGACCGCCGATCAAGGAGCACCTCGGCGTCGCGATCGGGCGCTGGGACCCCGGCGGGTACTACGTGGAGCTGTCGCTCGACGGGCTGCTCGTCGCCGCCGGGCTGTATCAGCCCGCATCCGATCAGCTCACGCGCTTCCGCGCGGCGATGGACGACCGTCGCCGGGCCGCGGGATTCGAGCGCGCCGTCAAGGCCGCCGCGGCGGCGGGCCTGACGCCGATCGAGCCCGCGCTCAAGCGCGCGCCGAAGGGCTACTCGCCCGACCACCCGCGGATCGAACGGCTGCGGCTCAAGCAGCTCACCGTGCACCGTCGCCATCCGCTCGAGCCCTGGCTGCACGAGCCCGCCTGTGACGACCTCATCCGCACGGAGCTCGACGCGGCGCGGCCGCTCGTCTCCTGGCTTGCCAAGCACGTCGGCCCCTCGGAGATCCCCCACCGGTGAGCCGAACCGCGCGCACTCGGCCGCGCCGAGCGCTTGCGGCTAAGGGCTATCCTCGGCCGGGCGTGGCGACGTACCACCTCACCACCTTCGGCTGCCAGATGAACGTGCACGACTCGGAGCGCATGAAAGGCATGCTCGAGTCGATCGGGTACCGCGAGGTCGAAGCGCGCGACGCCGCCGACCTCATCCTGTTCAACACGTGCTCGATCCGCGAGAAGGCGGACAACCGCCTGGTGGGCCATCTGGGCGAGGCGAAGCGGCTGAAGGCCGAGGATCCCGGGCGGGTGATCGGCATCGGCGGCTGCTGGTCGCAGTCGATGAAGGAACGGGTCTTCGAGCTGTTCCCCTTTGTCGACGTTGCGTTCGGCCCGGGTCAGGTGCACAAACTCGCGGAGTTCCTCACGAGCGACAGCCTCACCGCCCAGGGCTACTTCGAGTTCGAGGGCTTCACTGGCCACCTGCCGATGAAGCGCGAGCGCGAGTTCCAGGCGTGGGTGCAGATCTCGTCGGGCTGCAACATGCGCTGTGCCTTCTGCATCGTCCCCTCGACGCGGGGGCGGGAGGTTTCGCGGCCACTCGAGGAGCTCGTCGACGAGGTCGACCGGCTGAGCGCCGACGGCGTGGTGGAGGTGACCCTGCTCGGTCAGAACGTGAACTCCTACGGGCGCCGGCTACGGCCGCAGCCGCGAAGGTTCTCGGAGCTGCTCGAGGCGATCGACGCGGTGCCGGGAATCCAGCGCGTCCGCTACACGAGCCCGCATCCTCAGCACATGGGTGAGGACGTCGTCCGCGCCCACGCCGAGCTCGAGAGCGTCTGTGAGCACGTCCACCTGCCGCTCCAGTCGGGCTCGTCTCGCGTGCTGAAGCGGATGCGCCGAACCTATGACCGGGGGCGCTTCATGGACCGCGTCGCGTTGATCCGGGAGTACGTCCCGGACTGCGCGATCACGACCGACATCATCGTCGGCTTCCCGGGCGAGAGCGAGTCCGACTTCCGGGAGACGCTCGACGTCGTCGAGGAGGTCGGCTTCGACGGGGCGTTCACGTTCATCTACTCGCCCCGGCGAGGGACGGAGGCGGCGACCTTCACGGACGAGTTCGTGCCGCAGGAGGTGGCGGTCGAGCGCATGCAGCGGCTGGTCGAAGCGGTCCAGCGACAGGCCCACGAGCGCGCCCAGCGTTTTGTGGGCCGCTCTCTCGAAGTGCTGGTCGAAGGGGAGTCGCGCACGGATCCGTCGAGGCTGCGCGGCCGCAGTCGCCACAACCGGGTGGTGAACTTCGACGGCGTTGCGCGCGCCGGTGAGCTCGTCCCGGTCGACATCACATCCGCCACGAGCCAGACGCTCACCGGGCACGAGACGCTGGTCGCGCGGGCGCTGGGCGCCTGACTCACTCAGACGCGGAAGCTGAGATGCGTGACTCCGCTGGGTGACTCCACCACCCCGGTGACCTTCAGCTCGACTGGCTGAGTGCCGAGATGCTCGAGGAGGCGGACTCCGTCACCCAACAGCAGGGGCACGAGGTGAATCTGGAACTCGTCCACCAACCCGGCCTCGAGGTACTGCTGAAAGAGGTCGGCGCCTCCAGCGATCGCCACGTCCTTGTCACCGGCGGCGGCGCGGGCCTGCTCGAGCGCGGCTTCCAGCCCGCCGGTGACGAACGTGTAGGTGGTGCCTCCCTGCTTGGTGATGGTGTCCCGAGCCCGGTGCGTGACGATGAAGACCGGCATCCCGAAGGGGGGTTTTCACCCCACGGATCTTCGCCGGCGTCGAACATCGCCCGTCCCATGACGAGGGCGCCGATCCCGCTGTAGGCCTCGTCGATGACCTGGGCATCGGCGTTCGCGGCCCTGCTGGGGACGCGTCGAGATGCGCGGAGATCCGTGATCCCGGACATCCAGTCGTGCAGTCGCTCGCCGCCGTCGCCGAGAGGCTCGCCGGGACGAGGGTTCGGTCCCGTGATGAAGCCGTCGAGGGACATCGAGATGTGAAACAGGAGTCTTGCCATCGTTGGGACCTGAGACCCGCACCCGCGGCGAAACTCATCGCCGATCGAAGACTCGCGCGACGTCGCGCATCGCGGCGCGGGCCGCGAGGATCCCGCCGCCGGACCACCACGTCCCGGCGTCCACCCGCACGACGCGCCCCGAGCGCACCACTCCAAGCCGGCGCCACGCGGGCGTCGCCTCCAGCCGCCGGAGCGCCCCGCCGGCTCCGGGCGCCACTGAGAGCAGCATCAGGTCGCCGTCGACCGCAGGGAGCTGCTCGGCCGAGAGGGTCTCGTACTCGCGCGACCCCTGCTGCGCCCGCGGCCGCGACAGCCCGAGGTCCCCCAGCACGGACCCCGGGAACGATTCGAGCCCGGCCATCCGCACCTCGCGCGGCGTCACCAGCACCACCGATACCTCCTCGTGGCCGTTCCGAGCGCCGAGCCTTCGGCGCAGCCGCGCGGAGCGCCGGTCGTAGTCGATGAGCAGCTGCTCGGCGTCGTTCGTGCGCCCCAGCGCCTCGCCGTGGAGGCGGGTGTTCAGCTTCCACTGAACTCCGGCCGTCTCGGTCATGACGGTGGGCGCGATCTGGCGCAGATCGTTGTACAGGCCCCTCTGCTCGGCCGCGCTGCCGAGTATCACGTCGGGCTTGGCGGCCTCGATCGCGGCAAGGTCGAGCGCCGTCACCGCGGGTACGACCTCGATGCCGCGGGCCCGCGAGCGCAGGTATGCCGGGAGCCGCCCGCCCGGCAGCGCCGCACGCACCGGCCGCACGCCGAGCGCGAGCGTGTCATCGAGCGCATCGTTCGTGAGGGTCATCGGCCGCTCGGCCTGGCCCGGCACCTTCGCCTCGCCGAGCGCGTGTTGGACCTTGAGCGGCTTCGCGGTCTCGCGCCGCTCGTCGAAGCCCGACTCCTGGCAGCCGGAGACGACCGCGACAAGCACGGCGAGGAGGATGAGCGTGAGTCCGCGCACAGCCCTATTCCTAGCGACTCCGGCGGCGGAGAACACCCACGGCGATACTCATGGCCATGCAGGTGATCGCGCTCTTCGGCCCCACCGGCGTCGGCAAGACGGCGCTGGCGATCGCCCTGGCCGAGCGGCTGCGCGCTCGTGGCGAGGACCCGCTCGCGATCTCGGCCGACGCGCTCCAGGTCTACCGCGGCCTCGAGACCGTCACCGGGGCCGCGACGGCGGAGGATCGCGCGCGCCTCGAGCATCGCCTGCTCTCGTTCGTCCCCGTCACCGAGACCTTCTCCGCCGGCGAGTTCGCGGCCCGGGCGCACGCCGAGGTGGACGGGGCGCTGGCGGCCGGCCGCCGGCCGCTCGTCGTCGGCGGAACCGGCCTCTACCTCCAGGCCGCCCTGACCGACCTGGAGCTGCGCCCGCCGCCCGATCCCGCCCTGCGGGCGCGCATCGAGGCGGAGGTGGCCGACCGCGGCCCCGAAGCGCTCCACGCCGAGCTCGCGGACCGCTCCCCGCCGGCCGCGGCGGCGATCCAACCCGGCGACCGCACTCGCGTGATCCGGGCGCTCGAGCTGCTCGACATGGGGGAGGATCCCGCGCCGACTGGGGAGCGCTCGCGTCTGTGGACGGCCGAGCTGCGCCACCCGACCCTGCTCTGCGGCCTCGTGATTGAGCGGGCCGCTCTGTACGCGCGGATCGACGAGCGCGTGGACGAGATGGTCTCCGCCGGCGCTGCGGAGGAAGCGCAGCGGGCGCACGACGCCGGCGCGTCGCGCACCGCGCGCAAGGCGCTCGGCTTCGACGAGCTCCTGCGCGGCGACCCCGACGCCATGAAGCGCCGCAGCCGCAACTACGCCCGACGTCAGCTCACATGGCTCCGCAGGCTCGAGGGCGTGCGAGTGTTCGACGTGACGGACACCCCGCCGGACGCGGTGGCCGCGAGCATCGAGCGGGCGCTGGTCGACGAAGACCACAGATAGAGTGGCGCGCCGTGCGCTTCGAGAAGTGGCAGGCCCTCGGCAACGACTACGCGATCGTCGAGGAGCGGGAGCTTCCGTTCGCGCTCACCGCTGGGCGCATACGCGCGCTCTGCGCGCCGCATACGGGCATCGGCTCGGACGGCATCCTGCTGCTTCGGGAGAGCGATGAGCGCGGCTTCGTTGCCGACGTCCGGATCTACAACCCGGACGGCTCGGAGGCGGAGCTGTCGGGGAACGGGGTGCGCCAGGCCGTGATGTACCTGCGCCGCAGCGGCTGGGCCGAGCAGGACAGCTTCTCGGTGGGCACCGTTGCCGGCGAGATCCGGCCGCACATCACCGGCCCGACCACCTGCACGATCGACATCGGACGGGCGCGCCTTAGCTCCGAGCGCGATTTCCCGAGCGGAGGCGAGGACGGCGCCGGCACACTCACCGCCGCGGGGCGCGAGTTCCGCTTCCAATTCGTCCAGGTGGGCAACCCGCAGTGCGCCATCGAGATGCCGGAGGGGCTCGAGGAGCTCGAGCTCGGCCGCTATGGACCCGAGATCGAGCGGCACGAGCTGTTCCCCAACCGCATCAACGTGTCGTTCTGGCGCCGGACAGGCGACGCCGAGATCCGCGCGCGCATCGTCGAACGCGGGGTGGGGGAGACGATGTCCTCGGGCACCGGCGCCACGGGCGCCGCGGTTGCCGCCGTGCTGCGCGGCGTAGGCAGCCCGGTGACCGTGCGCCTGGACGGCGGCGAGCTCGAGGTCGACGTGGGAGAGGACCTGCAGGTGGATCTCACCGGATGGGCGCTGCCCGTGTACCGGGGCACGCTGAGCGACGAGCTGGTCGAGGAGCTGCATGAAGCCGAGTAACCGCTCCGAGCGGCTGCCCCCGTACCTGTTCGCCGAGCTCGAGCGGAAGGTCCGCGAGAAGAAGGCGGCGGGAGTCGATGTGATCAGCCTGGGGATAGGCGACCCCGACACGCCGACGCCCGCACCGGTGGTCGACGCGCTCGCCCGTGCGGTGGCCGACGCGAGCACTCATCGGTATCCGTCCAATCGCGGCCGGCCCGAGCTGCGCGATGCGTTCGCCCGCTTCTACGAGCGCCGCTTCGGCGTCGCGCTCGACCCGGAGAGCGAGATCATCCCGGCGCTCGGCGCCAAGGAGTGCGTGTTCAACCTCAACCTGGCCTTCCTCGACGCCGGCGACGCGGCGCTGGCGGCCGACCCGGGCTACCCCGTCTACACCGGCGGCCCGCTCCTGGCGGACGGCGAGCCCGTGCTGATGCCGCTCGTGCCCGAGCGCGGCTTCGCGCCCGATCTCGATGCGGTCGCGGCCGAGGACGCCGCCCGCGCTCGCCTTCTGTACCTCAACTACCCGAACAACCCGACTGGCGCGGTGCTGCCCGAGGGCCTATTCGAGCGGGTCGTCGAGTTCGCGCGCGAGAACGACGTAGTGGTCGTCCACGACGCCTCCTACACGGAGACCACGTTCGACGGCTACGTGGCGCCCAGCTTCCTCGAGACACCGGGCGCCAAGGAGGTGGGGGTCGAGATCTTCTCGCTCTCGAAGGGCTGGAACATGACCGGCTGGCGCACGGCGGCCCTCGTCGGGAACGCGGACGCGGTCACGGCGTACTGGCGCCTCAAGACCAACATCGACTCGGGCATGTTCGAGGCGGTGCAGCTGGCGGCGGCAGCGGCGCTCGACGCGGGCCCGCCCGAGGAGATGAAGACGATCTACCAGCGCCGGCGCGACCTGGTCTGCGACGCCCTGAGGGCGATCGGCGTGATCGTCGCGCCGCCGAAGGGGACGATCTACATCTGGGCGCCCGTGCCGGAGGGCCACACTTCGGCCTCGTACTGCGAGCTGGTCCTGGAGGAATCGGGCGTGGTGCTCTCGCCCGGCGGCGCCTACGGGCCGAACGGCGAGGGCTTCTTCCGGATCTCGCTGACGGTGCCGGACGAGCGGCTGGGCGAGGCCGTCGAGCGCCTCCGCGGTAGCCTCGCGGCCTAGTGGCACCTCCGGCAAGTCCGCACCCCCTTCGGCGGCCCCGGATGGCCGCCATGCGGCGTGTTCGGTCGGGGCAATGCCATTTCTGGCATTGCACCCTCCCTGCCTCCTTGCCTGACGGCCCCCGGAGCTCGCCGAACGGGGCACGGACTCACCGGAGGCGCCACTAGTGCGCTACTGCGGCGTGGTCCCAATGCACGGCGCCCTCCAGCTCTCGATGCTCGAGGAGGTGCGCGCCCCGGAACCCCCGATCCGCCTGAGCGCAATGTTCTTCGAGCCGGGTTCGGCGGAGCAGGTGGCCGCGGAGCTGCGCGCGCTCGGGGAGGCCGTTGTCGCGGTGGGCGCCCCGCTCGGGGGGCCGAGCGAGGGCCGGCAGCGGCGCGACTGCGACGCCCAGCTCGCACAGCGCGGCGTGTCGCCACAGGCGGGCTCGCCCGATACCGAGCGGCTGGCCGAACTGCTTGCCGAGCTGCCCGCGTTCAGACCTTCCGCCGGAGTCGACGACGGGCCGGTCGGCGAGGGCGCGTACCACGACTATCCGCGGTTCGAGACGAACGCCGACGGCGTGTTCTGCGCGCTCCAGGGCCGGCGCCTGCCCGCGAAGCGCCATCCCCTCGGGCTGCAGCTGCGCGTGGACGAGCTGAGCGGCGACCACGTGATCGACGAGGGCGGCGACCTCTGGCACCGCAGGATCGAGGAGCTCGACGCCGCGGCCTGCGCGCTCTGCGCCCACCGCTACGCGGTGGGGCACGCCTCCTGGCTCGGGGACCCCGACGAGGGCGTCGTGGTGCTGCCCGGCAGGTCGGTCCCGGACGCGTTCTCGAGCCAAGGCGTAATGCCGCCCGTCGAGCGCCTCCGCCTGCCGACGGTCGGCCGGTAGGCGCATAAACTTGGGAAGAGTGGATCGAGGCCGCAACGGTCGCATAGCCGAGACTCGCTACGGCGAGGGAATCACCAACCCGCGGGCACGCCAGCGGGCGCTTTGCATTGCCGCGACGCCCGGGGAGCCGGATCTCAGCGAGCTGCGAGAGCTGCTGCGCACCGCCGGGGTGGCGGTCGCCGGAGAGCTGGTGCAGCGCCGCGAGCAGCCCGACCCCGACCGCTACTTCGGCCGCGGCAAGCTGGCCGAGCTGAAGCGAGCGATCGCCGAGAGCGGCGCAAATCTGGTGGCCTGCGACGACGAGCTGGTGCCCCGGCAGGAGCGCAACCTCGAGGAGGCGCTCGGCGTGCCGGTGATCGACCGCACGGCCATCATCCTCGACATCTTCGCCGACCATGCCAGCAGCGCCGAGGGCAAGCTCCAGGTGGAGCTCGCCCAGCTCGAGTACAACCTCGCCCGCATGCGAGGGTTGTGGACCCATCTCGAGCGCCTGGGCGCCGGCCGGATCGACGGCGGCATCGGCACCAGGGGCCCGGGCGAGAGCCAGATCGAGACCGACCGCCGCCTCGCGCGCGACCGCATCTCCGCGCTCAAGCGCCGGCTCAGTCACACGAAGAGCACCCGCTCCACCATGCGCCGCGAGCGCGAGCGGGCCGCGCTGCCCACGGTGGCGCTCGCCGGCTATACGAACGCGGGCAAGTCCACGCTCCTTAACGCCCTGACCGGTGCGGACGTCGGTGTGCGGGAACGCCTCTTCCACACGCTCGACCCGACCACGCGCTCGTTCGAGATCGCGGGTCGCACCTATCTGCTCACCGACACGGTCGGCTTCATCCGCAAGCTGCCCCATCAGCTCGTGGAGGCGTTCTCGGCCACGCTCGAGCAAGCGCTCGGGGCGGACCTGATCGTGCACGTGGCGGACGCGTCGGTGCCCGAGCACGACCTGCACGAGATGCTCGCCGCGGTGGACGACGCGCTCGAGGAGATCGGTGCGGGCGAGCGGCCGCGGCTCCTCGCTCTCAACAAGATCGACCTGGTCGACGCCGAGCGCCGCCGCGAGCTGTCATTCCGTTTCCCGCACGCCATCCAGGTCTCGGGTGAGACGGGGGAGGGGCTCGAGCGCCTCAGGGAGGCGATCGAAGCCCGGTTCCTCGCCACGCTCCGGCCGATGGAGCTGCTCGTGCCGTACGAGGACGGGGGCAGCCTCTCCGAACTGCACGAGCTGGCGGGCGAGCTGGAGCGCGAGGACACGGCCGAGGGCGTGCGCGTGCGAGCGCGTGTCCCGGCCGCGGCGGCCCAGCGCTTCGAGCGCTTTGCGCAGGACGGCGCGTCGCCGCGCGCGTGATCGTCCGCTTCCGCCGACTCTCCGAGGCAGCTCGCCCGCCCGCGCGTGCGCACGACGGCGACGCCGGCTACGACCTCCACGCGGCCGAGCCCGTCGTGCTCGGGCCGGGGGAGCGCGCCAGCGTGGGCACGGGAATCGCGGTTGCGATCCCAGACGGGCACGCGGGCCTCGTCCTCCCGCGCTCGGGGCTGGCGGCACGCCATGGCATCTCAGTCGTGAACGCCCCCGGGCTGATCGACGCGGGCTACCGAGGTGAGGTGCGGGTGCTCTTGCTCAACACGGACCGGGAGCGGTCCTTCGAGGTCGCTTCCGGCGATCGCATCGCGCAGCTGCTCGTGGTGCGAGTCGAGGGCCCGCGGCTGGAGGAGGCGGCGGAGCTCGACGAGACCGGCCGGGGCGGGGGTGGTTTCGGCTCGACCGGACGCTGACGCCTGTACCCCAAGTCGGGTACGCTGGTTGTGGCGTGTTACCGCTTGCCGTGGAGCGGATCCGGGCCGACGGCTACGAGCTGCTGGCCGTAGAGGGGGAGATCGACATTGCGACCTCGCCACGGCTGATCGCGGCGCTGAACGAGGCCGTCACGGATACGACGGGTGCCGTGCTCGTGGACCTCAGCGCGGTCGAGTTCATGGACTCGACCGGTTTGGCGCTTCTCATACGGGCCGAGCGGCGCATAGGACGGCGCGGCCGCGGGTTCGCGGTGGTCTGCCCCGAGGGTCCGGTGAGGCGAATCTTCGAACTGACCGACATGGTCGAGACGCTCCGCGTCAAGCCGAACCTCGAAAGCGCCCTGAGCGCCTCGAGCGAGGAGCTGCCGGCGGTCTAGACGCCCGCCGCCCGCCTGGCCGAGGCGTGGGCGGCGTCCTCGAGGGCGTCGTCGCGCAGCGGCTCGAGGTCGATCCCGAGCGCCACCTCGATCAGGCGGTCGGCGAGCCAGACGTTCTTCGGCAGCAACGGGCCGTGGAGGTATGTGCCGATCACGTTGCGCCGATGCACGCCCTCGAAGCCGTCGCGTCCGTTGTTGCCGTGGCCCCGGAGCACCCTTCCCAGCGGTTGCTCCGCGTCGCCGAGGTAGGTACGACCGCCGTGGTTCTCGAAGCCCGCGATCACGCGCGGGCCGTCGCCCAGGTCGGTCTCGATGGCGCAGTTGCCGATCAGCCGCGGACCGGGCTCGCGCACCGTCCGGAGGTCGACGAGGCCGACCCCCGGCAGCTCCTCGCCCCCCATCTCGTAGGCGTTGCCGAGCAGCTGATAGCCGCCGCAGACCGCCAGCACGACCGCGTCCCGGTTGGCTGCCGCTTGAAGCGCGTCGCGCTTGGTCGCGGCCATGTCGTGCGCCACCGCCGCCTGGTCGCGATCCTGGCCGCCGCCCATGTAGAAGAAGTCGTGGGCGTCGGGGTCGAGCGAGTCGCCGAGGCTGGCCGAGCGCAGCTCGAACCCGAGGCCGCGCCACTCGCAGCGGGCGCGGAGCACCGCAATGTTCCCGCGATCGGCGTAGATGTTCATCAGCTCCGGGTAGAGCGCGCACAGCCTCAGCGTCGGCATATCAGCACCGTGCTGCCCACGTAGTCCCGTGTTGGGGCCAGATCGCGTCGCTCCTCCACTCGCAATCCATGTTCGGCCGCCTCGCGCTCGAGCTGCTCGGGGTGGAGCTCCTCGAGCACCTGGGTGTGCCGCTCCTCCGTGAGCTCGCCCTTGGGGGACACCTTCTGGCGGAGCCATTCGACGACAATCCCGCGTGGGTGGGGACGGACGTCGAGCGGGATGCAGGAGTAGACCCAGCGGTCGCTCTCGGTCACTTCCGGGAGCGGCGGCGCGGCGTCCTCGGGAGCCACCGCCTCGTCGAGGTCCGTGACCGCGGCGGCGAACAGCCCGCCGGGCACGAGCTCCTGCGCCACGCCGCGCAGCAGACGTCCGCGTTCGGCCGGGCCGCCCATGATCTGGAGGAACTGCATCGGTGCGATCGCCAGCGCAAAGGGCTCCGTTTCCGGCAGGCAGCGGGCGTCGGCCAGGATGCACGTGACCTCGAGTCCGCCCTCCTCCGCCCGCCGGGCCAGCTCGTCGAGCAGCTCGGCATCCGAGTCCAGGGCCGTCAGTGCGTGCCCGCGATCGGCCAGGTCGAGCGTCACCCTTCCCGTTCCTGCTCCGAGATCCAGGACCGGCCCGGCCGCCCGCCCCGCCAGCTCGCGCCAAACCGGAAGGTCGGCGGCGTAGCCGGCGCATTCGAGGTCGTGCCAGATCACCGGGTCCCTCACTCGGACCACCGCTTGGCGAGACCCCGTCTCGTGAGCATGTCGCGCAGGTCGAGCAGGGCGGTGTACGTCGGGAGCGCGTAGACCCGCTCCGATCCCGCGCCGCGCAGGGCGGCGTCGAGGGACGCGCCGAGATCGCGGTCGACGGCGATGGCCTGCTCCTCGATACCCGCGTACTTGAGGCGCAGTCCCATCTCCTCGGCGCGCGTGCCGGAACACGTGGCGCGGCGAACCCGGCCCGCGAGAACCTCGAAGTCCGCATCCCAGATCCAGGACACGTCGCGGCCGTCCGCGATGCCGTCGTTCAGGGCAAGCCAGAGGTCCAATTCGCCCGCCTCGAGAGTGAGCGTGCGCAGCACCTCGTTGGCGCCGGCGGGGTTCTTGACGAGCAGTATCGAGAGCCGGCGACCGTCGATCGGGATCGTCTCCACGCGTCCGAACGCGCCGCCGAAACGCTCGAGCGCGTCGCCCGCCGCGGCCAGCGGCACCCCGAGCTCGAGCGCCGTGGCGACGGCCGCGATCGCGTTGTAGACGTTGTAGAGGCCGGGCAGCGGGAGCCTCACGGACAGCTCCCCCTTCGGCGTCCGCACTTCCACCCGCGAGCCCGACATGCCCTCGAGCTCCACACGGGTCGCAGCCACCTGCGGGCGCGGGCGCTCGCGCCCGCAGCGCGGGCAGCGATAGCGGCCGAGATGGCCCAGGTACACGGCGTCGTATACGTAGGGGGCGCCGCAGTTGCGGCAGTGCTTCGAGTCGGCCGCGTGCTGGAGACCGGGCAGCGCCTGGGAGTCGTCCTCCAGCCCGAAGTACGTCACGCCCCGCCGCTCCCGGCCCAGATCGGCGACCAGCGGGTCGTCGGCGTTCAACACGAAACGGGCGTGCCCGTCGAGCTCACTCACCAGCTCCGCCCAGCGGTCGGCGAGCAGCTCGAGCTCGCCGTAGCGGTCGAGCTGGTCGCGGAAGAGGTTCGACAGCAGCAGCAGCCGCGGCTGGACCTCGCGCGCCACACGCGGCAGCCAGGCCTCGTCCACCTCGAACAGTCCGAGTTGGGCAGGCTCGCGGCCCGCGTCGAGGAGTGCAGTGGCCACGCCCCAGGCCATGTTCGAACCGGCCCGGTTGTGGACCACGGCCCGCCCGTCGCGACCGAGCTCGGCGGCGATCATCGCGGCGGTGGTGGTCTTGCCGTTGGTGGCCGAGAGCAGCACCGAGCCGGCGTCGAGCTCGCGCGACATTCGTCCCAGCGCGCCCGGCGAGACGCGCAGCATGATGCGACCGGGCGCTGTGGTGCCGCCGCTGCGGCCGAGGCGGCGGCTCGCGGCCCGCGCGAGGCGGGCAGCCGTGCGGGCGAGGCGGAACATCACGCCACGGCGCGGGGAACTATCACCCTCAGGCACCGCCGCTCCACACGCATGGTCGCCGGCGTGGCCCCGATCGGATCGCCGTCGGCGTAGACGACGAAGGGCCGGTCGGAGCTCACCTCCACGACCTCGCCGCGCAGCGTCTCCACATATGGGGAGGTGAGGTGCGTCCCGCGGAACACCTTCGGGATGCCGCGGAGGAAGGTGAGCTTCGAAGACTCCTTGGAAATGAGGACGTCGAGCCTGCCGTCGTCGAGCTCGGCCTGCGGGAGCAGGAGCATGCCGCCGCCGTACGAGCGCGAGTTCCCGACTGCGACGGAGTAACCCCTGATATCGAGCCGCCGGCCGTCGACCGTGACGCTGAACGCTGCCGGCTTCCATGCCGCCAGGGCGCGCAGAGCCGCGTAGAGGTAGACGGCGTCCCCGCGCACGAGCTTCGCCTCGTTGGCGATCCGGTTCGCGTCCGAATCGAAGCCAAGGCTTGCGATTCCCATGTACGGCGTCCCGTCCACGTCCGCGACGTCCAGCAGCCGCTCCTCGCCCTCGACCGCAATGCGAGTGGCCTCGTTCACATCCCTGGGGATCGCCAGCACGCGCGCGAGATCGTTCCCGCGCCCGCAGGGGATGAGCGCGACCGCGGACTCGCGGCCCTTGAGCGCGCCCGCCAGCGGCCGCAGCAGGCCGTCGCCGCCAACCGCCGCCACGGTCTCACCGTGCTCCGCCGCACGTGCCGCCTCCTCGCCGGCGTGCTCGATGCTGCGGGTGGTGACCGTACGGTGAGGCGCGCCCAGCCGGTCCAGCGCCGCGTGCACCTCGGGCAGCGCCCGAAGGGCCTTCCCGCCCGCCGAGGCCGGGTTGACCAGCAGCGCGAAGCGCCGGCTCACTCTACGGCGGCCGCCGCTGCGCGCGCCCGCTCGGCCGCCGCGGCGCCACGCGCCTCGCCGCGCAGATGCGGCTGAAGGTCGACCTTGCGGATGTTCGCCTGCGCCACGAGCCCGTCCCCCAGCAGGCGTTCGGCGTGGGGCTCCTCGAGATCATTCGGGTTGAGCGTGAGCAGCACGTCCTGCTGCACGCTGTGCCAGGGCTCCTCGGTCACCTTCTCGGAGGCCACGAGCAGCTGCCCCGGGCGCGCAAGCCAGTGCAGCTCGAACCGCCCGAGCCGGTAAGCGAACAGTCGCTCGCCGTCGCTGAAGAGGATGTTGAGCCCCGAGAAGGGGGAACGCTCGACGGTGATCCGAGCCGCGCGCCTCAGGCACTCGATCGGCTGCGCCGGGTCGTACTCGGACATCAGGAGATTGAAGAAGTGCTCGGAGTCCGTGTCGCCGATCGGGCGGCTCACGCCATTCTCGAGCAGGCGCGGGTAGCGCACGATCGTGCCGTTGTGGCAGAGCGAGTAGGTGCCCAGGCAGAACGGGTGCGTGTTGACGAGCGACAGCCCGCCCATCGTGGCGCGGCGCACGTGCACGTTGAAGATCCGCCCGCGCATCGAGGTCGCCTTGACGAAGGTGCCGTCGTTGTAGGCGGCCTCGGGGAAGCGGACGAGCTTCAGGTCACTCCCGTCGGGGCGCTCGTATACCGCCATGCCCCAGCCCGAGTCGTGATCCTCGGACTGGCGGATGATGGGATTCTCAGCGTCGAGCAGCTCGTGCCGGATCGAAACCGGCTCCGCTGCGACGCAGCCGAATACGCGGCACATGACGCCTCAACCTTAGTGGGTTCCGGCCCGGGGGCCGGGGGCGAATTCCGCGCGCTCTCGGCTTACCGGGGCGTGAACGCAACGCCGACAGAGCCGAGGCGGATCTGGTGGGCGCGGCCGCGCAAGCTCTGCGCGCTCGAACGTCCGGGCGGAGGGGGGAGGAGCCACCGTCCCGCTCGCCGGGCCGCCGAGATCGCCTACCTCGTGAGCCGCGGAGTGCGCATGGTCATCTCGACCATGAAGTCCCGGCACAACCTCGCCGACTACGAGGCGGCGGGTCTCGAGTGGCACCACGTCCCGGTTGCCTCGGCGGACGCCGGCGCCGACCAGCTCGAGGAGCTGCTCCCGCTCCTCCGCCGCGAGCTGCGGCGGGCCGGCGCGGTCGCCGTGCACGGCGATCGCCACACCGACTTCGTGGCGGCGCTCTGCGCGGCGCACCTGCACCAGACCCGCGGCGTCGATCCCGAGGTCGCGCTGGCCGAGGCGGCGCGGGCCGGTCTCCTCGTCACGCCGGAGGCGTGTGCGTTGCTGGGCGTGGACCCGGCGAAAGTGGGTGCAAGGTTGGAGCTGAGCGCCAGGCGGTGATTCGGGCGGCCCCCGCGGCGGTACTCGTGGGCTTCTCGCTGCTCCAGGACGTGCTGACCGCCGCGGGTGCTGGAGCGCTCGTGGGCGGTGCGGTGGCCTATCTGCACGAGAGGAGGGTGGCCGCGTGCGATCGGGGTGGATCGTCACGCGCGCTGGACCTGGTGGGGCGCTGCATTAGGCGTCGTGATCCACCTCGTAGCGGAGGTAGCATGAATGGCATGAAGGGCTTCGTGCGCGCCCTGGCGCTCGGGATGCTCGTATTGATCCCTCTCGCGATAGCCGGAAAGGCGCTCGACTTTGGCGGGCTCGCTTGGTTCGCGGTCCTGCTCGTGGTGATGTTCGTTGGCAGCCTCGCGGACCGTGAGGGTTTCTACGGCCCCCGCGAGACGCCTTGAACGATGGGAAGGGCCACCGCCTCAGGCTGAGCTCAGCCCGCCAGCAGCAACTCCGCCAGCGTCTCGCCGATCCCGACCGGCTTCGGCTCGAAGCCGTCCGCGTCGGCGCGGCTCGTCTCGCCGGTGAGCACGAGCGCGGCGTCGAGCCGCATCGCGGCGGCCGCCGCCAGGTCGGTGTCCACACGATCGCCCACTACGAGCGTGCGGCCGTCGCCGAGCCGGTCCAGCGCGGTCCGCAGCAGCTGTGGCTGGGGCTTCCCGACGATCTCGGCCGTGCGGCCGCTCGCGTACTCGACTGCGACGAGGATCGCTCCCGTTCCCGGCCACAGGCCGTCCGGCTGGGGATAGGTGGGGTCGCGCCCGGTGGCGAGGAAGTCGGCGCCGCGGCGAACTGCCAGTGTTGCCTGGCGCAGGTCGTCGTAGACGAGGTCCTCGGTGCCCGCCACCACCACGACCTCGGCGCGCGAGGCGAGGTCCGTCCCGTTCAGCACCCTCAGCCCGGCGTCAGCCACGTGCCTTCGCAGCGGAGGGCTCCCGATCACGAAGGCGGTACGCCCCGAGCGTGTCTCGGCCAGCAGGTGCTGCAGGGCGCCGCCGACGGTAACCACGTCGCGCAGCGACGCCTTCACCCCGAGTCGCCAGAGCCGCCTGACGTAGTCCTCCGTCGCGCTGCGGGGATCGTTGGTCGCGAACGCCAAACGCTTGCCGGCATCGCGCAGCGCCTCGAGCGTCTCCACGGCCCCCGGCGTGGGCTCTCCGCCGATCCACACGCAGCCGTCGAGATCGAGGATGAACTGGTCGTAACGGGCCGCGAGGGCAGTGAGTGGCACGTCGCTAGCCTACGACGCCGTGTCTCGGACTCTGACGCTGTTGCTGTGCGCGGCCGGCGTTGCGCTCGTCGCGTGCGGCGACGACGACTCCGACTCGGACCGCGCCGAGACGAAGGGCGGCTCCGGCTGCGGCGCCGAGGTCGAGCCGCCGGCGCCGAAGCCCGACGGCGGCGCACGGAAGCCAAAGAAGGACCTGAACCCGGCGAAGCGATACGACGTCACGCTCGAGACGAGCTGCGGCAACATCGCGATCCGCGTCGACCAGAAGACCTCGCCGAACACCTCCGCCTCGTTCGTCTCGCTCGCCAAGAGCGGCTTTTACGACGACACGGTCTTCCACCGCATCGTCCCCGGCTTCGTGATCCAGGGCGGGGACCCGACCGGCAGCGGGAGCGGGGGTCCCGGCTATTCCGTCCGCGACGTGCCACCGCGCGACACCGCCTACACCGAGGGCGTGGTGGCGATGGCCAAGACGGCCGCCGAGCCGCCCGGCACGTCGGGCAGCCAGTTCTACATCGTCACCGCACCCGACGCGGGGCTGCCGCCGCAGTACGCGCTGCTCGGCAAGGTCGTGCGTGGCCTCGATGTCGTGCGCGCGATAGGCAAGCTCGGTGATCCGGCGAGCGGCGAGGCGGGCACGCCGCCGCGGACGGTCGTGATCGAGGAAACGAGGGTCAGTGAGTCCTGAGGCGGCGATCTTCGACGTCGACGAGGCGGAGTTCGAGGAGCGTGTACTCGAGCGCTCGCGCTCGCTGCCCGTGGTGGTGGACTTCTGGGCCGACTGGTGCGGTCCGTGCAAGCAGCTCACGCCTGCGCTCGAGCGGGCGGCGAGCGCCCGCGCCGGAAAGGTCGAGCTCGCCAAGCTCGACGTGGACGCCAACCAGCGCCTTTCGCAGGCCTTTCGCATTCAGGGCATCCCGGCCGTGAAGGCGTTCCGCGACGGCCGGGTGGTCGCCGAGTTCACCGGCGCGATCCCGCCGGCCGAGGTCGAGCGTTTCTTCGACTCGCTCGTGCCCTCGGAGGCGGATGAGCTGGCGGAGAGCGGCGACGAGGCCGCGCTACGGCGGGCGCTGGAGCTCGACCCCGACCACGCCGGCGCAAGGCGTGAGCTCGGCCGCATCCTCCTGCGGCGGGGCGAGGCCGATGAGGCGATCGAGCTGCTCGACGCCGCCCGGGGAGACTTCGTCGCCGACGGGCTCGCCGCGCGCGCCCGGCTCAGTGGGGACGAGGATCTGGCGGCCGCCTTCGACGCCTGGGACGCGGGCGACGCCGCCGGCGCGCTGGAGCGCCTCCAGGCCGCCCTGCCAGACCCCGAGCGCCAGGACCTGATCCGCCGAGTCATGGTCGCAATCTTCACCGAGCTCGGCGCGGACCACCCGCTCGCGCGCGAGCACCGGCGCCGCCTCTCGGCCTCGTTGAACTAGGCCTTGGCGCGGATCCGGGCTAGGTGGCGCCGCCCCCGGCTCGGGCCGCTTTCGCTCGCGCCTGGCGACGTCTGCCGAACAGGACCATCACTCCCAGCACGATTACCACGGCCAGGAAGCCGAAGAAGATGGCAACCCCGGTGCCGATCCCGCCGAACGGCAGCGCGATCAGCTCGACCAGGCCAAAGCCGACCGCGAGCAGCACGATCACGAGCACGATGAGCAGCAGGATCCCTCGTATCCGGGCCAGGATCCCCGCGCTCGACGGCGGAATCAGCAGGCCCATGAGCCGGAGCATGAAGAGCTGGCGTCCCGAGGGCGCCTCCTGACCCAGCCGCTCCATCGCCTCCTTCAGCTCGTCCGGACGGCGCTCTGCGAGCGCCAGCGAGGCCTTCATCATCTGACGCAGCGCGGGGCGCTCCTGAGGGTGGGAGCCGGCGAGCGCCTCGTTGAAGTACTGGCGCGCAGCCTTGACGTCGTAGCGCTCGGCCGCCCGGGCGCCCAGGATGGCCTTGGCGGCCACACGGTGCTTCGACTCGCTCTGGAGTTGCTCGTCGGTGCGCGACTCGAGCTGCGGGATCGCGGAGAGCGCCCCGACCTGCATCTGCATCTTGATCTGCTTCTGCTTCGGCACAGTCCGAGGAGTCTCGCAGACGGCGGACGGTCTTCAGCTCGAGCGGCTTGGACCGCGGAGGCTTCAGCCTCCTATGTCCAAGAGCCGACGCAACTCGTCCGCCTCGATTCCTTCGATCTCGACGAGCTTGTCGCGCGACGAAACGCCGCGCACCACGGCCACCCTTCCGGGAGCCAGCCCCAACCGCTTGGCGAGCAGCCTGCAGACGGCGGCGTTTGCCTTGCCCTCGAGCGGCGGCGCCCTTACGCGTACGAGCAGGCTGCCGCCTCGCTCGCCGGCGATCTCGTCCCGCCGGGCGCGCGGCTGGACCCGCACCGCCAGCCTGCCCACGCGGTTATTCGCCGCCGGGTGAGGTACGCCGCGAATCGGCGAGCGGGTTGCCCTCCACCGGTTCGGGCAGCTCCGGGGGCGGCTCGCGCCCGGTTGGCTCCTCTCGCTCGGTCGGCTCCTCTCCTACGGGTGCCTCCAGCTCGTCGGTGCCCCCCGCGGCGCCACCCGGCAACACGTCGAGCTCGACCTCGGCGGTCGGGGAGTCGGCCACGGCTGCGTCGGGCCGGCGCAGTGGCTCGGGCATCTTGACGCGCTCGATCGCATCGTCCGCGGTGGCGAGGACCTCGTCGGCCAGCTGGCGGATGTCCTCGATCAGCCGCTGTCGCTCCTCCCAGAGCAGCCGGGTGTCGACGACCACCTGCTCGGCGTAGGCGTCGGCGTCGCGGCGCATGATGTCCGCCTCGCGCTCCGCCCGCTGAAGCCGTCCCTCGGCCTGGGCACGGGACCGAGCCGCAATCTCGTCGGCCGTCTCGTGCGCGCGCTGAAGGATTCCGGCGGTCTCCTCGCCGACCTCGTCGAGCGCACGCTGCACGACAGCCTCGCGGCTCTGACGTCCCTCCAGCTCGCTGACGAGCTCGACCATCTGCTCTACGAACTCGTCGACGGCCCGGCGGTCGTAGCCGCGCATCGCAACGACCGGGAAGGTGACCTCCCGGATACGATCGGCCGCGCTCTGGGAGCGCCCGAAGCGCTGGGTGGGGATCTCGCTCGGATGTGAGTCAGCCATGACCCGTCAGTATGCCCGGAGGGGGGGATGACCTCACCCCCGGGGTAGCCTGCGTCGGTCGAGCCTTCGCGATTGACGGCGATGCTCCTCTATCTGGACCAGAACTACCTGTCCGGCATCGCCAAGCGCAAGCCGGCCTTTCACCAGCTCGAGCCCGTGCTCCGCGAGGCCGTGGGCGCCGGCCTCGTGCGGGTGCCCGAGGCCTCGGTCCACCGGATCGAGTCCGGCGCCAGGCCCGATCTGGGCCTGCTCGAGCTCCTGCGGGAGCTCTCGGGCGGTCTGCGCCTCCCCGACCGGGACGGCCCGGCCGAACGCCGCTGCGCACGCGCCCTCCGAGCCCTGCTCGAACGCGACTA
Source organism: Thermoleophilaceae bacterium (assembly GCA_036519295.1). Classification (GTDB taxonomy): domain Bacteria; phylum Actinomycetota; class Thermoleophilia; order Solirubrobacterales; family Thermoleophilaceae; genus JACVRW01. The sequence continues at coordinate 20,482 of DATDLN010000097.1, forward strand.
CCCCGACAGGACGCCGCTCCCGAGCGACGACCTCGACCTCGTGGCCCTGTCGCGCGCCCTGCCGCACTGCGAGCTCGTGACCTGCGACGCCTTCATGGCCGAGCTGATCCGTCGCGCGCGCCTCGACACCTGGCACGGCTGCGAGCTGTTCACCGGGCGTCGACCTGATGTGGAGAGGCTGCGGAGGCGGCTAGAGGGGCTTCTTCAGGAGCGGCCGGGCGTTATGTGAACCCGAGGGAGCGCGAGGCTTCGTCCGCCCCGGCGCGACGTTTCACCCCGCCCGGGCAAATTGCCTCAAGTGAGGGCGGGACTGCGAGTCTTGGCGATCGCAGCTTGGGCCGGCGGCCTGCTTGCACTGACGCCTTGGTCGAACACAGACGCCGCCGGCGCCGTCGCCTTTGTCAGCACGATTCTCGTCGGCGTGGTCGTTGGAAGGTGGTGGCTGCTGCTCGTGCCCGTCGCGCCCGCGCTGATGCTGATGACAAATGCGCAGGGAGACTACGGGCTTGCCCTCGGCGGGGTTCTGCGCGGACTTGCATGCGAAGGGAGGGCGCCGTACGCAGGCCACGAGGTTGTCGTGCCTCATAACCTCGCTTATGTCCCCTTCGTCGACGGTCCGTCCTGCAACCTCCCGAACGATGGTTCCCCACGAGCCCAATCGAATCGCGTGAAACCTCCCGAGCTTGCCGCCGCGCCGCGAGCTTGGGAGGTTGTGGTCGGCTGAGGGGCAATAGCTCCACTCCCGATTTGGACGGCGCAGAGCAACCTCGAGAGGTTCTGCGGGGAGTGGCGCTCGTGCGATCGCCCTCGTGTCACGCCGCCGCAGGCTGCAGCGCGTCCAGCACCACCCGCGCCGGCTCCACCCGGCCGAACTTCATGGCCAGGTTCCTCAGGGTCGCGGCGGCGAGTTCTTCATCGAAGGAGGCGACGCCGTCGGAGACCACGACCATCTCGAGCTCGCGGTGGAAGCCCTCGCGGACGGTTTCCTCGACGCAGATCTGGGTGACGGTTCCGGTCACGACCACCTGGTTCGCCCCTTGGGCGCGCAGCACGTTCTCGAGGGTCGTGTTGTGAAAGCCGCCGTAGCCGTACTTGTCCACCACGGACTCGCCTGGACGGGGTGCGAGCTCGGGGATCACCGCGTGGCCCTCGAGCGGCTCCTCGCGGTCCCCGTAGCGCCTGATCTCACCGGGCCAGCACGAGCGCTCCGCAGGGCCGCACTCCGGCGACCAGGTCCAGAGCAGCGTCCGCCGAGGTCCAGCCGTGAAGCGTGTGTAGACGACCGGTCGGTCCGAGTGGCGGAAGGCCGCGATCAGGTCGGCGATCGTCTCGATTACGAGGCGAGCCTGAGGGACCTCCTGCGGGGCGCCCTCGCGCACGAAGTCGTTCTGCATGTCGGCTACTAGCAGCGCCGATCGCGCGGGATCGAGCGGGAAGGGCTCGTCGAGCGGGGGCATCGCTACAGCAGCTCGGCCTGGAGCTCGATCGAGTCGACTCCGCCGAGCGCCTTGGACACCGGACAGCCCTCCTTGGCTGCCTGGGCCTGCTGCTGGAACTCGTCCGCGTCGATGCCAGGCACCCTGGCGCGCGTGCGCAGCAGGATGTGGGTGATGGCGAAGCCGTCGCCGACCTTGTCGAGCTGAACCGTGGCCTCGGTCTCGACGCTATCGGGATTGTGGCCCGCCTGTCCGAGTCCGGCCGACAGCGCCATGGAGAAACAGCCCGCGTGCGCCGCCGCGATCAGCTCCTCCGGATTGGTGCCGTCGCCCTCCTCGAAGCGAGACTGGAACGAGTAGGGGCCCTCGTAGGCGCCGCTCGCCATCCGCATGGTTCCGGCCCCCTCCTGGAGCGAGCCGTCCCAGCGCGCGCTTGCCGTTCTCCTCGGCATGTCCTCTCCTCCGTTCTGGTCAGCCTCGGAGCTTACGAACCCGCGCTGCGCGACGCTTCCGCCCGGTCCGCGGCCCGCGTGACGGGGCAGCGGCCCTCCTCGTGACCGCATGCGCCTGAGTCGCACAGCCGGCAGATCTCGGCCGCGTCCGCTCGTCCCGAGGTGAGGCCGGCGAGCAGCTTCTCGTGGACCCGTGTCAATTGCTCCGTCTCGGCCGCGTCCAGCGGGGCGAGCACCTCGGCGAGCGCCCGCATGCGGCCCTGCTGCACCTGCGCCGCCGCGCGCCGGCCCGCCGGTGTCAGGAAGACCCGAACCGAACGGCCGTCCTCCCCCGCCCCGCGCCTGACGAGGCCCGCGACGGCAAGGCGATCGACGAGACGCACCGCGGCAGAGTGCGTCAGCCCGAGCGGCTTGCGCACCGTGTCGATCGAGGAGCCGTCGAGGAACGTGTCGAGCGCCGCCAGGGCCGCCGGCGCCGACCCCCCATGCGCGGCGGCTTCGCGGGTGGCGGCGTCGAGGCGGTCGGCCACCGCGAGCGACAGCGCTCCGAGAAGGTTGGCGTCGCGAGCGTGAGGGTCGCGAGCCGTAGCGTCTCGAGCGGTGGCCTGGCCCGGCTCGAATGCATGAGTCATGCATGTATGCTACCGGGAATGCCGCACGATTCCTCCCAAGGGAGCGGCCACGCGTCGCGGGCGAGCGGCCATGCTTCCGACGTGAGCCCTGACCGCTACGAGCCCCTGCCGCCGGTCATCCGCCTCCCCGCGTGGATCTGGCGGCGACTGCCGCCTGCGGGGAAGGTCGGCGTCGCGCTGCTGCCCTTCGTCGCGATCGCGCTGGTGCTGGCTCTGAGACCGGGAATAGAGCGCGGCAAGGACGAACGCGCGAGCGCCGAGGCCCAACGCCTCGAGCAAGCGCGCGCCGAACGGGTCGAACGGCTGCGGCGCGAGCAGGAGCCTCGGTTCGCGCGCGGTGAGCCGGCCGTCACGAGCCTCCAGGCGCGCCGGCGACTGCTCACGGAGGCCGCCCTGACGGTCCGGGCAGACGCCCGCGCGCGGGTCGAGGCAGGAACCCTCAGCGGCCCGATCCGAAGGGTCGAGTGCGAGCCCTACCCGCGGAGCGTCGAGCGGCGCGGGGCGCACGAGGATCTCTCCCGCCCCGTTGGCCGCTACGCCTGTCTCGCGGTGACTGCCGCGTTCGGCGCGAGTGCCGAGCACGAGGGCGGTGCCATCGGTCACCCCTACCGGGTCCGGATCGACTTCGACAGCGGGCGCTACGCGTTCTGCAAGGTGGCGGGCCGCGCCGGGGAGGGCTCGATCGGCCAGGCGCCGCTCGTGCCGATACCGGCTGCCTGCGGCGGCTCCTGATCGGCGAGACTCCCCCGCGTGACGCACATGCAGGATCGTCCGCTCGCGGAGGACGAGCTCGAGCAGGACCCGCTCGCCCAGTTCGCTGCCTGGTTCGACCTCGCGCGCGGGGAGGGCGCCGCCGAACCGGACGCCATGGCCCTCGCCACGGCAACCGGAGACGGCGAACCGTCCGTCCGGATGGTGCTGATGAAGGACTGGGGCGAGGGCGGCATCACGTTCTTCACCAACTACGGCAGCCGCAAGGCGGCCGAGCTCGAGCGCAACCCGCGCGCGGCACTCCTGTTCTACTGGCCGGAGCTGGGGCGCCAGGTCAGGATCGAAGGCCACGTGCGACGGGCGGAGCGGGCAGACACCGTCGCCTACGCGCGCAGCCGCTCGCGCGCGAGCCAGCTGAGTGCGCTCGCCTCGCCGCAGAGCCGGCCCGTGCCGAACCGGGAGTGGCTCGAGGAGCGAGTCGCCGCGCTCGATCGCGAGCACACGCGCGGGGAACTGCCCGTGTCCGAGGAATGGGGCGGCTACCGACTCGAGCCGGAGGCGTGGGAGTTCTGGCAGCATCGGGCGAACCGGCTTCACGACCGCTTCCGCTACGAGCGCTCGGCCACCGGGGCCTGGACGATCGAGCGCCTCGGACCGTAGTCAGCCGTCCCGGTAGGGCTGGATCTCCATTCCGTGATCGCGCTCGCGCATGCCGAGCTCGTAGGCCGCGCCGCCTTCCACCGCGAGCTCCAGCGGCGACCGGCCCTCCCGCTCCACAGAAAACCGCATGTCCGCGATCGAGCAGTTGACCGTTTGATGCTCCGAGCCGTCTGGATCGGCGTAAATCCAGCCGACGAAGCGCTCGCCGGGAGCGGACACCGTGCCCCGCACGGCGATTCCCCGTCCGCGCAGGACGAACTCGCAGCGGTCGGTAGCCTCGCGCACCTCAACGCGCGGCCCGCCGAGGGCGTGGCGGCGGCCGTCGATGGCGATCGCTCCGTTCCCCACCCACGGCGTGACCAGCGGACCGACCTTCACCCTCCCGATCGCCGCGTCGAGCCACGAGCCGTCCGGCGTCAGCCCGTGGAGCCAGATCCAGCGCTCCGCGTGCTGCGCGCCCCAGTTGTGGCCGACCATGCCGCGCCAGCCCTCGACGGCGATCTCCCGACCGTCAACCGATAGTCGGCCGTCGAAACGCGCCGCCGGCGCCGGGCTGAGCAGCTTCGTGCGCGGAAGGCGGGCGCGATACATCCAGTCGCGCGGAAGGTGGAAGAGCGGGGACTCGCCGGCCTCGAAGCGGATGTCCCAGGCGACGCCCGCCTCCGCCTCGCCCACGGCCGCTCCGTCGCCGATGGTCGCCTCCCCGATGCGGACCCACGATCCGCCCCCGCCCGCCGCCGGGGCCGGCAGCGTGAGTTTCGATGCTCGTGGCCCGGCCTCCTCGAACAGCGTGAACCAGAGCGAGCCCACCGGCGCCTCACGGGGACGCTTGTGGACCGTGTAGCGGATCCAGGCGCCGAGCCGCTCCCCAGGCCGGCACAGCTTCAGGAAGAAGCTCTCGTAGTGCCCGGCCGTCGTGGGCACGAGGGGGAAGCGCGCCTCGGTGGGATCGATGGCCGCGGCCACGGCGGGCGCACCCTATCCGGCCTGGTAGAAACCCCGGCCAATGGCGGACGAACCGGTTCTCGTCATCACCGGCGCCAGCACGGGCATCGGAGCCGCCACGGCGCGGCGCGCGGCGGAGTTCGGCTATCGCGTGACGATCGCGGCGCGCTCCGGGGACAAGCTCGAGGCGTTGCGCGACGAGCTGGGGGGCGACGAAAAGGCGCTCGCCGTTCGTTGCGACGTCCGGAGCTGGGAGGACCAGCAGACACTCGTGCGCGAAACGCTCGACCGCTTCGGCCGCCTGGACGCCTTCTTCGCCAACGCGGGCTTCGGCGCGAAGCGCGGGTTCCTGGAGGAGTCGGTCGAATACTGGAAATCGATGATCGACACGAACGTTCTCGGCGCTGCCCTCTCGATCCGCGCCTCGCTCGCGCACTTCAAGCGCGAGGGCCGCGGCCATCTGCTGCTCACCAGCTCGGTCGCCGGCCGGCGCACGCTGCCGGGCTCGCTCTACTCGGCCACGAAGTTCGCAGTCACCGCCATGGGGGAGGCGCTGCGCCAGGAGGTGGCGGAAACCGACATCAAGGTCACCCTGATCGAGCCCGGGGCGGTCGACACACCGTTCTTCGAGACCCGCCCGAGCGAGGCCCTGGAGCCGGACGACGTCGCCCGGGCGGTGATGTTCGCGCTCACGCAGCCGCCGCACGTGAACGTAAACGAGGTGCTGGTCAGGCCGATCCATCAGGCCGGGTAGGGGGTTGCGTCGGGGCCGGCGCGTACGCTCGAGGCGGTGGTCTTCGCCCACCTCGACATGGACGCGTTCTACGTGAACGTGGAGCTCCAGAGCAGGCCCGAGCTGCGTGGCCGACCGGTGGTCGTGGCCGGGAGCGGCCCAAGGGCGGTCGTCACCACCGCCAGCTACGAGGCACGCCGTTACGGGATCTTCTCGGCCACACCCGCCGAGCGCGCGCGCCGACTGTGTCCGCAGGCCACGTTCCTCACGCCCGACTTCGACGCCTACCGCGCGCGCTCGCGCGAGGTGATGGATGTGCTGCGAGCGCATGTCGAGCGGGTCGAGGTGGTCGGGCTGGACGAGGCCTACCTCGACCTCAGCGGCTTCGAGCACCCCCGGGCGGCCGCCAAGCGAGTGAAAGCGGCGGTGATCGAGGGGACGGGCCTGGGCTGCTCGATCGGGATCGGGCCGAACAAGCTGGTGGCGAAAGTGGCCTCTGACGCCGAGAAGCCGGACGGCTTCGTCGTGCTCTCGGCGGAGGAGGCCCGCGCAAGGTTCGGGGGCTCCCGCCCCGGGCTCGTTCCGGGGATCGGCCCGAAGACCGCCGAGCGCCTCGAAGCGCGCGGCATCTCCACCCTCCGGGAGCTCGGCGAGACTCCGGATGAGCGCCTGATGGAGTGGTTCGGACGGCGTCTGGGCCCTTACCTCGGCCGACTGGCGCGCTTCGAGGACGACCGCGCCTTCGAGACGGTCTACATCACGAAGTCGGAATCGCGCGAGACCACCTTCGACCAGGACCTCCGCGGGCTCCCGGCGCTCGAGCCGCAGCTCCGACGCCTGACCGAACAGCTCTGCTCGACCCTCGCGCGCGGAGAGCGCCGGGGGCGGACCGTCGGGATCAAGGTGCGCTACGCCGACTTCTCGACCGTGACCCGGGCGCGCACCCTTCCCTCGCCGGTCAACGAGCTCGATTCGGTGTGGCGGGTGGCCTCGGACCTGCTGCGGCGCCTCGATCCGCCCCAGCCGGTCCGGCTGATCGGCGTGCGGGTGGCGGGTTTGGACCAGGAGGAGACGGCGCCGGCGGATCAGTTGTCTCTCTTGCGCTAGTTTCAGCAGGCCACCATGGCCGGCGACCGCCTGACCGCGCTCGACACCTCGTTCCTCCACCTGGAGGACGCCTCCGCGCACATGCACGTGGCCTCCGTGATGCTTTTCGAGGGGCCCCCTCCGCCCTACGACGAGCTGCTCGACGCGATCGAGCGACGCCTGTCGCTCGTGCCTCGCTACCGGCAGCGGCTGGCGTTCGTTCCGCTCGCTCAGGGGCGCCCGAAGTGGGTGGACGACCCGCACCTGAACCTGCGCTACCACGTCCGCTACACGGCCCTCCCCTCCCCCGGCTCCGAGGAGCAGCTGAAGGACCTCGCGGGGCGCGTCTTCGCGCAGCAGCTCGACCGCGACAAGTCCCTCTGGGAGCTCTGGCTGGCGGAGGGACTGGAGGGCAATCGCTTCGCCCTGCTCGCCAAGACCCACCACTCGCTCGTGGACGGGATCTCCGGCATGGACATCGTCTCCGTGCTTTTCGACACCTCGCCCGAACCCGCCGCTCCGACGGATCCCGGCGACCGCTGGCTCCCGCGCCCACTCCCCAGCCGCGCCCAGCTGCTCGGCGAGGCGCTGGTCGAGCGCGCCACGATTCCGGCCGAGGTGGCCCGCTCCGCGCGGGCGATCATGCGCGGCCCGCGCCGCGTGCTGGAGGGTGCGCGCGACGCCGCCGTGGGCGTGGGAGCGATGGCTTGGGCGGGACTCAACCCGGCGCCGTCGACGCCCTACAACGAGTCGATCGGCCCGCACCGGCGCTTCACCTGGGTGCGCGCAAACCTCGCCGACCTGAAGGCGATCAAGAACGAGCTGGGGGGCACGGTCAACGACGTGGTGCTCGCCACCGTGGCCGGCGCGCTCGGCGCCCACCTCCGCCGCCGGGGACAGAAGACCGACGGGCTCGAGCTGAAGGCGATGGTCCCGGTGAGTGTGCGCTCGGACGTCGAGCGCGGGGCGCTCGGCAACCGCGTGGCGGCTATGATGGCGCCGCTGCCGGTGTGGTGCCAGGAGCCGGTCGCCCGGCTCGACATCGTCCGCCAGGAGCTGAGAGGGCTGAAGTCGGGCGGGCAGGCCGTGGGCGCCCAGGTGCTCACCGAGCTGTCGGCCTTCGCGCCGCCGACGATCTTGGACCAGGCCGCACGGTTGTCCGCGCGCCAGCGCCTGTTCAACCTGGTCGTGACCAACGTGCCCGGGCCACAGTTCCCGCTCTACCTGCTCGGCCGGCGCATGCTCGAGACCTTCCCCATGGTCCCGCTGGCCAAGAATCAGGCGCTCGGCGTGGCGCTCCTCTCCTACGACGGTTCGATCAACTTCGGCCTCGTGGGCGACTTCGACCTGCTCTGGGACCTCGACGAGCTCGCGGGCGACGTGCGCGCCTCGCTCGAGGAGCTCGCCGCGGCCGCGGGAATCGAGCTGTCGAGCGCGCGCGAGCGGCCGCGCGAGGCGGTGAGCCCGTGAGGGACCGGCTCGCCGACTGCGCCCGCGATCTCGGCATCGAGCTGGAGGTCCAGCGCCTCGAGGCCACCACCCGAACGGTCAGGGACGCCGCCGTGGCGGTCGGCTGCGAAGAGGCCGAGATCGCCAAGTCCATCGTCTTCGTGGCCGACGGCGACCCCGTGGTCTGCGTCGCCTCGGGGCGGCACCGGATCGATACCGACAAGCTCGCCGAGGCGCTCGACGTGGCGGAGGTGCGGCAGGCGGCCGCCCGGGAGGTGCGCGCCGCCACCGGCTTCGCGATCGGCGGCGTGCCCCCGTTCGGCCACGACCTGCCCGTGATCTTCGACGAGGAGCTGCTGCGCCACGAGCGCGTTTGGGCCGCCGCGGGCGACCCGCACACCCTGTTCGCAGTCGACCCGCGCGAGCTCTGCGAGAGCATCCGCGCGCGGGTCGTGGCGGTCGGCGCCTAGCCAGCGGTACAAGCCGGCGCGGCAAATCTTGTACGGCGGGCGAAAGACGGGTCGGCCCTGCGGGCCGAACATCCCGTCATGCAACCCTCGTTGAACGACGCCATCCCGGCCATCGAGACCACCTGGGTGGTCGTGGCCGCCGTCTTCGTGCTGTTCATGCAGGCCGGCTTCATGCTCCTGGAGGTCGGCTTCTCGCGCATGAAGAACGCCGGCACCGTGGTGCCGAAGGTCCTCGCCAACCTCTCGGTCGCGGCGCTCTGCTACTGGGCGGTGGGGTTTGCGCTGGCGTTCGGCGGCGCCGGTTGGTTTGCGGGCACGGAGGGCACCTTCCTCGGCACGAACAACAGCGATCTCTTCCCGGCCATGTCGTTCAGCGCGGCGACCGTGCCGGCGAAGTTCTTCTTCCAGTTCGTCTTCTGCGCCGTCTCGCTCGCGATCGTGTGGGGCACCACGCTCGAGCGGATCAAGTTCGGCGCCTACCTGATCTACGCGGTGGTGTTCAGCGCGCTGATCTATCCGATCATCAGCCATTGGATCTTCGGCGGCGGCTGGCTGCAGGCGAACTTCGGCATGCAGGACTTCGCGGGCTCGACCGTGGTGCACCTCATCGGCGCCACCGGAGCGCTCGCCGCGCTGCTCCTGCTCGGTCCGCGCCAGGGCAAGTACGGCCGCGACGGGAAACCGAACGTGATCCCAGGTCACTCGATGCCGCTGGTGGGGCTGGCCGTGCTGATCCTCTGGTTCGGCTGGCAGGGCTTCAACCCGGGCTCCACCCTGGGGGCGATCGGCGGGCGCTTCGCCGAGGTGATGGTGGTGACGAACCTGGCCGCGGCGGCGGGCGTGCTCGGCGCCATGGGCACGATCTACCTCCTCACCCGGACCTGGGACATCGGCATGACCGGCAACGGCGCGATAGCCGGCCTGGTGGCGATCACCGCGCCCTCGGGCTACGTGGAGTACTGGGCCGCGCCGATCATCGGCCTGGTTGCGGGCGTGATCGTGGTGGCCGGCGTGATCATGATCGACAAGGTGATCGACGACCCCGTCGGCGCGCTGTCGTCGCACGGCCTCGCCGGCATCTGGGGCACGCTCTCCTGCGGCCTCTTCACGGCGCCGCGCCTGGCCGAGCTCAACGGCGTCGGCGAGGGCGGCCTCTTCTACACCGGCTCTTTCGAGCAGCTCGGCGTGCAGGCGCTCGGCGTCGCGGCCGCGTTCGCGGCGGTGTTCAGCGTCAGCTTCCTCGTCTTCTTCCTGGTCAAGGCCACCTACGGCCTGCGGGTGAAGCCCGAGGAGGAGCGCTACGGCCTCGACATCGTCGAGCACGGCATGTGGGGCTACCCGGAGCAGTTCATGCCGGTGCCGGGCTCGGAGTACCACCAGCCGGCCGCGCCCGGCCAGCGGCCCACGCCGAGACCGGTGCCGATCGGGCTGACCGCACGGAGCCAGGAGGGATAGATCAAGGTGAAGAAAATCGAAGCGATCATCCGGCCCGAGCGTCTGCAGGAGGTACAGGACGCCCTCGACGAGCTCGGCGTGTCCGGCCTCACCGTAAGCGAGGTGATGGGATGTGGGCGCCAGAAGGGCTACACCGAGCAGTACCGCGGCTCGCGGGCGAACATCTCGCTCCTCCCCAAGCTCAAGGTTGAGTCGGTGGTGCCGTCGGAGGTGGTGGACAAATCGGTTGAGGCCATCGTCGGAGCCGCCTATACGGGCGACATCGGGGACGGGCGCGTGTTCGTCTACCCGGTGGAGCAGTCGGTGCGAATCCGCACCGGCGAGCGCGGCGAGGAGACCGTGCGGCACGAGACTCCCGTGGGCTGGGGGTACTAGTGGTACCTCCGGCAAGTTCGCACCGGACTCACCGGGGGCACCACTAGAGTGGCGTTTTTCGCCTGGGTGGGTCGCGTTATCGCCGAGCGAGGCGAGCACGAGCCCGTCCCCATCCATCTCGAGCGCTCTTCGGAGCACGCCTACGCCTTCAGGCTCGGGGTCCGCGCGGGCTTCGGCGGGGGCGAGACCGCCCGGATTCCGGTAGGCCGGCGCGTCAACCCGGCCCCCCACCCCATCCTCAAGGAGATCCACTACTGCGAGGTGGCCGGACAGACGCTCGAGGCCGCCAACGTCTATGCGCTGAGGGCGAAGGTGGCGCGGGCGCTCGAGACGATCGCGCCGGGCCGCACCCTGCCGCTCTGCTACTTCCGGGCGCCCGCCATGGACTACGAGCTGCCCGTCTACGAGCAGGGCGGCTGGCTCACCTCGCCGGTGCTCGGCGGCCCGCGACTTCGGGCTCGCGATCTGGCCGGCATTCGGCTCCAGGTGTGCCGCTACCTCGAGTCGGCGGGATACGTGTCGAGCGCCGACGAGGTGACCGTCGGGGTGGTCCGCCCGCGCGACCTTCGCCGCGTGCCGCCCGCGGCGGTCTTCCGCTCCCATTCCGACCCGGAGCTGTGGATCCCGTCCGTGGAGGGGGTCTCCCCGGACGGCCCGGTCATCGGCGTGCTCGGCCACGCACCCCAGCTGCGGCGGCGGGAGCGTCGCCGCAAGGGCGCCGGTCCTCAGGTTGAGGACACCGCTCCCGCCGCGCCCGACGTGATCGCGCTGATCCGGTATCTCCAGACGGAGCTGGGTCGGGCGGGCGAGGCGGCGGCCCGGGGCGTCTACGCGAGCGACGTCCGGCCCGAGATCTGGGCCGCGGCGGAGGCCCGCACCGAGGATGCCGGCGTCCGCCTGGTCGCCCACCTCACCGACGAGGAGTCCACGCGCCTCGAGCTCGCGGTCCGCCGTACCGGCGCCGGCGACCTGGCCGTGGCCCTCCAGGATCGTGGGGTCAACGTCTTCCTCGCGCCCGAAGGGGACGCGCTCGCCGGCCAGGTCGGGCATCACCTGACCGGCGCCGACTTCCTTCGCTCCCCGGCGGAGGTCGAGATTCATCCCACCGCTGCGCCCCGCGCGGAGCGCCTCGGCATGGAATCGATCCGCGCACAAGAGGAGGTTCACGCAGCATGGAGCTAGCGCTCATCATCGGCGGGTCGGTCATCGCCGCCCTGCTCCTGATCGCGTTCGCGATCTGGGCACACCAGTACACGAAGGTCGGGCCGAACGAGGTGCTCATCATCTCGGGTCGGCGGCGCAAGGAGCGCGGCTACCGGATCGTGCGCGGCGGCGGTACCTACGTGCGGCCCTTCCGGGAGCGCGTGCAGCGCCTCTCGCTCGAGCTGATGCAGTTCGACGTCCGCACCGCGGAGACCTACTCGATGCACGGCGTGCCCGTTCAGGTGGACGGGGTCTGCATGGTCAAGATCGACGGCAGCGACTCCGGCATCGAACGTGCCGCCGAGCAGTTCCTCTCGCGCCGCCAGGAGGACATCGTGCGCACCGCCATGCAGGCAGTGGAGGGCCACATGCGCAGCGCCATCGGGGGCCTCTCGATCGAGGACATCTACCGCGATCGCCAGCGGCTCGTCGAGCAGGTGCGGGAGCTGGCGCAGCCAGACCTCGAGCGGATGGGCCTCACGATCGTGTCGCTGACGATTAGGAACGTCGGCGACAAGCAGGGCTACATCGAGGCGCTGGGCCGCCCCCGCACGGCACAGGTGAAGCGCGACGCGATCCGCGGCGAGGCCGCGGCCGAGCGCGAGGCCAAGGCTTCCCGCTACGAAGCCGACCTTGCGATCGAGCAGTCGCGCCGCGACTACGAGATCGAGAAGGCCGGGTTCAAGGCCGAGGGCATGCGCGCCTCGGCGGAGGCCGATCTCTCCTACGAGCTCCAGAAAGCCATCTCGAGCCAGCAGGTGCGCGCCGAGCAGTTGGAGGTGGAGATCGTCGAGCGGAGGAAGGCGATCGAGCTGATGCAGGCCGAGGTCGACCGGCGCAAGCGCGAGCTCGCAGCCGAGATCGTCGAGCCGGCCCTCGCGAAGGCGAAGGAGATCATGGAGCTGGCGGAGGCCGAGCGGGAGCGGGCGGCGGCGCTCGGCACAGGCGAGGCGGACGCGCTCAGGGCGCGCGGGCTTGCCGAAGCCGAGTCCATGGCCGCCAAGGCGGAGTCCTGGAAGGGGTACAACGAGGCCGCGATCACGGACCGCGTGCTCGAGATCCTGCCCCAGCTGGCGTCCGCGGTGTCCGCGCCCCTCGCCCAGACCGACAAGATCGTGATGATCGGAGGCGGCGGCAACGGCGCCGGGCCGGGCGCGCACAAGATCACCCGTGACGTGACGCAGGTGATGGCGGAGCTACCGGCCGTCGTGGAGGCGCTCACCGGCACCAAGCTCGAGGACCTCGCCAAGCACATCCCGGGCGTGGCGGAGGAGCCCAAGTGACTCCGAACACGGTCGAACGGCTCGTCGGCGGGCGCGCGGCGGAGGCGAAGGACGTCCTCGCTCTGGCCCAGGAGCACGGTGTCCGGATGGTGGACTTCAAGTTCACCGACCTACCCGGCACCTGGCAGCACCTGGGCCTCTCCATGCATGCACTCGACGAGGACGCCTTCATCGACGGGCTCGGCTTCGACGGCTCGTCCATCCGGGGCTTCCAGGAGATCTCGGAGTCGGACATGGTGCTCATGCCCGATGCGTCCACCGCCCTGATCGACCCGTTCCACGAGCAGAAGACGATCTCGGTCGTCTGCGATGTGATCGACCCGATCACCCGCGAGCCGTACTCGCGCGACCCCCGGTACGTGGCAATGAAGGCCGAGCGGCACCTGCGGGAGACCGGCATCGCGGACACCTGCTTCATGGGTCCCGAGGCCGAGTTCTACGTATTCGAGCACGTCGCGTTCGATCAGGCGGCGAACAAGGCCTTCTACGAGGTCGACTCGGAGGAGGGCTACTGGAACCGGGGCAAGGGCTTCGGCGCCGAGCGCAACGGCCAGCCGAACCTCGGCTACAAGATCCGCTCCCAACAGGGTTACTTCCCGGCGGCGCCCGGCGACACGCACGGCGACCTTCGGTCTCGGATGGTCACCACGCTCGAGTCGATGGGAATCCCGTGCGAGTTCCACCACCACGAGGTCGGCTCGGCGGGCCAGGCGGAGATCAACGTCCGCTTCCAGCCGCTGCTGAAGATGGCGGACCAGCTTCAGCTGCAGAAGTACGTGGTGAAGAACGTGGCGGCGCGAGCCGGCAAGACCGCCACGTTCATGCCCAAGCCGGTCTTCGAGGAGAACGGCTCCGGCATGCACGTGCACATCTCGCTGTCCGAGGGCGGCGAGAACGTGATGTACGACTTCGACGGCTACGGGCTGCTGTCGCGGGAAGCCTTGAACTTCATCGGTGGGCTGCTCGCTCACGGCCGGGCGCTGATGGCGTTCTGCGCTCCCACGACCAACTCGTACCGCCGCCTGGTGCCCGGCTACGAAGCGCCGGTGAACCTCATGTACTCGCAGCGCAACCGCTCGGCGGCATGTCGCATACCTGTGTACTCGGCCTCGCCGCGGGCGAAGCGGGTGGAGTTCCGCCCGCCCGACCCGACCGCGAACCCCTATCTCGCGTTCTCCGCCCTGCTCATGGCCGGCCTCGACGGCATACAGAACCGGATCGATCCGGGGCTCCCGCTCGACGTGGACGTGTTCGAGCTGCCGGAGGAGGAGCTGGCGAAGATCGAGCAGGTGCCGGGCTCGCTCGAGGAGGCGCTCGACGCGCTCGAGGCCGATCACGAGTTCCTGCTGAAGGGCGGCGTCTTCACGCAGGATCTGATCGACACCTGGATCCGGCACAAGCGGCGGGAGGAGGCCGACGAGGTGCGGCTGCGCCCGCACCCGTGGGAGTTCGCGCTCTACTACGACGCCTGATTGAACGACATTGATCGGCCCGGCCCGGGCGCTAGCGTCCGACCGATGTGGCGTCGCGGCGACTACCTGATCTCAACCGAGCGGTCGCGCCTCGACCTGGACGCGATCCACTCCTACCTCTCCAAAGAGGCCTACTGGTCGCCCGGCGTGCCCAGGGAGGTGGTGGAGCGCTCGATCGAGCACTCCCTCAACTTCGGGCTCTACCGGGGCGAGGAGCAGGCCGGCTTCGCGCGCGTGGTGACCGACTACGCGACGTTCGCTTGGCTCGCGGACGTCTTCGTGCTCGCCGAGCATCGGGGCGCGGGGCTCGGCAAGTGGCTCGTCGAGACCGTCGTCTCGCATCCCGACCTCCGCAGGCTGCGGCGCTGGATCCTCGCGACCGGCGACGCCCACGAGCTTTACGCGCGGTTTGGCTTCCGGCCGACGGCGGGAGACCCCCGCTTCATGGCCCTGGAGACCGCTTCTACGACGCTTGACCCAGCAGGCGATCGCGCAGCGACGGCCAGCGGAGCGCCTTGAGGCCCACCGCCAGGGCCGAGCCGAGCAGCGGCCAGACGGGCCAGAAGTAGCCGCCGCCCGACGCAAGCCAGATCCCGACCAGGAAGAGGTTGATGATGGCGAGCGCCCCGGCGTAGGCGCGAAGCCCGCGCAGCCTGCGCACCTCGCGCGACTGGCGGCCCCCGGCCAGGTCCGAGTCGCTGAGCGGCGGGTTTCCGAGGACCCGCCACACATCAAGGCCGGCGACGAGGCCGAGGCCGAGCAGCGGCCCGATCGGCCAGAAGTACGACCCGCTCGTCAGCGCCCACACGACCACGCAGACCAGCTCCAGCGTTCCGAGCACGGCCAGGCGCACGCGGAGCCGGCGCACACGGACGGCCTGGCGCTCGGCGGCCGCCTCGTCGGACAGGATCTGGGGCTCGTCGGCGGGGAGGGACTCCTCGACACTCGCGGGCACCGCGAGCGGAATCGCCGCGACCACGCGCGTGCCCCGGCCGGGCGGGCTCTGCACCGCCAGGGAGCCGTTGACCGCCCCGACGCGGTCGGCGAGCCCCTGGAGCCCCGACCCGTCGCCCAACTTCGCCCCGCCGACTCCGTCGTCGCTCACCGAGACCGTCACCCGCCCGTCGGCCGCCGTGACCGACACCTCGGCGCTGGATGCGCCTGAGTGCTTGGAGACGTTCGCGAGGCACTCGGAGACGACGAAGTAGGCCGCCGCCTCGACCGGTTCGGGCAGCCGCTCGGACGGCGTGGCGACGATGTCCACTGGCAACGTCGCCCGCGAGGCGAGGTCGTCCAGCGCGGCCGCCAGGCCCCTGTTGGTGAGGATCGCCGGGTGAATGCCACGGGCCAGATTGCGGAGCTCCCCCAGCGCGAGCCCCGCCTCCTCGGTGGCCTGGCGGACCAGCGCGGTGGCCTCCGGGTCGCCCTCCTCGGCCCGCTTCTCCGCCATCCGCAGCGTGAGCGCGAGCGCCACCAGACGCTGCTGGGCGCCGTCGTGGAGGTCGCGCTCGATCCGGCGCCGCTCGGCGTCCGCGGCGGCGATGATGCGCGAACGCGCGTCGCGGAGATCGGAGACCTCCGCGGTCAGCTGCGGGTCGGCGTTCGAGCCCAGCAAAAGCGATGCGAGCTCCCCGTAGAGGCGGCCGAGCGCGCCGAGAGCGGGGATGCCGAGGTAGACGAGCACCGCGCCGAGCGGGGCGATCGCGATCGCCTCGAGCAACGTGTCCACGTGGAAGAGGCCGACGTCGATGCCGTCCGGCACCGACCAGTACCACGCCGGCGCGAGGAGGATGCCGAACGCGACACAGAGCACGCACACAGCGATCACGAACGATGCGATCCCGAGCGGGAGCTGGAGCAGGAGGAAGACCAGGTCCTTCCAGGTCGCGGGATCCGCCAGGCGGGCCTTCAGCTTGTCCCACCAAGATGCGCCCGGGGGCTCCGGGCGGTACGGGTTCGGGATCTCGACGCCCGTCAGCGCCCCGATCAGGCGCCGCTCGACGCTCGCGAGCCAACGCCAGGCGTAGATCGTGAAGATCAGGACCGGGATCCCGATCAGGGTGATCGCGGTGCCCACGCCGAACGAGATCGCCGTGACGAGAAAGCTGAACTCGATCACCCCGAGCGGCAGCGCCAGCAGCAGGTACGCGATGCGCCCGTAGGTGCGGGGGTCGAGGATGTCTCGAGCGAGGCGAGCTATCACCGGTGCCCAGAGGCTACGGGCCGCACGGTCGCGCGTCGATACGGGCACCCGTACCCTGTCCCTCCGTCATGCGGGTCAGACACGCGGCTCTCATCTGCTCCGCTGCCGTGCTCGGCCTGCCGGCCGGCGCGTCAGCGGCGCGAGGGACACTCGACTACCGACAGGTGTTCGACAGGTCGCGCGGCACCTACATCGAGGGCTCCTTCTCGTACGTGCGAGTCCGCGACGCGAGCGGGCGGGTTGTCTTCGAGCGCGAGTACCGGGGACGCAGCCGCTTCCGGCTGCGACGTCCCCTGCCCGAGGGGGCCTACCGCGTGAGGAGCTTCCAGCGGCCTTGCCAGGGCAACTGCGGGGTGCTCGATCCGCCCATCGACTCCTGCTCGCGCCCGCTCCAGGTCCTGCCGCGCGGCAGGACCCTCGTGCGGGTGACGGTCAGACCGGGCCGCGGCTGCAGTATTGGCGTGGAGGCACAGCCCGCCCTCTTCCCGCCCCCCTCCCGGCTGCGCGCAGTCCAGCGCTTCCTGGCCACGCGGGGAGCGATCAATTCCTGGGCCCTGATCGACTCCCGCGAGCGGCTCCACGGTTTCTCGCCCTGGCGGCGCTACCACTCGGCCAGCGTGGTGAAGGCGATGCTGCTCGTCGCCTATCTGCGCCGGATAGGCGATCGGATGCCGACCCCCTTCGAACGCGCCCTGCTCGGCCCGATGATCACGGTCTCGGACAACGGGCGGGCCACCGCGATCTACCACCGTGTCGGCGACGCGGCGCTGCTCCGGCTGGCGGCGCTCGCCCACATGCGGACCTTCACGGTCGGGTACTGCTGGGGCTGCGCGTTCTTCAGCGCCGCCGACCAGGCGCGCTTCTTCTACGACTTCGACCGGCTCGTCCCGCCTCGCTCGCGACGCTACGCGCGCCACCTGCTCTCCTCGATCGTCGCCTACCAGCGTTGGGGCTTCTCGCGCTACTCCCTCGCCCACGGCTTCAAGACGTTCTTCAAGGGCGGCTGGCGCGGCACCGGCCTCGGCCAGCTCGTGCACGAGGCCGCCCTGTTCGAGCGCGGACCGCTGCGCTTCTCCATGGCCGTCCTCACCGACGGCAACCCCTCACACGGCTACGGGACCGCGACCCTGCGGGGCGTGGCGGCCCGCATCTTCGGGCGCGCCCGGGCGAGTGCGGCGCAAACGGGCGCTCACCGGCGCGCCGGACTGGTCGACGTCCACCGGTTCGGACCCGGCATCCGCACCGGCCTCGTCTACCGGACGAACCGCAACATCACGTGGCACCGGCTGCCCGGCTACTGCCGCGAGTGGGCCTTGATGCTGGAACCGGCCGCCCGCGACCTCGGGCGGGTGCAGCGCTACCTGCGCCGCCGCGGCCTCGGCCTCCTGATCCTCGACGCCTACCGCCCGGCACGCGCCACGCGCGCCCTCGTCCGCTGGGCCGAGCGCACCGGGCGCGGCGACCTGGTGGGCACCTACATCGCCCGCCGCAGCAACCACAACCTCGGCAGCGCCGTCGACCTGACCCTGGTCCGCCTGAGCGACGGCCGCCGGCTCCGCACGGGACGCTACGACGCCCTGGGCCCGGGCGCCCACACGCTCGACGCGCGCGGCGCCGTGCTCCGCAACCGCCTGATCCTGAAGGGCGCGATGGAGCGCTTCGGCTTCACGAACTACTGGCGCGAGTGGTGGCACTTCGACCACCGGGTGCGGGGCAGGCGTTATCTGGATTTGACGTTGGGGTGCGGGTAGGGCGCCCCGGCAGTGGCGGTGCAAACCAGGACGGTGCAGCAGGTGTTCGGCGGGATCGGGACCTCGGCGCACGGGGTGGTTACGCGGGCTGAGCTCCTGCGGGCGGGAGTAACGCCCGCCGAGATTGAGCAGCGGTTGCGGATCGGCGCCGCCACCCCTGGGAACAGGACCGCCGCCGCGACCGCCATGCCGGCGCCCTGCGGCGACGAATCCGCCGCTACACCTGGAGCGACGTCTTCGAGCACACCGAACAGCTGCTCCCGAGCTACAGGCGCTTCTACGGTCGCGATAATTGAGCTGTGCCCCAGCAAGCCGAACCCCTCCGCGTCGCTCTCGCGCAGGTCAATCCCACCGTCGGGGACGTCCGCGGGAACGCGCGCCTGATCGCCGACCACATCTCCCGCGCCCGCGACGAGGGCGCCGGCCTCGTGGTCTTCCCCGAGCTCAGCCTCAGCGGCTACCCGCCCGAGGATCTGCTGCTCAAGACGGACTTCCTCGACGCCGTCGCGAGCGCGCTCGAGGAGCTGGCGGCGCAGACGCACGGGATCGCCGCGGTGGTGGGCTTCCCGGAGCGGGCCGAGGACGTCTACAACGCCGCCGCGGTGCTCGCCGACGGCGAGGTGGCGGCGGTCTACCGCAAGCTGTACCTGCCGAACTACGGCGTCTTTGACGAGCAGCGCTATTTCCAGTCGGGCTCCGAGGCGGCGATCGTGGAGCTGAACGGGGTGCCGGTCGGGATCACGATCTGCGAGGACATCTTCGAGCCGGGTCCGCCGGCGATGTCGGAGGCGCTCGCCGGAGCTCAGGTGATCGTGAACCTCTCGGCGTCGCCCTACCGCGCTGGGTTTGGACGGGGCCGCGAGCGGATGCTCGTCCAGCGGGCGATCGACTACCTGTCGGCGGTGGTGTTCGTGAACACCGTCGGGGGGCAGGACGAGCTGGTGTTCGACGGGCACAGTCTCGCGATCGACCAGGACGGCCGGATCATCACCCGCTGTCCGCAGTTCGAGGAGAGCCTCACCGTCTGCACGATCGACCCGCGCGAGGTCGTGGCGGCGCGGCTGCGCGACACCCGGCACCGCGTCAACGTCCGCCGCCAGCGGCGCGCGACGCCGGCCGCAGAACCGCCCGTAAGGACGCTGGCAAGCCTGCAGGTGCCGAGCCAGGCCGACCGGGTGGCCGGCCACACCGCTCCCCTGCTCGAGCCCGAGGCCGAGGTGTACGCGGCGCTCCGAACCGGGGTGCGCGACTACGTCGACAAGAACGGCTTCGAGCACGTGGTCCTGGCGCTCTCGGGCGGGATCGATTCGGCGCTCACCGCCCTCGTCGCGGTGGACGCGCTGGGCTCGGAGCGCGTGACCTGCGTGTCGCTGCCCTCGCCCTACTCCAGCGAGGGAACCCGGGCCGACGCCGGGAATATCGCGAAGAACCTTGGCGTCGAATTCCTTGAGATCCCGATCGAGGAAGCCATGAAGGCCTACGACGACATGCTGGCCGACGCATTCGCCGGACGCGAGCCGGACATCGCGGAGGAGAACGTGCAGGCGCGCATCCGCGGCAACATGGTGATGGCGCTCTCGAACAAGTTCGGCTGGCTGGTCCTGACCACCGGCAACAAGTCGGAGATGTCGGTCGGCTACGCCACGCTCTACGGCGACATGGCGGGCGGGTTTGCGGTGCTGAAGGACGTCTACAAGGGGTGGGTGTACCGGCTCGTGCGCTGGCGCAACGAGCAGGCCGGGCGCGAGTTGGTGCCCGCGTCCGTGCTCGAGCGCCCGCCGTCCGCCGAGCTCCGCTACGAGCAGCGCGACCAGGATTCGCTGCCACCCTACGAAGTGCTCGACGAAATCCTCGCCGGCTACGTGGAGGAGGACCTCGACGCCGTCGAGCTCGTGAACCGCGGACTCCCGGCGGACGAGGTCGAGCGGGTGATCCGCATGGTCGACAAGGCCGAGTACAAGCGCCGCCAGGCGCCTCCCGGGATCAAGATCTCGAGCAAGGCGTTCGGCCGCGATCGCCGCCTGCCGATCACGAACCGGTACGAGAGCCGGGCCGAGACCCCCGAGCGCCGGCTCAGGGTGCTTCGGTAGGTGGAGGCGTCGGCGGGCCTCCTGGCTCGGACGGCCGACGCGCGAGACCGGATCGTCGCGTGGGCCGTCCTGGTGGCCATCCCGCTGGCCGGCCTCGTTCTGCTGCTCGCCGCGCCGGGCGCGGACTTCATGTGGGAGCACCATCCCTCCCACTTCTGGCTCGTGCTGGCCACCGCGGTGACGAGCGCCGCGCTCGCCTTCTCCACGTCGGGCGTGGCCCTCCGGCGGGCCGACGCCCGGCTGTTCCTCGTCTCGCTGGCGTTCTTCGCCGCGGCCGGGTTCCTCGGACTGCATGCGCTCGCCACGCCCGGGGTGCTGCTCGACGGGCCGAATCAGGGCTTCGTGGTGGCCACACCGGTCGGCCTGCTGGTCGCGGCGGTGTTCGCAGCCGCATCCGCCCTGCCGCTGGGGCCGGAGCGCGCGCGGGCCGTGATTCGCCACGCGACCCTGCTCAGAGGCGTGCTGATCGCCGCGATGGCCGTCTGGGCGGCGGTTTCACTGGGCTCGGTCCCCCCGCTCGACGACCCGACTCCGGCGGAGCGCGCATCGGGCGTCCTGGTCGTGTTGGCGGTGCTGGCGGTGCCGCTCTACGCCGCCGCCGGCTGGCGCTACCTCACGATGGGCCGCCGGAGCGGCTCGCCGATCCTGCTGGCTGTGGCCGGCGCGTGCCTGCTGCTGGCCGAGGCCATGCTCGCCGTCGCCTTCGCCCGCAGCTGGCACGCCAGCTGGTGGGAGTGGCACGTCCTCATGCTCGCCGCCTTCGGGGCGATCGCCTGGAGCGCTCGCCGCGAGGAGCCCGAGGAGCGCTTCAGCGATCTCTATCTCGACGACACCGCGGCCGGCAAGCGCGAGATCAGCGTCCTCTTCGCCGATCTTGCGGGCTTCACCTCGTTCTCGGAGGGTCGCGATCCGCGCGAGGTGTCCAAGATGCTCAACGCCTACTTCGAGGTCGCCATCCCGCCGATAGTGCACGAGTACGGCGGCCAGATCGACCGTCTCGTCGGCGACGCGATCATGGCCACCTGGGGAACCCGCGGCGACCAGCCCGATCACGCCGAGCGGGCCGTTCGCGCAGCCGCGGCCGTGCAGGCCGAGACCACCCGCATCGGCGACCGGCATCCGGACTGGCCGCGGTTCCGGATCGCCGTGAACAGCGGCGAGGCGCTGGTGGGCGTCGTCGGCGCCGAGAGCGGGCGGAGCTACACGGTGATCGGGGATACCGTCAACGTCGCCGCCCGGCTCGAGGCGCGAGCGCCCGCGGGCGGCGTGGTGGTGGGCGGCGCGACCCTCCGCGGCGTGCCGGGCCTCCGGGCCACCTCGCTGGGAGGGATCGAGGTCAGGGGCAAGCGCGACGTCGTGGACGCGTACCTGCTGGAGACCGGGCTGCGGTAGATGGCTAGCGGCCGTCCGGGACCGGCCGGACGGCAAGGGTGACGCGGGAGGTCGCGCACAGGCGCCCCTCGTCGTCGGTGAAGTCGACGTCCCAGACCCAAGTGGTGCGGCCGCGGTGCCGCGGACGGCCCTCGGCGAGGATCGATCCGTCGGTTACCGGGCGCAGGAAGCTCGTGTGGTTCGACTGGCCGACCGCGAAGTCGCCGTTCTCCGAAACCACGGCGTGCGTGGCGAGCGAGACCATCGTCTCCGCCAGCGCGGCGTAAGCGCCGCCGTGAACCAGGCCGAAAGGCTGGCGCACGCGATCCTCCACCGCGAAGCGGGCGCGGCAGCCCTCGGCGCTCGACTCGAGGAGCTCGAATCCGAGCAGATCGTCGAGCGTGCCCGCCGCGATCCGTGTGCCGCCGGTTGGGGGTCGCGTCACCGGTCGCACACTACAGTTCGGCCTGCACATGGCCACGTTCGACCAGCTCTCTGCGGAGCAGCGGGCGATCGTAGAGCTCGTTCTCCAGCAGGGGAAGAGCTACGAGGAGCTCGCGGGCATGCTCGGGATGCCCGAGGCGCGCGTGCGCGAGCTCGCGCGCGACGCGCTGGTCGAGCTCGCTCCCGTGAGCGCCGGGCGCGTGGAGGAGGACTGGCGCGGCCAGCTGGCGGACTACGTCCTCGGCCAGCAGGCGGGCCCGGAGGCGACGGCGACGAAGGGCCATCTGCGCCGCTCGGAGCCTGCGCGCACCTGGGCGCGCTCGCTGCTCGACTCCCTCGAGCAGCTCTACCCGAACGGCTCGATGCCGGCGATTCCGGAGGGGGAGCGCGGCGGGCGGGGACGCGCCGTTCGTGCCGTGGCCGCGCCGGGCGACGGCGCGCCGCCCGCCGGTGAGCGCGGCCCCGATGCAACGGCCGCCGTCAGGCGCCGGCGCCTGCTCGCGGCCGCGGCGGCCGCGGCCGCGGTGGTGCTGGTGGCGGTTCTCGTCTGGCCGGTGGGTGTCCTGACGGGCGGGGACGACGGCGGCGACCAGTCACAGGCGGCGGGCACGTCCGGGGGCGGTCAGCAGGCCGTCTCCGCGCAGACCCGCGGCCAGGCGATCATCGCGCGGCAGACCGGGCGGCCGCAGATAATCGTCACGGCCACGGGCCTGCCACCCAGCACGCAGCGCTCCGCCTACCAGGTTTGGCTCTACAACAGCGAGCAGGACCGCAAGTCCATCGGTGCCCAGGTCACGGACGCGCAGGGCAACCTCCAGGCGGGGGGCCCGTTGCCTGGCAACTATCAGCGGTTCAGGTTCATCGACGTGACGGAGGTTGCCGTGAACGGAAACAACTTCCGCACCGGCAAGTCCGTGCTGCGCGGAGCGCTCCAGCTGAGGGACAAGCCGGTCACGCGTGGCACCGGGAAGAAGAGGATCACGCTGCTCGCGGACATTCAGCTGGCGCCGGTCTAAGCCCGGATCCACCCACCGCTCGCCGTTCGGTGGATCCAGCCTAAGACGGCAGCAGCTTGCCGGGGTTCATTATCCCGGCGGGATCCAGGCGCTCCTTGGCGGCCCGGATCAGCTCGAGGCCCATCTCCCCCACCTCGGCGCGCATCCAGCGGGCGTGGTCGCGTCCGACCGCGTGATGGTGGGTGATGGTGCCCCCCGCAGCGACGATGGCCTCGGACGCGGCCGCCTTTGCGGCTCGCCACTGGGCGAGCGCGTCGTCGTCCTGCCGAGCCATGAAGGTGAAGTAGAGCGAGGCGCCCGAGCGGTAGAGGTGCGAGACGTGGCACATCACGAACGGCGGTGTTCCGCGCTCGGCCAGCGACGAGCGCAGGGCGTCCCCGGTCGCGCGGTACAGCGACTCGAGGTCGCTCCAGGTGGTGGCGGTCTCGAGGGTGTCGACGAGGACGGCGCGGTCGAGGAGCTCGTCGCGCAGGTAGGGGCCGGCGTAACGGCCGCGAAGCCACAGCTCGCCCGGACGCCGCCCCAGGGCGATCCCGCCGCCGGCGCGCAGCAGGGAGGCGGTTCTGACGCGGCGCCGCTCGATGTCCTCCGCCGTGCCCTCGAAGCCGACGATCGCGAGGCAGCCGCTCTCGCGGCCGCGCGCCCGCAGGTAGGCGCGGCCGACGCGCTCGACCGCGCCGCCCAGGGAGGCGAAGACGAGCGAGAAGCGGGTCTCGGCCTCGTCCGAGAGGCGGGCCACGTCCGGCGAGGCGTCGGCCTGCTCCATCACCCGAAACGCGTCCCGGCCTTCGGCGAAACTCCCGAACCACCAGCCCTCGTACCGGTTCTCGTTCGGCGCCTGCCGGACGCAGAGGGTTGCGTCGCAGATCACGCCGAGCACGCCCTCGGAGCCGATCAGAAGCTCGCGCAGATCGGGCCCCGCCCCCGACGCCGGCAGCGCCCGAGCGTCGACCTCCCCGGCAGGTGCCACCAGACGCAGCCCGTCGACTAGCTCGTCGATCCGGCCGAACCCCGTCGAGGCCTGACCCGCGGACCGCGTGGCCACCCAGCCACCCACCGTGGAGTACTCGAACGACTGCGGGAAGTGCCCGAGCGTGAGCCCCTCTGCGCCCAGCGCTCTCTCCACCTGCGGACCGGTCAAGCCGGCCTCGAGCCTTGCGGTGAGCGAAATGCGGTCGATCGAGACCACCCGGTCCAAGCGGCGCAGGTCGATGGACACGGCGCCGCCGAATCCGTCGCTCACGGGTTCGACACCGCCGACCACGCTGGTGCCGCCGCCGAACGGCACGACCGCGACGCGCTGGTCGGAGCAGGCCGTGAGCGCGGCGCGCACCTGGTCGGACGACCCGGGCAGCAACACGGCGTCCGGCGCACTCGATCCGTCCCCGGAGCGCAGCCGGACCAGATCCGGGTACGAGCGCCCCGCGGCGTGGGATACGCGGGCCTCGCGGTCGTCGCGGACGTGCTCGATCCCCACCGCGGCGGCGAGTCGCTCGCGCACGGCGCCCGGCAGTCGCGGCGCCGGCAGCCTCACCTCCTCGAGCGTGACGGGCCGCCGGGGGGCGATGCCGGGGTCGGCGCCGATTTCCTCCCGCAGCAGCGCCGTGGCGGCCTCGGGCATTGCCACGTCGTGCCCCTCCTCGCCCCAGCCCCACCAGCGCACGGCTAGGAGCCGCCTTCCGGAGCAAGCAGGCGCTCGAGCCCCTCGAGGGCGCTCTCCACCTGCTTCGTGGCGGCGGCCCGCAGCTGGAACGGGCTCAGCCGGGCCCAGCCGCGGGGCTGCTGGCTGATCGCTATCTCGACCCGCGTCCGGCCGTCCTCCGGCTCGAGGACTATCTCGGTCGTGGACTCCGCCAGGATGCGCTCGAACGGGGACTCCTCGACCTCGTGTCGCCACAGGAGCCTCCGTGCCTCCTCCGCCTCGAGGCGGGTGTAGTCGGCGCGCAACGACTTCCCTTTCGAAGAGGTGAGCACCTGGGTCCAGGCCTCCGGTGAAGCCTCCTCGACCCGCGAGACGCCCGGCCACCACTGAGGTAGGCGAGCGGGGTCGCTCACCACCTGCCAGACCTCAACGGGCTCAGCTGGCATAGTTCGCTGCCGGCGCACCTCCACTACGAGTCGTACACGACCAGGCTGTGGACGTCGTAGCCCTCCAGCCGCTCGCGTCCCCGCAGGAAGGCCAGCTCGATCACGAACGCGCATCCTGCCACGACGCCGCCGGCCTGCTCCACGAGGCCGCAGAGGGCGCCCGCCGTGCCGCCGGTGGCGAGCAGATCGTCGTGCACCAGCACGCGTGCACCGCCGGCCATGGCGTCGGCGTGCACCTCCAGCGTGTCCATCCCGTACTCGAGCTGGTACCGGACGGAGGCCGTCTCGCGCGGCAGCTTCCCGGGCTTGCGGGCGACGATGAAGCCGGCGCCGACCTCCGTGGCGATCGCGCCGCCGAGGACGAAACCGCGCGCCTCGGCGGAGATGACGTACTCCGCCCGTCGGGCACGAGCATGGTCGGCCAGGGCGCGGACGGCGGCTCGCAGCGCCTCCGGGTCGAGGAAGAGCGGCGTTATGTCCTTGAATACGATGCCTGGCTTCGGGAAGTCCAGGATGTCCCGGATGTAGTCCTCGAGCCGCACCGCCTAGCGCGCGAGCCGACGCAGGTCCCGGACCAGCAGCAGGTGCTTGAGGTGGGAGGCGATCGCGGCCAGGTTTTCGAGCGCCTCGACCGCCTCCTTGCGCCGCTCCGGGTTTCGCGAGCGGAGCGCCGGCGCCAGGATCTGCTCGAGCAGGGCCGCCTCGCGGTCGGCCGAGGTGCGGAAGACCCGCAGGTTCCGGCCGCCCACTCCGAAGCGCTTCAACTCGGTCACGGCGCGCACGATCTCGCGCTCCGTGTCGTCGTACCAGACCTCGCCGTCGTGGCGGTCGCCCTTGATCACGCCGTAGTCCTCGAGCTCCTTGACGAGCGCCCTGTCGGCGCCGGTGTCGTCGAGCACCTCCTCGAGCCGGTACTGGGAGCCGGGCCCGCGCAGCGCGAATGTCGAACGTCGCAGCGCGCGCGGCTCCGCCGCCGTGCCCTGGGACACCTCGTTGTCCGCCCGCCCCGAAGCGAGCTCCTGGCGGATCACCCGCAGCGGCAGGAACTCGTCGCGCTGGAGCCGCAGGATCGTGCGCAGGCGGTCGACGTCGGCCGACCCGTAGAGGCGGTAGCCACCCGGCGTGCGCCGCGGGGCGAGCAGCTTCTGATCCTCCAGGTAGCGGATCTTCGAGATCGAGATGCCGGGGAACTCTCGCTCCAATTGCTTGCTCACCGCGCCGATGGTGAGCGCCTTCTCCTTGCGAGGCGCGGCGCCGGTTTCGGCGTCTGCGCTCACCGCTCGTCGAGATAGGTGAGCTTGTACTTGCCCACCTGCAGCTCGTCGCCGTTCTGGAGCCGGTGGGACTCGATCCGCCGCCGGTTGACGTAGGTGCCGTTGAGCGACCCCAGGTCGTCGATGTAAAGGCCGTCGCGGCGACGGACGAGAAGTGCGTGGTTGCGCGACACGGTGACGTCGTCGAGGAAGATCTCGGCCTCGGGGCTGCGGCCGATCGTCAGTCGCTCGCCGCCGATGTTGAACGCCTCCCCGGAGCGTCCGCCACCCGAGCGGATCACGAGCGTGGCGCCCTCGCCGGTCACCTCGTCGAGGTCCATGGGCCTGATCTCACCCGTTTCGTCAACCTGGTAGACCTCGGTCGTGTCGCCCTTCTTCGCCTCGCCCAGGAAGGCGCCGCACTTCTGGCAGTAGTTCGCGCCCTCCGCGTTGACGAACCCGCATTCGGGGCAGTGCACCGGCACCCTGGCCCCTAGTCGTAGTCGGTGTCGGCCGGGATGCCCTTGCCGGCGAGAATCTCTGTCAGCTGCTGTACGTCCGCCCCGCTTATCACGGGCTCCCCCTCCTCGTGCTTCCCCCGCAGCCGGTTCACGAGCTCCGCTCGCAGGATGTCGATTCTTCCATGGAGGATGCGGCGCCGGTAGGAGACCTCCTGCTCCTCCTCGGTGAGCTCGTGGATGAGGTCCTTCAGCTCCTGCTCGGAGAGGGCCTCAAGGTCGGGAAATGTGTCCATGCGATCCATGCGAGGGTGGACGCGACTATAGCGGGATCCTCAAGTAGAGGTTGAGCCTTCTCGCAGCGCTCGGATCCCATCTTGCAGGTACCGGGCGGTCGCCGCAAGGGTCATCGCCAAGCCGATGTAGAGCAGCGCCTCCGACAGCCAGGTCTCGAGGATCATGGCCAGGCCCAGCGCACCCATCGTCGGCCACACGGCCCAGCGGCCGAGCATGTTGACGCTCAGGTCGAGGCGGCGACGCAGGGCGAGCTGGGTGAGGAGCAGCATGAACGCCTCGCGCGCCGCGAGCACGAGCAGCGCCCAGCGCGGCAGCAGCTCGAACTCCCAGGCCACGATCGCCCCCGAGATGACGAGCAGGCGGTCGGTCAGCGGGTCGAGCAGGGCGCCGAGGCGGCTGTACTGGCCGGTCAGCCGCGCCACCATCCCGTCCAGGTAGTCGCTCCCGGCAATGAAGGCGAACAGGATCGTGGCGGCGGTATCGCGGCCGTCGTCGGAGTCGAGAGCCAGCACGAGGAACACCGGAATCAGGCCGATCCGCACGAACCCGATCGCGTTTGGGATCGTCCACGGATGGAGCGGCTGGTCGCGGCGCGTCTCCGGCGGCGGTCCACCGGAGCGGTCGAGCCCGAGCAGGCGGCGCCTCGTCAGGCCCTGTCTCACGGCAACGTACGCCAGAGCTCCACCGCCGCCACCGCCGCCCCTTCGAGCGGCAGCGACCGCTTCTCCTGGCCGCGGCGAACCTGAACGTCGACCTTTCCCGCCTCGAGGCTTCGCTTGCCGACCGTGAGGCGCAGCGGGCAGCCGAGCAGCTCGGCGTCGGCAAACTTCTCCCCCGCGCTCGCGTCGCGATCGTCGTAGAGGATGTCGAGACCGGCGTCCCGCAGCTCGCCGTAGAGGCGGTCGGCGAGCTCGCGGGCCTCCTCCCCCTCCTTCCCCAGAGTCACGAGCTCGATGTCGAACGGCGCGAGCGAGCGCGGCCAGGCGATCCCCTGCGCGTCGTGGAACTGCTCGATCGCCGCCGCGACGATGCGCGCGGGGCCGATGCCGTACGAACCCATCCAGATCAGCTGTTCACGGCCGTCCTCGTCAAGGTAGCGGGCGCCGAGCGGCTCGGAGAAGCGGGTGCCGAGCTTGAAGATATTTCCCACTTCGATGGCCGGCTCCAGGCGGATGGTGCCGCCGTTCGGGCTCGTGTCGCCTGCCTCGACGCGGCGCACGTCCGCCCACTCTGGCTGGAAGTCGCGCCCCGGCTCGACGCCCACCAGATGCATGTCCGGCTCGTTTCCGCCCGCCACCAGGCCGTGGAGGCCGCGCAGGGCCTCGTCGGCCACCACCGGCACCCGCGCACCGACCGGCCCGATGAACCCGGGTTCGGCGCCGAAGACCTCGCGCACCTCCTCCGCCTCTGCGGGCCGGCCGTGCGCCCTGAGGGCGTTCGCGAGCTTGATCTCGTTGAGCCGATGATCGCCGCGCACCACCACGAGCACCGGCCCGCGGTCGTCGACGAACATCGGAAACGCCTTCACCAGGGCGCCGGCGGGCACCCCCAGCATGTCCGACACCGCCTCGATCGTCGTCGCCCCAGGCGTCTCCACCGGGCGCGGCTCTGGGAGGGGCTCGGGCAGGCCGTCCACCGGCTGCGGCGTCGCGGAGGCGACCTCCACGTTGGCCGCGTACCCGGAGTCGGACAGGGCGACCTCGTTCTCGCCGGCGGGGCACGGCGCCATGTACTCGTGGGCGCCGAAGCCCCCCATCATCCCCACATCCGATTCCACGCGGTACCACTCGAGCCCGCAGCGGTCGAAGATGCGGTCATAGGCCTGTATGTGAAGCTGGTAGGAGCGCTCGAGGCCTTCCGGATCGCGGTCGAAGCTGTAGGAGTCCTTCATGATGAACTCGCGCGTGCGCAGCACACCGGCGCGAGGCCGCGGCTCGTCGCGCTCCTTCGTCTGGAAGTGGTAGAGGATCTTCGGCAGGTCGCGGTAGGAGCGGATCTCGCGTGAGACGTGGAAGGTCACGTTCTCCTCGTGGGTCATCGCAAGCACCAGATCGGCGCCCCGCCGGTCCTTGAGCCTGAAGACCTCGTCGATGTCGTAGCGGCCGGACCGCTTCCAGAGCTCGGCGGGCTGGAGGACCGGCATCAGCAGCTCGCCCGCCCCGATCGCGTCGAGCTCCTCGCGCACGATCTGCTCCGCCTTCCGATGCGCCCGCCACCCCGCGGGCAGCCAGGTCCACATGCCCGCGCCGACCTGGCGCGCGAGCCCGGCGCGCACGAGCAGCCGGTGGGACGGCGCCTCGGCGTCCGCCGGTGCCTCGCGCAGGGTTGGCAGGAAGTAGCCCGAGAGCCGCGTCACAGCGGGCGAGTCTAACCTCGCGCGCCCGCCTCATCCGGAGGGAAGATCGACCTCCGACGGCTCGGATAGGTTTTCGCGTGGAGCGCGACAACCCGTGAACGACGCTCCTCAACGCCGCGGGTGCCGTCGGCGCACCCGTCGGCATTGTGTACGTGATCGGTGGCGTGGTGCTCTCGCTGCGCTACGAAGGTTTCGGCCTGGCCGATCAGCAGGGAGTTGCCATCGCCTGCTCTTCCTCCCCGCCGAGCGCGTACTGCAGACGTCGTCAGTGAAGGACGACGCCCATGTCACCCGGGATGGCGCGGAAGCGAGGCGCGAGTCGCCGGCGGCGCGCGTGTTGGGCATCGAAATTCGCTGCCCGGGGCGAGCGGACGGGGTATCACGGTGGGGTTGGTCACGTTGGTCGACCATGGGTTGACTTTCGTGCCGCACCCCTGGATGCGGCATTCCCCGCCGGGCCGAGCCCGCGTCGGCGGGTCCGTCGCCGCGGAGGGCGCCAATAGGATCGAGTCGGGACCGCGGATGCCGGGTGAGAACATCGACATTGTCAGGCGAGGCTACGACGCCTGGAACCGCGGCGACCTGGCCGGTGTGCTCGAGCTGGTGGACCCGAGTTTCGAGTGGCACGAGGCATCGGAGGTGCCCGGCGGGGTCCACGTCTATACGCGCGAGCAGTTCGAGTCCTACCTGGTGAGCCTCGGGCGGCACTGGGAGACGTTCCGGTTCGAGCTGCAGGAGCTGCGCGAGGCCGGCGACCTGGTGGTCGCGGACGTGCTGGAGCTCGCCCGCGGGCGCGCGTCGGGGGTCGAGGTGGCGCAGCGATTCGTGCACGTCTGGACCATGCGGGACCGGCGGGCCTGCCGTATGAAGGCCTACCTCGACAAGGACGAAGCGATCCGCGAGGCGGGACTCGGCGGCGGTCAGGCGATGTAGGTCGAGCCGGCCAGGTGCGCCAGCGCCATCACCGTGAGCTGCGGGTTCACCGTGATGGCGCTCGGAAAGACGCTGGCGTCGCAGACGTGGAGGTTCTCGAAGCCGTGGACGCGGAAGCGCTCGTCCACAACGCCCAGGCCCCTGTCTCGGCTCATCGGGTTGCCGCCCTGAGGGTGGCCGGTGTTGACGGAGATGTCGCTTGCGTCGTTCACGATCCCCCCGGGCCCGCGCCTGAGCTTCTGCAGGTCGCCGTTTCGAAGCTCCCAGTAACGGAAGGTCGCGGGCATGACGCAGGTGGCGCCGTTCTCGAGCAGCAGCTCGCCCGCCTCCCGCAATCCGGTGAGAATGCCGTCCAGATCGGCGGCCGAGGGAGTGAAGTCGACCTGGGCGCCGTTCATCGTCGCCCGCTTCAGGACCCGATTGCGCTCCCGAGGTTCGCTTCCCACGAGCACCCCCAGGCAGGACAGCCGGTCGTAGCGCTCCATGTTCGTCTGGTGGTCGCCGAGCCAGCCGGGCATGACGAGCGCCTGGGACATGACGGGGTTGAACCAGGTTTCGATGACGTGGTTGCCGACGTGACCGTTGCTCGCGTAGTGCGACATCTGGAGCCCGTCGAAGGCGTTCAGCGGGCGGTCGTTCTCGAAGCAGGCGGTCAGGTGGGAGCCGAGGTTGGCGCACAGGCGGCGGCCGACGAGGGCGCCGCCGACGCGGCTGCGCATGAGCAGCAGGCTCGAGTGGGTGGCTCCGGCCGCGACGACGACGGCCTTCCGCGCGTGGATGTCCACGGTACGGTCGCGGGAGCCGTCGGTCCGCAGGCGGCAGCGGACTCCGGTGGCCCGCCCGCCACTTACCAGGATTCGCTCCGCGGAGCAGTCGGGCAGAATGCGCAGGCGGTCGCGGTACCGGCGCTGGGTCTCCGGGAGCACCCTGTCGAGCATCGAGAGCTTCCTGCCGTAGTGGCAGCCGATGTTGCAGTAGCCGCAGCCGAGGCATTTCTCGAGGTTCGCCTCAACCGGCCGCAGGGTGCCGATCCTGTCGCCGATCGGGTTGGGTGGCGCCTCGTTCTGATGCTGAACGGAGACCAGCGAGCGCACGGCATCGAACGAGCCCTGTAGCTCGTCGGGGTCGAGCCCGGCGTCGTAGCGCTCGTTCCACTGCTCGAGGACGTGCCCGGGCAGGTTGAAGCTGACGCCGTTGTTGACGACGGTGCTTCCCCCCACGCACATCCCCTGGAGCACCTGGACGCTGAAGTCGCGCGAGAGCTGAAGCGCCCCGTCGGAGTAGAGACGCGCGTACATCTCCGGCTCGTGCTCCTTGAACTCCGACCGGTCGACGTGGGGCCCGCGCTCGACGAGCAGGACGTCGCGGTCGCGCGCAGCAAGAGCGTGGGCGGCGATCGACCCGCCGGCGCCGCTCCCGACAACCACGACGTCGGCGTGGAGCCGCTTTCCGGCGACGTCACCGGCCGCGAGCGTGTCAAGCCTCTCGTGCGGCGGCGGCCTGCCGGGCCACCGGGGGCGCTTGCTGAACCGGACGTAGCCCGTCGCCGGGTGGCTGCGCTCGTCGCCGTAGTAGCCGATATAGACGAGCTGCATCGAGAAGCGGATCGCGGCCTGGAGGCCTTTGCGCAGGAAGCCGAGGTCGCCCCGCGCTATCTCCGCGAGCAGGTTGCGCTCGATGAACCGCCGTCGCCGCGGCCGGTCCATCAGAGGAAGCGGCGCCTTCAGCCACAGGAGGGGGATGAAGCACACCGCCAGCAGAGCAAGTCGGATCCGCCACTTCGCCCGAATCCGCAGCTTCGCCCAGTAGGCGTCCACCGCGGTGGCGATCTCCCCCGGGGCAACCTCAGGCCGGTCCAGGATCGCGTCGGCCACGGCGGTCAGCGTGTCGTGCTCGATCGGCCAGAGGTAGCCCAGCCCGTAGCGGGCGCGCAGGGCCCTCCGGTAGAGCCAGATGAGCACTCCGGTCATGACGACCGCGGCACAGAGCCAGCCCGCCAGGGGCCATGCCCCGGACCAGTCGCCCTGCCAGTCGGGCGGCGGGAAGGTCGACTCGTACCTGCCGCTGACCAGCGCTACGGCCAGCAGCAGGATGATCGCCAGGTGGCCCGCGATGACGAGGCCGATCAGGCGGCTGAAGCGCCGGACGTCCGCGGCCGCGATCCCGGTCAGCACGCAGAAGACGAGGTCCTTGGAAAACGAGTTGATCGCAAACGGCCGCGCGTCGGGCGAGCCGCTCCAGACCTCGGGCACGTAGATCAAGGCCTGCGCCGCGAAGAGGATCGTCAGGGCCAGGAGCCAACGGCGTAGGACCCTTTCTTCGCGCGTGAGATGGGGCACAGAGCGACGCTAGGTGGCCCCACGCAGGCCGGTCAAGCCTTGTGTGGGGCATCTCACAGAGCGGATGGGTGACTACTGGATCTCTACGCGCGGGTGAAGCGGCGCCCCGCCGTGGGAGAGGACTCCTCGTCGAGCGCAATCCGCTTCGCCTTGGGGGCCCCGGCCATCGGGAGCGAGTTGCCGTTCGCGAGCGTGTCCTTGTTCGCGGCCGCGGCCTCCATTGCGGCGATCCGCTCGGGGGTCAGCTCGTCGGCGTTCTCCTCCTCGATCCGCTCGAGCCAGGCTGCGCCCTCGGCAGCCTTGTGCTCGTCCACGACGACCCGTCCCGCGTCGATCGACTTGTTGATCTCCGCGAACAACTCCTCCACCAGTCGCTCCTGTGACACCTTCCGGAGCGGCTTTCCGTGGGCGAAGATCAAGCCCTCGTTCTTGGCGCCGGTAATGCCGAAGTCCGCGTGCGAGGCCTCGCCGATCCCATTCACCGCGCAGCCGAGCACGGCGACCTCGATCGGGTCGTCGTAGTGGCGAAGGCGCTCCTCGATCTCGGCCACCACGGTGTCCATGTCGAACTGGAGCCGGCCGCAGGTGGGGCAGGCGATCAGCACGGGGCCCCGTTGGCGGAGCTTCAGCGCCTTCAGGATCTCCCAGGCCACCTTTACCTCCTCCTCCGCGTGGAAGGTGGAGAGCGAGATGCGGATGGTGTCGCCTATCCCGTCGGCAAGGAGGGTGCCGAGGCCCACCGCCGACTTGAGCGAGCCGGACCACTTGGTCCCCGCCTCGGTGATCCCGAGGTGGAGCGGGTAGTCGATCCGCTCGGACAGCAGGCGGTTCGAGGCGATCGTGTTCGGCACGCTCGTCGACTTGACGGATACCTTGAAGTCCCGGAAATCGAGGCTCTCCATCAGCTCCACGTACTCCACGGCGGCCGCCACCAGCGCCTCTACCGGGGTCTCGCGCTCCAGCTCGTGGAGGTGCTTCGGGAGCGAGCCCGAGTTCACCCCCACTCGCATCGGCACGCCGGCCGCACGTGCCCGGTCCACGACGATGCCGGTCTTGTCGTGACCGCCGATGTTCCCGGGGTTGATGCGGATGCAGTGAGCGCCGGCGTCGATTGCCTTGAGCGCCAGCGTGTAGTTGAAGTGGATGTCGGCTATCACCGGGATCGGCGACTCGCGGACGATCCGCTCGAGCGCCCGCACGTCGTCGTCGCGCGGAACGGCGCAGCGCACCAGATCACCCCCGGCCTCCGCGATCGCGCGGATCTGCCGCATCGTGGCCTCGTAGTCGGCGGTCTCCGTCTTCGTCATCGACTGGACGGCGACGGGCGCGCCGCCGCCTATCTTCACGCCGCCGACGTCGATCTGGCGCTTCGAGGCCACGTCGGCCCTAAGCGTAGCTACGCGTAGAGCTCCTCTATCTCGCGCTCGTACTTCTCGTGGATGGGCTTGCGCTTCAGCTTCATCGTCGGGGTGAGCTCCTCGCTGCCCGGCTGCCACTCGGTCGGCAGCACCTCGAAGCGCTTGATCTGCTCGACCCGTCCCAGCTGCTCGTTCGCAGCATCGACGCCGCGCTGGACCTCCTCCAGCACGGCCGGATGCTCGGCCAGCGCCGCGGGCGACGGGTCCTCGATCTCGTGCTGAGCGGCGAAGGCCGGCGCCACGTCGGGGTCGAGCGTGATCAGCGCGACGTTGTACGGCCGCCCATCGCCGATCGCGATCGCCTGGCCGATCAGCGGGCTCGACGCCTTCACCTTGGCCTCGATGTTCGCCGGCGACATGTTCTTGCCCCCGGCGCTGATGATCAGCTCCTTCTTGCGGTCTACGATCTTGAGATATCCGTCCTCGTCGAACTCGCCGACGTCGCCGGTGTGCAGCCAGCCGTCCTCGTCCAGCGCCTCCCGGGTCTGCTCGGGCTGGTTGCGGTAGCCGGGCGTGACCATCGGCCCGCGCATCAGTATCTCCCCGTCCTCCGCCAGCTTGATCTCGGCGCCCGGCGCGACCGGCCCGACCGTGGCGATCTTGATCCGGTCGGGCGGATTGCAGGCACCGTAGCCGGTCGTCTCCGACATCCCCCAGAGCTCGGCCAGCGGGATCCCGAGCGCGTGAAAGAACTCGATCACCTCCCGCGGCGTGGGGGCGGCGCCGACGTTTATCGACTCGATCTCGTCGAGGCCGAGGCGCTGGCGGATCTTGGACAGGACGAGCTCGTCCGCCTTGGCGTACTCCTGTGTGAGCTCCGCGGGCACCTCGTCGCCGGCCTGCTCGGCCCGCACCTTTCGCAGTCCCACCTCGAGCGCCCATTCGGTGGCCGCCTTCCTCGCCAGGTCCTGCTCCGCGGCAATGCCGGCCTCGATCGCGGCCTTCAGCTTCTCGTAGATGCGCGGGACGGCGAAGAACCAGGTGGGTCGCACCTCGGGCAGGTACGCCACGACCTCGCGCGGGTTGGGACAGCACGTGGTCGTGAAGCCGAGCATCATCGGCAGGTAGTGGCTGCAAGCCCGCTCGGCGATGTGGGCCATCGGCAGCCACGAGATCACCCGCCCGGCGCCAGGGAACGCGATCACCTCGTCGAAGCCGCGCACCGCTGAGATCTGGTTTCGGTGCGTCAGCTGCACGCCCTTCGGCGGACCCGTGGTGCCCGAGGTGTAGATCAGGGTCAGGATGTCGTCGGGGCCCACGGCGCGCCAGGCGGCCTCGAAGTCGAATTCCGGATCGCCCTCCGCCTCGACGTCGGCGATCGTCAGCGCCTCGTCGAGGTTGTCGGCATCGACGACGACCAGATGGTCGACGCCCTCCACGGAGCGGACCCGCTCGAGGAAGGCCTCCTCGGTCACCAGGATGCGCGCGGCGGCGTCCCGCACCTGGTATTGGATCTGCTCGGGCGCGTAGGTGTTGTAAATCGAGAACGGCGTGGCGCCGAGGTGCAGCGCGGCCGTGTCGAAGAAGTGGAACTCCGGCCGGTTCGTCAGCATGATCGCGAGCGTGTGTCCGCGCTCGAGGCCGAGCGCGGCGAGGCCCGCGGCCACGGAGCGGACCTTGTCGGCGTACTCGCGCCACGACATCGTGAAAGCGTCGTCCTTGAGTCGCAGCGCGCGGCGGTCGGGGTGGGCGGCGGCGGTGAGCTGGAAGGCCTCGGCGATGGTGGCGGCGTCAAGGCCGGGCGGGCGCTCGGTGCGGCGTGGAGTCGCGATGCTCATGGTGACCTCCCTCGGGGCCAGTGTGCGAGAGGAGCCTACCCGGAGAGCTCACTTTTCCACGAAGACGATGTCGAGCAGGTCGACCGGAAACTCGATGCTCGTCTCGTTCTGCCGAACGAGCTCGCTCAGGCGCGTCTGGACGTCCCCGCCGACGATCACCCGATCGTCCTCCGGGCGCTCGGGCGGGCCATGCGTTCGCAGCCAGTCGGGCAGCGTCTCCTCCGGCGTGCGGGTGCGCAGGTAGTCCGAGCAGCGCCGGAACAGCTTGGGGAGCACGAGCTGGCCGTCGGGGCCGATGGAGGCCTGGTCCACGAGCTCGAAGCCGGCTGTCGTGTCCTCGGCCCAGACGCCGAGGCGACGCCCGCGGGCGTCGGCGGCGGTGCTCCGGAACGTGGCGCGGATCGGCGGCGCGCAGGAGTCGTACAGCGTGAGGTACGCGCCCCCGTCGGCGAGCAGCGAAGTATTGGCGCTCCGGCGCAGCGTGCCCTCGTCGACCTCGACGTACTCGCCGTCGGGCAGCTCCTCGTCGACGAGCAGGATGCTCACCGGGCGCCCGTTGGGGTCCACCAGCTCGCTGAGGATCGCCGCCGGGCGCCGCTCGGGCGTCGCGGACACCACCTCCTCCCCCTCGCGCCGGATCCCGCGGAAGCCGCAGAGCTCGAGCAGCGCATCGCGAGCCTGCGTGCCGAGCGGCTGGGCGAACGCACCGTAGTGCGTCTCGGGTGCGTCGATCCCCTCCAGGCGCAGCTGCACGCTGCCGTCGCCCGACCGCCGGACCCGCCAGCCGCGGCGCAGGGAGTCGAGCAGGCCCGGGGTGTCGGGCACGAAGCGGACCGAATCCCCATCCGGCTGCTTGCCGATCACCACCAGATTGCCCCGCAGGCACAGCAGGGACGGGGAGCGCGGACTCAGCGGACCTGGAAGCCCTCCCCGGAGAGCCGGTCGATGTCGTTCGAGAGGCCCACCAGGAAGATCAGGATCACCAGCATGAAGCCGATCACTCCGGCGCGCTCCATCACGCTGAACGGCACGGGCTTGCGCCGGATCTTCTCCACGATCGCCCAGAAGATGTGT
Organism: Thermoleophilaceae bacterium; assembly: GCA_036519295.1. Lineage (GTDB taxonomy): Bacteria > Actinomycetota > Thermoleophilia > Solirubrobacterales > Thermoleophilaceae > JACVRW01. The sequence goes on from DATDLN010000097.1 coordinate 57,713, forward strand.
CCGCCGTCGAGCGGGAGGAACGGAAACAGGTTCACGATCGCCAGCGAGAGCGAGATGATCGCGAGGATGCCGACGACCTCGGCGAGGTCGTTCAGGATCGTCTGCCGGGTGACCTCGTACGAGCCGACCACTCCCGAGATCTCCTTGCGCTGCTGAGGATCGATCAGGCGCGCGGGCAGCTCGATCGTGGCCTTCGTGATGAACCAGAAGCGGTTCGCGGTGAGATCGAGCGCCTGGCCGAATGGCAGCGGGTCTCGCGGCCCCGCCGCGTAGGAGAAGCCGAGCCGTGTCCGCCCCGGGTTGTCCGGATCGGTCGTGGGCGCTGTGGGGTCATAGATCGGGGTTAGCTTGAACGTGCGCTCGCGCCCGCCTCGTTCGATCGTGACGGTGGCCGGCGTGGCGGCCTCGCAGCCCTTGGTGGGCGGCCGCTCCGGGCACTTATGTCGCGCGATCAGGGCGGAGAGCTCCTGCGGGCTGCCGCGCCGGCCGTCCACCGCGACCAGCTCGTCACCGGGCCGTAGAACGGCGGCGGCCGGGTAGCCCTTCTGGATGGCGCCGACGCGGCTGGTGCCGGTCTCGGCGCCGATGGCCCAGAAGAAGACGAGCAGGAGCAGGAATGCCAGGATGAGGTTCACCGCCGGCCCCGCGGCGATCACGACGATCCGCTTCCACACCGGCTGCGAGTAATAGGCGCGGGTCCGAACCTCGTCCGGCAGCTTCTCGTCAGGGTTCATGCCGGTGATCTTCACGTAGCCCCCGGCGGGGATCGCGCCGACCGCGTACTCGGTCTCCCCCACCCTCTTCTTCAGCAGCGTAGGCGGGAAGAAGAGCGAGAACTTCTCGACCCGCATGCCGACCACTTTGGCGGCCGTGAAGTGACCCAGCTCGTGGAGGATCACGAGCAGCGCGAATCCGACGAACGCCAGGATCCAGCTCACGCCGCCACTCCCCTCGCCACGCCGCGGGCCTGCGCATCGGCCTCGTAGAGGTCGGAGAAATGCCGGACCGGCTGCGCGGGCAGCTCGGCGAGCGTCGACTCGATCACCCGCGCGATACCGGCGAACGGGAGCTCGCCTCGCAGGAAGGCGTGCACCGCCACCTCGTTGGCCGCGTTCAGCACGCAGGGGGCTGTGCCGCCGGCCTCGGCAGCCTCGCGGGCGAGGCGCAGACAGGCGAAGGTTTCGAGATCGGGCCGCTCGAAGGTGAGCGCGCCGACCTCCACCAGGTCGAGCGTCGGCACAGGCACGTCGGCCCGCTCCGGGTGGTGGAGGGCGTAGGAGATCGGCACCCGCATGTCCGGGTAGCCGAGGTGCGCGAGGGACGCGCCGTCGTTGAGGTGCACCAGCGCGTGGACGATCGACTGCGGGTGCACGACCACGTGGATGCGCTCGTAGGGAACGCCGAACAGGTGGTGCGCCTCGATCAGCTCGAGGCCCTTGTTCATCAGCGTGGCGGAGTCGATCGTGATCTTGCCCCCCATGTCCCAGGTGGGGTGGGCGAGCGCCTCGTCGCGCGTCACGCCGTCGAGGTCGGTCCGGCCGCGGAAGGGGCCGCCGCTGGCCGTGAGCACGACGCGCTCCAGGCTGCCGGGTGGCTCGTTCGCGATCAGCTGGTAGAGAGCCGAGTGCTCGGAATCGACGGGAATCAATTCGGCGCCCGTCGCCTCCGCCAGCGCAGTCACCAGCTCGCCGCCCACGACCAGGCTCTCCTTGTTGGCGAGCGCAAGATCGATCCCCTCGCCGAGCGCGGCGACCGTCGGCCCGAGGCCGGCGGAGCCCACCAGCGCATTCAGCACGAGGTCGCAGTCCGTCTCCGTGATCAGCTCCACGAGCCCCTCCGGGCCGGCCAGCACCTCGGTCCGCGAATGCTCCGCGGCCCGGGCGGCGGCGTCGGGATCGGCGAGGGCCACGCGCTGCACGCCGAAGCGGACGGCCTGGGCCAGCACCGCCTCCCAGCTCGAGGCGGCCGCGAGGCCCACCAGCTCGAGCTCGTCGCTGCGCTCCACCACGTCCAGGGCCTGCGTGCCGATGGAGCCGGTGGAGCCGACTATCAGGATCCTGCGCACCTGGCGGAGTCTAGGGAGCGGCCCGTTACGCTCCCGGCGTGCGCTTCGCCGAGGAGCGCGACCCGCAGGAGCTGCTGTTCGCGGGCCGCTTCGAGATCGACGGCGACCTCACGCTCGCCACGCGCGGGCCCGAGATGTTCGGCGCGTTGCCGCGCTCTTAGCCTGGCCAGCGCTCGCCCGACCAGGCCATGTCCCAGAAGGCGAGCTCGTAGCGGCTGCTGGTCGCGAACGCGCGTTCCATGCGCCCCCTGTCCGCACCGTCCATCCGGTCGGTCAGCTCGCGGCACCAGGCGGCGAGTTCCGCGAAGTCGTTCGACGCGTACATCTCTATCCAGGCTGCGTAGCGCGTCTCGGCCGGCCGACCGCGCTCGGCCAACCGCAGCCCCAGCTCGCTGTATCCCCACATGCAGGGCAGGAGCGCGGCGACCAGCTCGGCGAAGTCACCCTGCGACGCGGTCCGCACCAGGAAGTCGGTGTACCCCTGCGTAGTCGGAAGCATCCGCTCCGCGAGGAGCTCCGACTCGGAGATCCCGAACTGCGCTGCATAGGAGCGATGGAGCGACATCTCGTCCTCGAGGACCGCCCGCGTCAGACCGGCGAAGCGGGTCATGGTCGGGAGATCGGCGGCCCGCGCCGCACCCAGCGCCAACATCCGCGCGTACTCGATCAGGAACAGCCAGTCCTGCCGAAGCCAGACCTTGAACCGCTCAACGTCCAGCGTGCCGTCCCCCATGCCCGTGACGAACGGATGGTGGTGCTGCGCCTCCCACACCTCCACGGCGGACGCACGCAGCCGGGCGCTGAGCGGCTCCGTCACGCGCGTCCCCGGGGGTCAGCGTCGTTCACCACACCCGCTCGGACGTTAGACGAGGTCGGCGTCGGAATGGGCAGGGATGCACCTGGACGGATAGCCGACCTTCGCAGACGGAGGCGTACACTCCGGCCGCGCGGGCGGTGAGGCGTGGCCCATGACCCCCTAGGAGGTCGCTCCGGATGGACGAGTTCCCGATGGACTACGAGATCTTCGACCTGGGAGACGTGACCCTCCAAGGCGGAGCCACCCTGCGGGACGCCAAGCTCGCCTACAAGACGTACGGCGAGTTGAACGCCGACAAGAGCAACGCGATCGTCTACCCCACGTGGTACTCGGGGCGGCACTGGGACAACGAATGGCTCATTGGCGAGGGCATGGCGCTCGACCCGGCCGACTACTTCATCATCGTCCCGAACATGCTCGGCAACGGGCTCTCGAGCTCGCCCAGCAACACGCCTCCCCCCTACGATCGGGCGCGCTTCCCGAACGTCACGTTCTACGACCAGGTACAGCAGCAGCACAAGCTGGTCACTGAGAATTTCGGGATCGAGAAGCTCCCGCTGGTCACCGGCTGGTCGATGGGCGCGGGGCAGACCTACCAGTGGGCGGTGAGCTTCCCAGACATGGTGGAGCGCGCCTGCCCGTTCTGCGGCTCGTCCAAGACGAGCGAGCACAACATCGTCTTCCTCGAGGGGGTGAAGGCGGCGCTGACAGCCGATGGAGCGTTCCAGGGCGGCTGGTACGAGGAGAAGCCCGTCAAGGGGCTCCGCGCGGCCGCGCGGGTGTACGCGGGCTGGGGCTTCTCGCAGGCGTTCTACTGGGATCGGGTGTACACCGAGATGGGCTACTCGTCGCTCGAGGACTTCCTCGTGGGCTTCTGGGAGGGCTTCTTCCTGGATCGCCGGGACCCGAACAACCTCCTCACCCTGCTGTGGACCTGGCAGAACGGCAACATCGGGAAGACGCCGGGCTTCGACGGTGACCACGTCAAGGCGCTGGGGTCGATCAAGGCCAAGACGATCGTCCTTCCCGCCGAGAAGGATCTGTACTTCCCACCCGAGGACGAGGAGTACGCGGTGAGTCACATGTCGAACGCGGAGCTGCGCGTCATCCCCGGGGTTTGGGGCCACTTCGCCGGGGGCGGCGTGAACGGCGTCGACACGAAGTACATCGACGACGTGCTCAAGGAGCTGCTCGCAAGCTAGAGGCGACCTACGAAGGAGGAGAGCGGCCGGCCGGGCGAGGCGGACGCTGTCCGTGTCTATCCCACGTGCGGGGCCGGCGCCAGGCGGCGCGTCCCGCCGCCGGGCGTCACCTGCACGCCGGAGCCGCTGGCGCTGCCAGCCCGAGGTCGTGCGCGGGCCGTCCGGCCGGCGGCTTCCTTGGACGCAGCGGTACGCGCACGGACCGCCGTGGACCCTCGGACATTGAGCCCGTCGGGCCCTCAGGCGTACCCCAGCCCCAGCGCCGCGTAGTAGCCAACCACGATCGTGAATAACAGGGCGTCGAGGCGGTCGAGGACGCCGCCGTGGGCGCCGAAGAAGCGGCCGGTGTCCTTCACCTCGAGGTCGCGCTTGATCAGCGACTCGAACAGGTCTCCCAGCGGCGCCGTAAGCGCCACCAGGAAGCCGATCAGCAGCGCGTCGCCGCCGCTCAGCCAGTCCTGGTAGAGCCCGGCGCACCAGAACGCCAGCGTTCCGCCCAGCACGCCGCCGATCAGGCCCTCGAGCGTCTTGTTCGGCGAGATCAGCGGCGCGAACGTCGAGCGCCCGTACGCGCGGCCGACGAAGTAGGCGCAGGTGTCTCCGACGAAGGTGGCGATCAGCACGTCGAACACGAGCCCCATGCCCGTGCCGATGGTCCGGCCGTGCTCGGTGATCGACAGGTCGCGCAGCCAGATCGCGTGCACCATCGGCAGGCCGATCCAGAGGACGCCGAACAGCGTCGCGGCGATCGCCCAGGAGACGTTGGCGCGGCGCGGGCGCGCCACGCCGAGCAGGAACGTGACCGGGAAGGCGGCCACGAGGACCATGATCACGTGACGCTGCTCGCCGTAGAGCGCGGCGAGGAGCAGCGCGATGAAGGTCAGGAAGCCGGCCAGCGCGGGCGGCCGGACGCGCCCCATC
>DATDLN010000098.1:0-4119 GCA_036519295.1 Thermoleophilaceae bacterium
ATAGACGGGCAGCCACACCGCGGATCGGATCTCGAATTGGGGGACGGTCGGGTTGAGCTTGAAGAGCTGGTTGGCCGCGAGGATGGCGTAGCCGATCAGGATCGCGACGCCCAGCTTCCAGTCGGTGGTCCAGCCCGACCAGAGGATGAGCAGGTTTGCGACGGCGAATGCCAGCGGGGCGAGCACCGGCGCGGCGGGCGAGCGATACGGCCGCTCGGCGTCGGGCAGGCGCGCGCGGAGGGCTCCGAGCGCCAGCGGCGCGCCGGCGTACATCAGCACGCTCGCGCTCGTGATCAGTCCGACCAGCGACCTCCAGCTTGGGAACGGGAGGAAGCAGATGCATCCGACGACGAAGGCGGTTAGGAGGCCGAACCAGGGGATCCCGCGCCGGTCCGTGCGCTCGTAGACCGTCGGCACGTAGCCGTTGCGGCTGAGGCCGTACGACACTCGCGACGCGGCCGTCGTATAGATGAGCCCGGTTCCGCCCGGTGAGATCACCGCGTCGATGTAGAGGATGCTGGCCAGCCAGCCGACGCCGGCGAGCGTGGCGAGCTGCGCGAACGGCCCGGAGAAGGTCGTGTACGCGGAGTTGGCCCAGGTCCCGCCGATGTGGGAGGCGGGGAGCGCCGCCAGGAACACGATCTGGAGCAGGATGTAGATGATCACGCCGATCGTGACCGCGCCGATGACGGCGCGCGGGATGTCGCGCTTGGGGTTAGCGCTCTCGCCCGCGAGCTGGTCGGCCTGCTCGAACCCGAGCAGCGCGAAGATGATCCCGCTCGTAGAGACCGCCGCGAGGATGCCGCTGGCGCCTGTGGGGGCGAACCCGTCGGCCGCGGTGAAGTTGCCGGGATGGAAGCTCACGATCGCGAGCACGACGATCGTCAGCAGCGGGACGCCGACCTTCCACCAGGTCGCGGTGCTGTTGGTGTGTGCGAGCTTGCGGACGCTGAGGAAGTTGATCGCCGTGAAGATCGCCATCAACACGACGGCGGCGACAATCCCGGCTCCGGTGAGCACGTTCTGGCCGCCGCTGATCTTCATCCAGCCGCTGGCAAACGAGTAGTGCTGCCCATACTGGATCATCGCCATCACCTCGATCGGCGCAACCGTGGCCGCCTGCAGCCACGAGAACCAGCCGAACGACGCGCCCACCGCGCCGCCGAACGCGTAATGCGGGAACCGCGCCGTGCCCCCGGCGACGGGGTACATGGCGCCGAGCTCGGCGTGGACGAGGGCGAGCAGCAGAATCGCGACTCCGCCGATGCCCCAGGAGATGATCGCCGCAGGACCCGCGGTTGCGAGCGCGCCCTGCGCGCCGAAGAGCCAGCCCGAGCCGATGATCGAGCCGCCCGAGGCCCAGAGCAAGCCGATGAATCCGATCTCGCGGCGGAGCCCCGGCCGCCGGGGCCGCTGAAGAGCGCCTCGAGGTAGGTGCTCGGTGGCGACGGTGTTGGCCACGGCTGAAGCGTGGGTGCGCGGACCCGCGGCGCCATCCTCCGATCAGATGGTCCGGAGGATGAGTTGACGCCGACACGTGGGTATCCCTCGTCCGGATGGCTCCGCGGGCTTCGGGCTAGTCTCGTGCCGGCGTGATCGAGGCACGCATCAGCATCAACGATGCACGCGCTCCGCAGCAGCCGGCGCCAAGCCGTGCGAGAGGATTTCCTGCATACGGCGCGGCAGGGGCGACCTGAGGGTCCGATGCTCCTGCGCACGCTGGCGGCCGGGGTCTGGCGGGACGCGTTTCGCGTCGAGCGGCGGGGCATCGACCTCCTTGCCGGCCTCGCCGGTGCGCTCGCAAGCTGCATGCCTCTCGCCCTCGGCCTGGCGCTGGATGAGCCCGAGATCGGCGTGGTGGCCTGTTTCGGAGGGCTCAACGGCGCCCTCGCGGTGCCGCGCGGCCCACTGCGCGAGCGCCTCGGATGGGGCGCCGGCGCCTCCATCGGGTGCTGCGCGTCGATGGCCCTCGCGACCGCCGTTCAGGGCAGTGTGGCGGCCTCGGTCGCCGCTGCGTTTGCATGGGTCGGACTCGCCGCCTTCCTGCGCACGTTCGGCCACAATGGCGGCCTCACCGGCTTTGTGATCGGCGCGATCTTCGTGCTCGGGAACGGCATCCCGACGGAATCACTCGACGTGGGGACGCGCGTGCTGTGGTTCATGTTGGGATCGATCGCCGGGCTCGCGCTGATGGTCGCCGCCTATGCGCGGACCGCTCCACCGCCGACAGCCGCGAGGGCGCCACTCGGAAAGGTGCTCATGCGAGGCGCGCGGCAGCTCCAACACGCGATCGCCGGCGACGCGCTGCTTCGCGCGCACGCCCTGCGGCTCGCGTCGATCGTCGCCGCCACCACGCTGTTCTACCGGCTGCTCGAGCTTCAGCACGGCTACTGGATCCCGCTGACCGTGCTGGCGGTGCTCCAGCCGGAGGAGCACGCGAGCAACGTGCGGGCGGTACAGCGCGCGGCCGGAACGCTCGTCGGGACGGCGCTGATCACCTTGCTCATGATCGCGACCGGCGAAGACTGGCTCCTGGTGACGGCTCAGGGCATCGCCGCGTTCGGGCTCTTCGCGCTGTTCGCGCGCGGCTACTTCTGGCTCGTCGTGCTCCTGACGCCGACGGCGCTGCTCACGATCAGCGCGGTCGACTACCAGGGCGACGCGATCGCGGCCGAGCGCGCCGGCTGGACCGCGCTCGGGATCGTGCTCAGCATCGCGATCGCCGCCCGGCTGTGGCGGCTGGCTCCGCACATGCCGCCCGGCGTTGCCTCCGAGCCGGCGCGCGCGGCGCCGAGCCTCTAGGGACGCTGAACTCTCCCATCGGCCGCTGACTGCGCGCGGATCAGCCGGAGCGGACGCGCATCACCACCTGCTCCACCACTTGATCGCACCTCCCGCCGCATAGACGGGCGAGCGGCCCTTCCCGGTGCGCTGCACCGGGCCGTTCCCGCGGGAGTAGGACAGCCGGTACGTGTGGTCGCCGCTCACGGTCGAGGCCAGGTCGCCGTGGCCGATTCCCTCGCCGCGCCTGTAGAGAACCCGGTGGCCGGGCCGCATGTTGGGCGCCGCGCGCGAGGCGACGGCGGACTGCCATGCCACGGTCGCGTCGTCCTCGGAGCCGATCAGCGTCCAGTCCGTGCTCTGGTTCGACTGCGGGTTCTGCCCGACGCTCGCCAGGACGCGGAGGAACTTGGAGCCCGGGCGCATCTGCACGCACTGCGTCTCGTCGCAGCTCCGCACCCAGGAGGCCGAGACTCCGCCGTGCGGCGTGCCGAGCGTCACGGCGTCTTCGACGTAGACAAACGGCGGGAACCCGTCCCACCCGCGGCTGACGCCGGTGAGTGCGACGCGAGCGATCAGGCCGCCCATCGAGTGGCCGACGACGTCGACCGACCGGCCGTGGCTCGAGTACTGCAAGTAGATGTCCCAGGCGAGCTGGCTTCCGAGCTGCTGGATCGGCGTGCTGCGATTGGCGGCCGCGATCTTCGTGTTGCACGAGCTATCGCCCTCGTAGTAACCGACGGTGTGGAACCCGCCCTCCCAGCCGGCCTTCCGCCAGGCCTCCATTGCCGGCCCCCACCTCTGCTGGCAGTCCGTGCCGTCGGCGCTGTAGCCGTGAACGAGGTAAACCGGCTCGGTCATGCCGTCGTCGCGAGCAGGGGGAGCCGCGTTCGCGGGCGCGGCGGCCATCGCCATCGAGAGCAGAAGCGGTGTAAGGAGTTTGAGCATGGGTTCCGGTCGGGTCTCACTGGGAGACGCGACCAGCGCGGCGGAATTCGATCGCGATTGGAGATCGGGCCGATCGCGCTCGGCGATCAGCTCGGCGCGCCCACCAGTGCGGTCAGCCGGAAGCCGAGCGCCGCCAGCGCCAGGTCCTCCATTACGTTGAGCTCGAGTGCCTGGCGCACGTTCTCGCAGCGCTCCGCCGCCTCGCGCAGGCGCCGCGGGTCCCGGCCGCGCGCCTGGTCGGCGCGGGCGGACGCGCGGTCGCCGGCGAGCACGGCCGCGGGGGCGTCCTCGGCCAGGCAGACGAGGTCGCGGAAGGCGAGCCCGGCCAGGCTAAGCGCCAGGTCGAGCACCTCGGTGCGGGCGCGTCGCCCGTCGCGCCTGGCCGCCTCC
>DATDLN010000099.1:0-2462 GCA_036519295.1 Thermoleophilaceae bacterium
ACGACCGACGGGGATATGGACCGTGCGCGACGGACGGGCGATCAGCTTCAAGGCCTACGCCGACCGGACGGAGGCCCTCAAGTCCGTGGGGCTGCGCGAGTAGGCGGTGCCGCGGGAGACCCGCCGGGATACTGCCGGAGAGGGGACGCGAGAGCGTCGAGCTGGTCCGACGCGTCTATCTCGCCTGGCAGCAGGGCGACGTGGACGAGCTCCTCGTGCGTCGACCCGGAGGTCAGCTGGTCCCCGGTGCTCCGCTTCCTCGAGGGGGAGAGGGCCGCCGTCGGCCATCACGAACTGCGCCGATAGTTTCGCCACATTCGGATCACCTACCGAAGTCTGCAGGCCCTTGCCGGCACCGCTTCGAGGGTCACGGCTCTCGCGTGCTGGTCCCGGGACGGCTTGTGGGCGTCAGCAGGCTTGGAGAAGGGGACCTCGACGTTCCCGTGGCGTGGGTCTGGACCCTCGGCGCCGGACGCATCGTCGCCATGCAGGCCATTCGAGAGGAACGCGCGGCCCGAGAGGCGATCGCCCCACGGCCCGGCCGGCGCTGAACGTCGGTACCGCTCGCGGGCGATTGAATGCGGCGTGTGCGCGAGCTTGGCGGGCGGCTGATCGAGATCCCCGGGGTCGTGGCCGTGGCGCTCGGCGGCTCGCGCGCGGGCGGCCTTGTCCATCCGGACAGCGACTGGGACTTCGGGCTCTACTACCGCGACGCGATCCGAGCCGAGGACGTGCGGACGCTCGGCTTTGAGGGCACCGTGGTCGAGCCGGGGGCGTGGGGACGGCTCGTGAACGGCGGCGCCTGGCTGACGGTGGAGGGCCAGCGGGTCGATCTGCTCTACCGCGACCTCGACGTCGTCCGGCACTGGCTCGACGAGGCGGAGGCGGGCAGGTACGAGGTCGACCGGGTGGAGGGCTACCTCGCCGGCATGGCCACCTACGTGCTCGTCGGCGAGCTCGCCCAGGCGGAGGTGCTGGCCGGGGAGCTGCCGCGACCGGAGTTTCCCGACGCGCTGCGGCAGGTCGCGCCGGCACGCTGGCGGCGCAGCGCCGCCTTGTCGCTCGCGGTTGCCGACGCCGCGGCGGCACGCCACGACGTGGTCTCGTGCGCGGGACTGCTCGCCAAGGCGGCCGTCGAGGTCGCCCAGGCGGCGCTCGCCGAGCGCGGCGAGTGGGCGCTGACCGAGAAGGGCATCGTCCGGCACGCCCGGCTGGGCGCACGCGTGGAGGCGATCATGGCCGCGCCGGGTGACCGCCCGTTCGAGCTCGAGCGAGCGGTGAGCGCCATGCGGGCGGCCCTCCGGATCCCGCGGGACGGGCAGACGGCGACCGCCTGACCGCGGCCCGGGTCGGTCCCGCTTCACCCCCGCCGGGGGACGCGGCCGAACGGGGACCACGCTGGCGGCGATGCGCCACCGGGCGAGCGGAGCGCTAGAGTCAGGCCGCGCAGCAACGCTCGTTGGGTGTCCCCTCTCCCGCTGTGCGACCCGACGCCGAGGGGAGGAGACGCCGAGATGCAGGACCGAGAACGCAGCGGCGAGCGTCGCGCGGAGAAGCTCCGGCAAGTCCGCCGGCGCCTGACGCAGGGGGCGTCGACGGTCCGGCGGATGTCGCCGGTGAAGCGCGCCGCTCATGTGGCGCGGCAGCGTCGCCGGCAGCAGCCATGACGCACCCGGAGGCGGAGCGGATCGAGGACCTGCGGGAGGAGGCGCGCTACCGCCGCGAGCGCCTCGAGCTCTATGGGGCACGGCTCTACGCCGGACCGGCGCACCGCCTCGAGAAGCTCAGTGAGCTGCAGCGGTCCTACGACGGCGCCGCGGCCGGCCGCCGCCGGGCGGAGGCAAGCGGGCGCCTACTCCTCCCCGGGCCTGACCGTCACCACCCGCGCTGCGTTGACGCCCAGCGCCTGCCGGTTCGCCGCCTCCGTCAGCCACGCGAGCGTTCCCGCACTGTTGCGAGCCGCGTTCTCGAGCTCCTTGGCCACGTCCTCGATCGAACCCTCCACCTCGAGCTGCGCGCCAGTGACCAGAAGCAGCCTGGTGGTCGGCATCAGGAGGCGGCACCCACGCCGAGCACGCGGGTGATCTGGAGGTGGCTGAGGCCGCCGAAGTAGGCGCGCTCGATGATTCCCCGCCGCTGCGCGGGGGGAGCGGCGAGGGCCGTCCACGGGGCGTGCTCGGGTGCGCCGAGCCGCGGCAGCCTGGAGCGCAGGCCGCGCAGGAGCGGCTTCAGGCGGCGGTAGCACAGGACGCTGTCGAGCGCCGCCCACGCCGCGAAGTAGAGCCCGCCGAGGGTCTCGGTCGCGCTGAGGAGCACCCCGGCGGCCGCCGCCGCGGCCACGCCGTGCGGACCGGGGATCAGCACGCTGGCGGCGGCGCCCACGCTCAGTCCGAAGGAAAGCTGGCCCAGAGTCACCACCGCGATGAGCAGGGCAATCGCGTCGAACAGCGAAGCCTCCACGC
>DATDLN010000100.1:0-9025 GCA_036519295.1 Thermoleophilaceae bacterium
CACGCTCGCCGCCCGGGTCGGCCTCGCGCGACAGAAGGTCAACTATCACCTGCGCACCCTCGAGGCACACGGCCTCGTGCGGGTGGTCGAGGAGCGTCGCTGGGGCGGGCTGACCGAGCGCATGCTGGTCGCCACGGCCGCTTCGTACGTCGTCTCACCTGACGCGCTCGGCGAGGCGGCGGCGGATCCCGGACGCGCGTCCGACCGCCTGTCGGCTCGCTACCTGCTCGCCCTGGCCGCCAGGATCGTGCGCGAGGTCGGCGAGCTGGCGCGTCGCGCCGAGAAAACGCAGAAGCGTCTGCCGACGCTCGCGCTCGACGCCGAGATCCGCTTCCGCTCGTCCACCGAGCGGGCGGCGTTCACGGATGAGCTCGCGGCCGCGGCGACCGCGCTCGTCTCGCGCTATCACGACGAGTCCTCCCCCGGCGGCCGCCGGCACCGGCTCGTGGTTGCTGCTCACCCCCTTCCGCGTGCCCCCGATTCCAAGGAGACCCAATGACGAAGCCCAACGAGGACACACCCCGGAGGCGGTCGATCGAGCTGGAGGTCGAGGTCCCCGGCACGCCCGGGCAGGTGTGGGAGGCGATCGCCACCGGCCCCGGCATCACGGCGTGGTTCGTCCCCGCCCAAGTCGAGGAGCGCGACGGCGGGAGCCTGTCCCTCGACATCATGGGCGAGGGCATGGAGGCGTCCGGTGTCGTGACCGCCTGGGACCCGCCGCGCCGATTCGTCTACGAGGAGGAGGATCCGTTCGGAGCGGACCCCCCCGCCCGGCTCGCCACCGAGTGGCTCGTGGAGGCTCGGTCGGGCGGCACCTGCGTCGTACGGCTCGTCAACAGCCTCTTCGCGAGCGGCGAGGACTGGGACGACCAGCTGGACGACCTGCGCGAGGGTTGGGGCGCATATCTGCACAACCTCCGGGTGTACATGACCCACTTCGCCGGCCAGCGCTGCGCGACGATCCTGCTCACCGGCAACGCCCCCGCCCCGAAGGCCCGCGCGTGGGCCGAATTGACGGACGCGCTCGGCCTGGCGGAAGCGGCTGTGGGGGAGCGAGCGGCGACGAGCGCCCCCGACGCGCCCACCTTCGCCGGCACCGTCGAACGCGCAGTCGAGAGCAAGCACCATCACGAGCTCATGTTGCGCCTCGACGAGCCCGCGCCGGGCGTCGTGTTCGTATTCGCATTCGAATATCTCGAGCAGGTCTACGCGACGCTCCACGCCTATCTGTTCGGTGACGAGGGATCCGCCGTCGCGGCTCGGGAGGAGCCGCGGTGGCGAGCGTGGATGGACCGGCGCTTCCCGTCCGCCGAGGCGGTGTCGGAGGCGGGCGCTCGGACGAGCTGACGGCGGGCGGTCAGCGAGGCGAGCGGCGCTCGGGTATGCCCTCGCCCTCCGGTAGGCCCTCGCCCTCGGGTATGCCCTCGGCCTCCGGTAGGGCCTCGGCGTCCGGTACGGCCTCGGGTTCCGCCATAACCTCGCTCTCCGGCGCGGGCAGGTCGCGCGACCCTTCGGCGGGAGGCTCCAGCCGCTCCGGCTCTCCCGCCGTGTCCTGCTCGGGGCGCCGCGGCCGCTCGTGGTCCCCGCGCTCGAGCAGAGGACGCAGGAGGTCGGTCGGCACCGGCAGGACGATCGTGGAGGACTGGTTGGACGAGACCTCGAGCAGCGTCTGGAGGTAGCGCAGCTGGAGCGCCGCCGGGTTTCCGCTGATGATCTCGGCGGCGTCGAAGAGGCGCTCGGCGGCCTGGTACTCGCCCTCTGCGTTGATGATCTTCGCGCGCCGCTCGCGCTCGGCCTCGGCCTGGCGCGCCATGGCGCGCTGCATGCCGGTTGGGATGCCGACGTCCTTGATCTCGACCGTCGTGACCTTGATTCCCCACGGGTCGGTCTGCTCGTCGATGATCTGCTGCAGGTGCTCGTTGAGCCGCTCTCGCTCCGCGAGCAGGTGGTCCAGATCCGCCTTGCCGAGCACGGAGCGCAGCGTGGTCTGGGCGATCTGCGAGGTGGCGGCCCGGTAGCGCTCGACTTCGACCACCGACTTCACCGGGTCGACCACGCGGAAGTAGGCGACGGCGTTGACCTTGGCGGGCACGTTGTCGCGCGTGATCAGGTCCTGGGGCGGGATGTCGAACGTGATCGTGCGCAGATCGACGCGGACCATGCGATCGACGAACGGGATCAGCAGCACGATGCCCGGCCCCTTGCCGCCGATGAGGCGGCCGAGGCGGAAGACGACGGCGCGTTCGTACTCGCGCAGGACGCGGATCGAGGCGCCCGCGACGGCCAGGACGACCGCGAGGACGATGGCAAGTGCGACCAATACGGCGGTCATGTCTCCAGCTCCCACTCCTCCGCCCGCCGGACCGACAGGGTCAGGCCCTTGACGCGCTCGACAACCACATGGTCCCCCACCCGCAACGGACCGTCGTCCTCCCAGCACGGTCGCGCGCGCCAGAGCGCGCCGTCGACCAGGATCTGGCCGAGCGGCGCGGGCGCCTGCCGCACCACGCCGATCTGGCCGACGAGCGCCTCGGTCCCCGTCCGAGCCCGCGCCCGGGCAACTGGAAGCGACGCGCGCACGGCGTAGAACAGAAGCGCCCCGGCGCCGACGCCGATCGCGAGGGCGACGGCGACGATGAGTGCGACTCCCCCTCCGGCCGCGTCCACCGCCAGCGCGGCGCCCGTGACGAGGGCGGCGACGCCGGCGATGCCCAGGGCGCCGAAGGAGGGCAGGTGCGCTTCGGCCGCCAGCAGTACCGCGCCCAGGACCAGCAGCACAACGCCCAAAGTAAGCAGGGAAACCTCCTCTTCCTTGTATCGATCGTAGCGCGCGGAGTGTCCGTTCTCGACATGTTTCGGACCGGCGCCGGATGTTGGCGTCGGGCTGCTCAAACGCCGCGATCCAATACGGCGTGGAGCGCCTCCAGCTCCGACCGGAGCTGGTCCACGAATGGGTGCTCCGGGATCTGCCGGCTGAGCATCTCGAGGCTCGCCTCGTAGTGCTCGACCTTGTCGCGGTCGCCGGGCTCGAACCGACCTCGAGGGCTCACGCGAGCGCGCAGCTCACGCGCCTTCGAGATCTTGTCGGCGGCGAACACGACCGCGGCAGGCTGGCCGGCCTCGGCGACCTGTTGCCGCAGCGCGGCCTTGCGCTCGGTCTCATCTTCGATCGAGGGATCGTCGCTCACATCCATCACCAGCCGGGCCACCTCGGGCCCGAAGCGCTCCTCGAGCTCACCGGCCTCGACGTCCGTGTCCTCGAGCACGTCGTGGAGGACTCCGGCGGCTACTACTTCGTCCGGATAGCCCGCTTCGTTGAGGAGGCAGGCCACCTCCACCGGATGCGTGACGAGCGGGGCCTCGCCGTCGAGCTCGCGCGTCTGGTTCGCATGGTGGGCCTCCGCGAACGCGAGCGCGTCCCGCGTGAGCGGTGAGCGCTCGACGAAATCGGTGCGGGCCATCACAAAGAGGGTTTCGCATCCGTTCGCGCGGCAAACGTTTTTACATTTGGGTGCGCCGAGCGGGCCGCATGGATACGGGTGACGGCGTGGCTAGTCTCGTCAGTTCATGCCTGACCCGATCCAGCAAGAGTCGGCCCCTGCCTCCGGCCGGGTCTGGCTGCTCGCCGACAGCCGTGAGCCGGAACTCGTCTTTGCGTTCCCCTTCGACGACGAGCTGAACGCGGCCGTCAAACGGCTGCCTGGGCGCTGGTTCGACTGGCGCCGCCGGCACTGGCGCGTCCCCGCGGATCCGCGCTTGGCGGGGTTGGTAGAGGGCGTGCTCGGGCGCTTCCCGGATCTGGTGCCGACAGGCGACGTGCTCGCGTGGCTGAGCGACTCACATCGCTGGCGGGCCCTGGTGACGGTGGTTGCCCGTGACGGAGCCGGCGCGTTCCTCCTGCGCGTGCTCTCCGGCGAACCGCCGGACGATCTGGATCAGGGCATCGCCGTCGGGGAAGACCGCCTGATGTTTCCCTTCAGCGCGGACAGTGCCGAGGAGCTCCTACGGCACGACGGCGTCCGGCTCGACGACCTGGCGCGCGGCTGCGCGCGCGAGCTTCGTGCGGGCAGGACTCCCGCGCCCGCCGATCTGAGCCTCGAGATCGGGGATGACGGCGAGCCCGAGCTGACCCTCTTCACGCGCTGGGACGTCGAGCCCGCACGCGAGTTCAAGCGGCTCCCCGAGGCGCACCCGGTCCCGCTGGCGGGGACCTTCTTCAAGCGCGACGCGGGCTGGGGCGTCGCCGTGCCGGCGGACCCGGCGTTGGCGCCGCAGCTGGCCGAGTTCGTCGAAGCATGGCCCCACGTGGCCGTCGAGGAGCGGGTCCGCGAGCTGATCGACGAGCTGCGGACCGAGCACGACCGGGCGGCCGACACGGTGGCGCTCTCCTACGCCGAGGACGCCGAGCTCGACGGCCTCGTCCTGGGTGGAGAGCTCCACCCCTTCCAGCGCGCCGGGGTGCGGTACGCGCTCGAGCGGCGACGCACCTTCATCGCCGACGAGCAGGGCCTCGGCAAGACCGTGCAGGCGCTCGCCACGCTGGAGGCGGATGGAGCATTCCCCGCGGTGGTGGTCTGCCCGGCCAGCATGAAGCTGACCTGGGAGCGCGAGATCTCGCGCTGGCTCCCGCACCGAAGCGTGGCGGTGCTGGGCGGGCGCAAGAGGACAACCTGGGCCGGCGATGCCGAGCGGGCCGAGATTCTCGTCCTGAACTACGACATCCTCGAGGCCCACCTGGAAACGCTCGCTGCGCGCGTCCCGCGCGCGCTGATCCTCGACGAGTCGCACTACGTGAAGAACCCCGGCGCTCGGCGCACGAAGGTCGCGCTCGAGCTCGCCGAGCGGCTGCCCGGCGGCGCGCTGCGGCTCGCGCTGACCGGTACGCCGATCCTCAACCGCGCCGACGAGCTCGTGGCCCAGCTGCGCGTGCTCGGGCGGCTCGGCGAGTTCGGCAGCGGTGCCCGTCTTAGTCGCCGCTTCCGGGCCGCGGGCAGCGACGACCGGCTGCACTGGAACCTGCGCGCGCGCTGCTACGTGCGCCGCACCAAGCGGCAGGTGCTGCCGCAGCTGCCGGCCAAGCGCCATGACACCGTGCCGATTCTGCTCTCCAACGAGCACGAGTACCGGCTCGCCGAGCGGGACGTGGTCGCCTGGCTGCAGACACTCCCGCTCGACCTGCGCACGATCGACGCCAAGGTTGCCGCGGCGCTGCGCGCCGAGCAGCTCGTGCGGCTCAATCACCTACGGCAGCTCGCCTCCCACGGCAAGCTGCCGACCGCCCTCGCCTGGATCGCCGACTTCCTGGCCTCCGGCGAGCCGCTGGTCGTGTTCGCCGAGCACGTGGCCGTCCAGCAGGCCGTGCTCGAGCGCTTTCCGAGCGCGGCTCACATCCTCGGGGCCGATTCCACGGCCAGCCGCCAGCAGGCCGTCGACGCGTTCCAGAGCGCCGATGGACCCCAGCTCATCGTCTGCGCTCTGAAGGCGGCCTCGCAGGGAATCACGCTCACGCGCGCGTCAAACGTCGCCTTCCTCGAACTCGACTGGACGCCCGCCCGCCACGACCAGGCCGAGGACCGCCTCCACCGGATCGGGCAGGACAGCGCGGTCACGGCCTGGTACCTGCTGGCGCCCGACAGCATCGACGAGACCATGGCGGAGCTCCTCCAGCGCAAGCGTGGCCTGATCGACGCGGTCACCGACGGTCAGGTCCCCGACGACGAGCGCCTCGTCGAGGCCGTGGTGCGCGAGCTGCGGGGCCAACCGTTCCGCCACCTGCGCGTGGTGGCCTGAGTCCCTATCCACTCGACCCGGACGGCTTTCCGGGGCGCCGCGCGGGCGTTGCTCAGCCGTGCCCGCCCTGGAGGGAACGGCGGTTGACACCGCGACGCCTCCGCCACTAGGCTGGCAAACGTTTTCCATGGCTGTCGACGCCGCGACCCGCACGATCGGAGTCGTCATGAACGGCGTGACCGGCCGGATGGGGACGAACCAGCACCTCGTGCGCTCCGTCCTGGCAATCCGCCGGCAGGGCGGTCTCTCCCTGCCCGACGGCGGCCGGGTCGTGCCGGAGCCGCTGCTCGTCGGCCGAAGCGAGGACAAGCTGCGCGCCCTCGCGGAGGAGCACGAGGTCGAGCGCTGGACAACGGACCTCGACGGCGCGCTCGCCGATCCCGACTTCACGATCTACTTCGACGCCCAGACGACGGCCGTCCGCGCCGCTGCCGTGGAGAAGGCCATCGCCGCGGGTAAGCACGTGTACTGCGAGAAGCCGTCGACGCCGGACCTCGACAGCGCCCTCCGGATCGCCCGGCTCGCGCGGGACGCCGGGGTCAAGCACGGAGTCGTCCAGGACAAGCTCTTCCTGCCCGGCCTGCGCAAGCTGCGCGCGCTCGTCGACGGCCACTTCTTCGGGCGCATTCTGTCGGTGCGCGGCGAGTTCGGCTACTGGGTGTTCGAGGGCCCGAAACCGGCGCCGCAGCGTCCGTCCTGGAACTACCGCGCCGAGGACGGCGGCGGCATCCTGGCCGACATGTTCTCCCACTGGCGCTACGTGCTGGACCACGTGATCGCGCCGGTACGGAGCGTCTACGCGCTCGCCGCCACGCACATCGGCGAACGCGTGGACGAGGGCGGGAGTGCCTACCGCTGCACCGCCGAGGACGCCGCCTACGCGGTCTTCGAGCTCGACGGCGGCGCCGTGGCGCAGCTGAACTCCTCCTGGTGCGTGCGCGTGGATCGCGACGAGCTGCTCGAGCTGCAGGTGGACGGCACCGAGGGCAGTGCGGTGGCCGGGCTGCGCGACTGCCGAGTGCAGACCCGCGACGCCACGCCGCGCGCCATCTGGAACCCCGACGTCGCGAATCCCCTGCGCTTCCGCGCCTCGTGGGTGGAGTTCGCGGATGGCGAGTACGACAACGCCTTCAAGGCCCAGTGGGAGCTCTTCCTCCGTCACGTGGCCTGCGACGGCCCGTTCCCGTGGGACCTGTTCGAGGGCGCTCGCGGGGTCCAGCTCGCCGAGCTGGCTGCCCGCTCCTGGCGCGAACGGCGGGCGCTCGAGGTGCCCGAGCTCCCGACATGACCTTTACCGCGGCACGCCGGCTCGAGCTCCCGCGCCCCGACGGGACCCTCGAGAGCTTCGCCCCCGGCGAGCCGGCCCCGTTCGAGCCCCCCGCCCGCCCCCTGCGCTCGCGCGTGTTCTTCGCGGCCGCGCACGTGGTCTGTGATCCGCTCGCGCCGGGGGATCCGGCCGGCCCGGCGCGGCTCGACTGGGACGCCACGCTGGCATACCGCCGCCACCTCTGGTCGTGGGGTCTCGGCGTCGCCGAGGCCATGGACACCGCCCAGCGCGGCATGGGGCTCGACTGGGCGGCCGCGCGCGAGCTGATCCGTCGCTCCATCTCCGAGGCGCGCGCGAGCGGAGGGGAGATCGCCTGTGGAGCGGGAACCGACCAGCTCCCCGCAGATCGGCCTGCCTCCCTCGACGCCATCCGCGAGGCCTACCTCGAGCAGCTCGGGTTCATCGAGGGCGAGGGCGGCCGGGGGGTGATGATGGCGAGCCGCGCCCTTGCCGCGGCGGCGCGGAGCGCCGACGACTACCGCTCGATCTACGACGCCGTGCTCGCGGAGGCCCGGCGCCCGGTCATCCTGCACTGGCTCGGCGAGCAGTTCGATCCAAGCCTCCGCGGATACTGGGGCGCCCGCGACCTCGACGAGGCGTCCGCGACGGTGCTCGAGCTGATCGCAGACAACGCCGAGCGGATCGACGGGATCAAGACGTCGCTCCTCGACGCGGAGCGGGAGCGTGCGCTGCGCCGCGCGCTGCCGGCCAACGTGCGCCCCTACACGGGCGACGACCTCAACTACCCGGACTTGATCCGGGGCGACGGGGAGACCGCAAGCGACGCACTGCTGGGCGTGTTCGACGCGATCGCCCCCGCCGCATCGGCGGCGCTCCAGGCGCTCGACGCGGGGGACGCCGCCGGCTTCGACGAGCGGCTCGCCCCCACCCTGCCGCTGGCCCGCCGGCTCTTCGAGCCGCCCACGCCGGGCTACAAGACCGGGATCGCCTTCCTCGCCTACCTGGGCGGCCACCAGCGGCACTTCCGCATGGTCGGGGGCCTCGAGAGCGCGCGCTCGATCCTGCATCTGAGCGAGGTGTTCCGGCTGGCCGACCGAGCGGGGCTTCTGCGCGACCCCGACCTCGCCGTCGAACGCATGCGCCGCCTCCTCGCCCTCGCCGGAGTCGGCGAGTGAGCGCGGCAGCGCAAGCTTGGCTTGCGGGGCCGCGCAAAGGGCGGGCGGCGGCGCCGCTGCCCGACCTCTCCCGCGTAAGCCTCAACCTGATCACGGCCGAGCAGTTGTCGCTCGCCGAGGCCGCCGCGGCGTGCGCGCGGGCCGGCGTTCCCTGGATCGGTCCCTGGCGGCACAAGCTGACGGACGGAGCGGAGTCGGCCGCGCGGGTGGTGCGGGAGGCGGGGCTTCGCGTCTCGAGCCTCTGCCGCGGCGGCTTCTTCCCCGCGGCAGACGGGGCTGGGCGCCGGGAGCGAGATGGGGACAATCGCCGCGCGGTCGACGAGGCCGCCGCCCTCGGCACCGAGGTGCTCGTGCTCGTCTGCGGCCCTGCGCCAGGCGGCGACCTGCGGGCAGCCCGGCGGATGGTCCTCGAGGGGATCGAACGGCTCGTCCCGCACGCGGCCGAGCGCGGCGTGCGGCTCGGCATCGAGCCGTTCCACCCGATGATGATCGCCGAGCGGTCGGTGGTGGTGACGCTCGCCCAGGCCAACGACCTGGCCGAGCGCTTTGACCCCGCGCACGTGGGCGTCGTGGTCGACGCCTATCACGTGTGGTGGGACCCCGATCTCGAGCGCCAGGTGGCGCGCGCCGGCGGACGGATCGTCGGTTACCACGTTTCCGATTGGCTCTCCCCCACCCCCGACGTGCTCGCCGGCCGCGGAATGATGGGTGACGGCGTGATCGACCTGCGCAGCCTGCGGAGGCTCGTCGAGGAGGCGGGATACGACGGGCC
>DATDLN010000101.1:0-5285 GCA_036519295.1 Thermoleophilaceae bacterium
AAGCGGTCGCCGTTTCGGCGGGGCGGCTCGGCGCGCGGGTGGGTGCTGCGGCCGGTCGACCGAGAGGACTTCGAGGAGCCGCGTCGCTACGAGCCGGGGCTGGTGTTGACCGTGGAGGGCCGCTTTCACCGCCTCCACAGCTCCGGGGCTGGGGCCAGCGCGACTTCCGTACTACCACCACACCGTCGAACCCGACGCGATCGACATGCCGCTGGCCGAGCGGCTCAGCCGGGCCATAGAAAGGGCCTTCTACGGGGCCACCCGGTCCCGCCGATGCCACGCGGCATGCTCAAACGAACCGAAACCGTCGTCGGAGCTTGTTGCCGTGAGAGAACGGGAGCAGACCGTCGTGCTGCAGCCGACCGACGACGATTGCCGGGGCGATGCCCAACCGCTCCGCGAAGGCGGGGACTTCGCCAAGCGTCAGCTGGCTTAGCCGGCGTTCGTATTGCGGCGGAATCAACATGCGGGCGGCGAAGCGGTCCGCTTCCCGTTCGAGGCGCATCGCGTCGGCGCCGTCTGCCGACTCTCCTTCGCCCTCGAGGAAGACGTCCTTCTTGCGATGCAAAGCGCCGTGGCCGGCCTCGTGGAACAACGTGAACCAGAATGTCCTCCCAGCTATGGCGCAAGCTCAGCTGGATGAGTGCCTTGGTTGGACTCAGCCACCGGGTGGCGCCGTTCGCGCGCGCCCTCGAAGGTGTCGATGACGACACCGCCACACCAGCCTCCGCGCATACCTCCTGAAGCTGTGGATGCGTGCCTCCGCGCCTGCTGGTGCGGATCGGGAAGTTCGGCGGCCTGCATCGAGACCTTACGGGATCGTCAGCGGCGCTGGTTGCGTACTTGTTTCACGACCCGGCGCACTTCACGGATGATGAGGCCGGGCTGGCTGAACACGATGTAGTGGGCTGCGCCCGGCGATCGCGCGCCGCGTGCCGGGCGCCAGCCCGGTGAGGCGACGCTGGGTCGCTCGCCAGATCTGCTCGTTACGGCGAGGATCACGGTGGGCGAGCCGCGGCCCTGGCACCCCAGCTAGAGCGAGCGGCCGCTGCTGATGCCCGCCGAGCCGGCGAAGTCGCCGAGCTTGAGGGGGAGTTTTGTGCCAGCGCCGGCGGCGCCGCCCCGAGCTCGGCGACGAGAGTCGCCAGCGCAACCCTCTTCCCGGCTCGAAGCGATCAGTCACCGAAGTCGACCACCTGGAGGCCCAGCGGCATGCGATCGCGGAACTCACCGGCCAGCGAGTCGCGGTCGATCGGCGTGACTTCGCCGGACACGAGCGCCGCCTCGTCCGTAACGCGCCCCTGGCCGGTGAACTTCGAATAGACGAACGGGAGACCGTTGGACTGCAGCGGCGAGGGGCCGTCCATGATGTGGAAGTGCAGGTGCGGTCCATCGGTGTTGCCGCTGTTGCCGAGCAGGCCGAGCACCTGGCCCGTACGGACGCGATCGCCTAGCCCGACTCTCAGACTCCCGGGCTGCATGTGCGCATAGAAGGCGTAATGTCCCTTGTCGATCCTGATCACGAGGTGGTTGCCCCCCGCCGTCTGGATGGTCTCGCCGGTGGGCAGCGCGCCGGGCGTCTGTTCGGGCAGGCCGTCCTGCAGCCCGACGACCTTGCCGGCCGTGGCCGAGTGGATCTCTTCCCCGAAATAGGCGTAGCTCGAGAGCAGGTCGATCGGACCCTCGAACAGGCGGTCATCGGCGTTCAGCTGCACGAAGTCGATCGCGAAGCGCTCGGG
This sequence comes from Thermoleophilaceae bacterium, assembly GCA_036519295.1. Lineage (GTDB taxonomy): Bacteria > Actinomycetota > Thermoleophilia > Solirubrobacterales > Thermoleophilaceae > JACVRW01. The sequence goes on from DATDLN010000101.1 coordinate 1,740, forward strand.
TACCCGCACGGTTCCGTCGATCGAGAGCGTCGCGCCACGGTGGGCGTTGATCGGGCTGCAGCAGCCGTTGGCGGCGACCCAGCCCGGGCCGCGCAGCGGCGGTGCGACCTCGATCGCGCGACGCTGCCCGACCCGCGTGGGCACGCCGATGAAGTTGAACTCTTGGTCCGCCTGCGGGGGGTCGCTGAGTGCCAGGTTGAATCCGTGCGTGAGCAGCTTGGGCGTCGCGACCCCTGGGTCGTAGGTGACGTCCATGAACAGCAGCGCGCTGCCGCCACCGGGGATTGCCGGGCCGCCACCGCCGTTGACCCGCAGCAGGCTCTCGAGCTCGGCGCCCTCGAGGGGCGCGCCGAACGGCTCGCCGCCAGCACGCGGCTGTACCTGGTCGATCGTGACCTGCGAGGGGGTCTGGTTGACGATCGTTATCTCGTAGGCGAGGTGATACTTGTCGTCCGCACCGAGGACCGGGTTAGGCGGGTTCTCGATTTCCATTCCGAGCGGGGTGAGAACCGCCTCGGCATCAGGGCGAATCGCCTCGTCCTCAGAGCCACCGGAGGCGAGGCTCAGAGTCACAAGCGCCATCGACAACGCGAGGACAACCGCGGCGAGCGAGGCGATGGTCAGCAGGAGGGTCCGACGGCGAAGTGGGGTCATGGGCGAGAGCATGAGCCCTGGAGCCCGGCTTGTCAGTCACATCTGTGACAGCACCCCGCCGTCTCCCATGGCCAGCCGCCGGAGCGCCATACGGTCGACGAGCTCGACGCTCGTGCCCGAGTGCTCGATTCGGATGAGCCCATGGCGCTGGAGCTCACCGAGCGTGCGGTTGAGCGACTGACGCGCCACGCCGAGCTGCGCCGCTAGGTCGCTCTGCGTGAGGCCGAGCTCGACGCGCCCGTCCGGCGCCCGGCGCGCGAGCAGGAGCTTGGCCAGGCGGGCGGGCAGATCGAGAAATACGAGATCACTCGCTGCCTCGGCCAGCTGCCGCACTACGCCCGCGAGCTCAGCCGACAGCTGCATGAGGGCACGCGGGTGCTCGAGCAGGGAGGCGCGCACGGCGCGCGCCGGCAGCACGAGCACCTCCACTTCACCCTGCGTTACCGCGTTCACCGTGCGGGGCGACTCGTCGATCAGATCGATGTACCCCGGCGCCTCGCCGGGCACTGCCACGTGCAGCACCAGGTCACGCCCGTCGCGCGACCTGATCGAGGCCCGCACTCGACCCGAGCAGAGCAGGAACACCGAGTCGCTCGGATCGCCAAGGCGATAGAGCGCCTCCCCGGCCTCATAGCGCCGGCGACGCGCGACGCCGGCGAGTTGGCGCAGGGCCTGCTCGGGCAACGGAGAGAACAGCGGGCAGGACGCGAGGAGCGAGAGCAGGCGCTCCTCCGAAAAGGTGGGGTCGGCCGAGCTGAAGCTCACGACGGTGCCCCCGCGTTCAGCGCTTCTCGCTCGACGCCGCGACCGCAAACCTGCCCATCCCGCCGGTGATAACCCTCACGGCGTCCTCCTCTGCCGAAGTGACGGCATCCGGAAGCCATTCTTACTTGATCCGTCCCGGGTCGTCACCGTACAGATACCGCAGGGTGGCCAGCAGCGCGCCCGCCGAGGCTGTTTACGACGCGCGGCTCGTGCGAGGGTGCGTCTCGGGCATCAAGCCCCCCCAAGTGTGTTGCTCGCGCCGGGCGCCCCCGGCCGAGCGAATGCGCCGGGTTGTTACCCGGGGCCAGACTCGCCCACGCGCCCGCCGGCGATGTTGGCGCGCCCGCCGAGCCACACTGGATGCATGGGAGTCTCGCGCGGCGCGGCGAGGCGGACCAGCGCCGGTACGACATCTTCGTCACCGACGCCTGCGCTCCAAGCGGTCCCACCCGAACGGCGAGCACCCTATCCGGGCTGGCCGCCGACATCGTGCCCGGCCCCGGCAGCAGCTGGCGCGAGATCGACCGACTGGCGCGGAAGAACGGCCGCTCGATCTTCGACGCCTGGCGGGGTGACGCCGCCGCGCCGAGCGTGGACCGTCTCGGCAGCGGCTCGGACTACACCGTGTTCCTCGACCACCTCGGCGCACCGGCGATGGAGGTCGGGTACTCCTCGCCGAGCGGTGAATACCACTCGGCCTACGACGACACCTACCAGACCGAGCACTTCCTCGATCCCGGCTACCTCGGCCACCAGGCCGCGTCGCGCACGAGCGGCGTGGCCGCGCTGCGGCTGGCGAACGCCGACGCGCTCCCGCTGCGCTACTCCGACTACGCCCGCGAGGTCGACGCCTACGTCCCCGAGTTGCAGGAGATCCAGCGCACGAACCCGGACAGCGCGCAGGTCGACCTGACCGCGCTGCGCGAGGCCGCCCAGCAGTGGGGCGCGGCCTCGCTGGCGCTCGAGGCGCACGCCGCGGACCTCGTCCAGGACGACTCGCCGCCCTCGGGGCAACTGCGCCGGGTCAACCGGGCGCTCATGCGCGAGGAGCGCCTGCTCACCCAGCCCCAGGGTCTGCCCGGGCGTCCCTGGTTCAAGCACCAGGTCTACGCGCCCGGCATCAACACGGGCTACGCGGCGCAGTTCCTGCCCGGGATCCGCGACGCCCTGGAGGCGGGCGACGCTGCGACGGTGACCATCTACCGCGACCTGCTGCTCGACTCGCTGCGAAGGGCGACGGCGACGGCCTCCAACGCCGCGGGACCCGCCGCGGTGCCGTCGCGGAGCGCCCGGTCGACCGCCGCAGCGGCAGCGACGGCGCGGCGCAGCGCGCGCGTCCGCGGCTGGAACGCCGCGCCCCTGAGCGCAAACGCCGTCCGGGTGGGCCCGGAGCCCGGATCCGGGCCCACCCGCTAGAGCCCAGCGGCGGCACGGGCGAGCGCTCGTCGATCGCAAGCCGGACCTGGCGCTGGTCCACTTATCCTCGACCTGTCGGGTGTGGAACAGTTCGATGCTGGCCGCGCCAGACCCCTAGTCAGCGTCGCAGCCCGGCGCTGGCGGACATCATCGGCGCGCTCCGGCTAACGCACGGCCGTGATGTCTCCTCGGGGTCAATCCCCTGCAGGCCCGTGTACATCCGAGTGTGCGCCCCGGAGCGGGTAACGGCACGTGTCGGCGCCGCCTGAATACTCACCCACCTCGGCCGGTTGAATCTCGGCCTCGTCGATCGGGCGGGGTGGCGCCGTGTGGTCCCGTTCGGGCGCACGCTAGGAGCACGCGCTCTCGGAGGCCGTCGAAGCTGGGCGGTCCGTGGGCGCGGCGCTTGATCAGTTTGATCTTGTTGCTGACTCCTTCGGCGTAGCCGTTTGTGGTCGGCTCGTCGAGGTAGGCGGGCAGTTCGGCGCGCCAGAGCCGGACGCCGTCGGCGAGGGCGGTGAAGGCCGCGAGCTGTGCGCGCTCGACCGCTGCGAGGAAGCGGTCGAGTCGGCGCTCCGCCTGGTGGCGGTCCGGGGCGTGATAGATCGAGCGGAACGCCTGCTTGAGCGCCCAGGCCTCGGCGATTAGGGGCTCGCGCTCGACGGCGCGCAGAGCCGGCGCCGCTCGCGCTCGGTGAGCCGTTCGCGCGCC
>DATDLN010000102.1:0-3129 GCA_036519295.1 Thermoleophilaceae bacterium
GCTTCAGCAGACCAGAGCGCCGACGACGGCTCTGACGAAGGCGTCGCGGTTCCCCGTCACCAGCGACTAATTGGGCGCCGTGAGCTCAACAGGCTCGACCAACTCATCGCAAGGCTGCCGCCGAAGCGGCGCACCCGCGCCGTCCAGAACCGCGCCGGCACCGTACTGCTGATCGAGCGCTCGCGCCGAAGCGGGACTGTGCCGCCCGGGTGCGCCAGCTCGCCCCCCGGCCGGATTGACCCTACTCGGAGACCCAGCCCGCGGCTTCGGGCACGCCCCATTTGCATGGTCGAGTCATCCTACGTCCGATCTGCCGTCCGGGCCCACTGGCCGAGAGCGGTTCTGGGTCAGATGGCTCTCAAGCCACGCGAAGACCTGCTCCGCAGTATCGACCGCCCTAAGCGCCTCTCGAAGATCCGGTGTCCGACCCGCGTGGGCCACCTTGCCCCGAAGCTTGTACAGGTCTCGCACCCGCTTGGCGAGCTGCCCGCGCGACGACTTGAGCGCCTCGCCGAGGACGATCTCGGCGATCTCGTTCAGCTGGAAGTTCACCGACATCGGAGTCTCGTCGAACCGTGCGTAGAGACATTCGAGCAGGTTGCGGGAGGTGTTATCCGCGACCGACAACAGGACCTCGGGGGTCTTCACCTCCAGTGCGATCGCCGCTAGTAGGACTGCTCGCTTGGTGTCCGGGTCGACCGTCTGTCAAGCGCCAGCGAAAACTGTCGGTCGATGAACACTGAAAAATGTCGGTCGGTCGGGCCGTGTGAGCGCTTGTGCGGCGTTCTGGGGCCGCGGCGACCGGTTGCGGTGGGCCCGCCGGGCTGGCTGCGGGCGAGCTCGGGCCGGGTTTGGCGGGGTGGCCGCCGAGGTGAGCCGCTGAGAGGCGATCTGAGCCCTTCGCGCGGGTGGGCGCGACCGAGAGCTCGGGGTCATTCGGTGTCGTCCGCGGTTTCGGCGGTGGCCGCGCGCAGCTCCTCGAGCCGGCCTCTGAGCCGCCAGGAGGGGCCGTTGATGGTCAGGACCTCGGCGTCGTGGAGGAGGCGGTCGAGGATCGCTGCGGCGAGCACCTCGTCGCCGAACAGCTCGGCCCACTCGGAGGCCGACTTGTTCGAGGTGACGATCGTGGAGCCGCGGGTGTAGCGGCGCTTGACGACCTGGAAGAGGCGATTGGCGTCGGCGCGGTCGAGCGGCAGGAAGCCGGCCTCGTCGAGGATCAGCAGCTGCGGGCGCTGCAGCTGGGCGAGCTTGGAGGAGAGCTTGCCGAGCGCGTCGGCCTCGCGCAGGCCCCGCACGAGATCGTCGAGGGTCGTGTAGCGGACCAGGTGGCCGCGCCGCAGCGCCTCCATCGCGAGTCCCACGGCGATGTGGCTTTTCCCGACGCCGGGCGGCCCGAAGATCAAGAGCGAGACGCGCCGCTCGACGAAGCGCAGCGTCCTGAGCTCGCGCAGGCGTTTGGGGTCGAGCTCGGGCTGGAAGGAGGCGTCGAAGTCGTCGAGTGTCTTGTGGTGGGGCAGGGCGGAGAGGTTGAGACGGGAGGCGTAGCGGCGGCCCTCGAGCACGCCGACCTCGTCCTCGAGCACGAGGTCGAGGAACTCGCGATAGCCGAGCTGCGCCCGCTCGGCGCGCTCGATCAGCTGATCGGCGGAGTCCAAGAGGCCGTAGAGCTTGAGCTCCCGAGCGTTGCGGCGAATGCGCTCGGTGATCAACTCAGCCACGGGTCAGCTCGTCGTAGACGGACAGCGGGCGGCGGTGGATCTCGGGCTCGGGCAGGGCGCCGAGCACCTCGGCGAGCTCGACCGAGTCCTGCTTCGGGTCGGCCAGCACCCGCTCGGGCGCGCCGCGCCGGTGGCGCGCGAGCAGGCGTCCGTCGACGGTCGAGTAGGCCTCGAGCTCCTCGGCGCCGAGCAGCAGCTCGACGCGCTCTCCGGGTCGGGCGTCCGGGACCGCGTAGCGGCGGCCCTCGAACGAGAACAGCCCGTCGCGGGCGACCGTGCGCAACGCACGCTCGGTGACCAGGTAGGGCTCGGGCGGCAGCGGCAAGAGCGCCGCCCGGTCGCGCCGCGCGCGCACCGCAACGACCTCGCCGTGGGTGCCGTGCAGCCGCCGGCGCGCGACGTCCTCGTTCCAGCCGGCCCAGGCGGCGTTGGCCTGCTCGTAGTCCGAGAAGTCGTGTGCGCGCAAGAGCCGCTCGCGCACGTAGGGGACGTCCGACTCGACCTTGCCCTTCGTCTTGGCGCGGTAGGCGCGGCAGAGTCGGATCCTGAAGCCGTAGTGGTGCGCGGAGGCGAGCGCCTCGGCGTGCAGGCGTCGCTCGCCCGACAGCCGCTCCCGGCCGACGTGCGTCCTGACGACGGTCTTGGTGCGGTCGTAGAGCAGCTCCCTGGGGACGCCGCCGAAGTGGGCGAAGGCCGCCCGATGGCAGGCCCAGAAGGTCACCAGGTCGAGCGAGCCGACCAGCCGGCAGAAGGAGTCGCGCGAGTGCCCGAGCACCATGTGGAAGCAATAGAGCGGCAGCTCGAGCCCCGAGTCCGTCGTGATCGGCTGCTCATAGGACCAGTCGACCTGCGCCTGGTGCCCCGGTGCGGTCTCGAAGCGACGCTCGAGCTCGGGATGCGGCCGCGGCCGCGAGCGCTCCACGTAGCGGCGCACCGTCTGGTAGGAGCCCTCGAAGCCGTAGTCGCGCACGAGGTCCTGGTGGATACGAGTCGCCAGCAGCCGCGGCTCGCGCGCCAGCCACTGGTCGACGACGGGCTTCAGCGGGTCGAGCATCGACGGCATCCGCCGGCGGCGATAGACGGGCTGCGCGCCCTCGACCAGATAGCGCTTCACCGTCCGCCAATCGCGACCCACCAACCGGCCGATCTCGGCGTAGGTGAGCCCCTGCCGGTGCAGGGCCCGGATGTCCATGAACTCCTCCTCGTTGAACACGCCGCCTCCAGGGTCGCTCGATCGAGCGACCCTGGAGGCGAGTCAGGACAGATCCGCGAGGGCCCGAAGCGTCGCTTCCGACCTACACGTTTCGATGGTCATGGAGCGACATTTTTCGGTGATCGTGGGCAGACATCGTCGCCGGGGTAGCTCTCGGGGTCGCCGAGGCGCAGCACCCCCGCGGGGCGGGTGGTCGTC
>DATDLN010000103.1:0-5591 GCA_036519295.1 Thermoleophilaceae bacterium
CCGGCCCCGCCGGCGCGGATCTCGTCGCGCTTCTCGTCCCAGGCCTCCGCTACCGCGCGCAGCACGTCGCGCCAGCTCGGCATGCCCATGCGCGACTCCGGCGGGAAGTACGTGCCGATGTAGATCGGGACCTGCTCGGGGGTGAGGAAGGCGTTGAGCGGCCAGCCGCCCTGGCCGGTCATCGCCTGGCACGCCTCCATGTAGATCGAGTCGAGGTCGGGCCGCTCCTCGCGGTCGAGCTTGATGCACACGAACAGCTCGTTCATCAGGCGCGCGGTCTCCTCGTCTTCGAACGACTCGCGCTCCATCACGTGGCACCAGTGGCAGGCGGAGTAGCCGATCGAGAGCAGGATCGGCCTGTCCTCTTCACGCGCGCGAGAGAGCGCCTCCTCGCCCCAGGCGTACCAGTCGACCGGGTTGTCCTTGTGCTGGAGGAGGTAGGGGGAGGTCTCGTGCGCGAGGCGATTGGCCATGCAACTGAGGCTACCCGGCGCGGAGCTTCGCTCTCTTGATCTTTCCGCTCGGGGTCTTCGGCAGCTCGGCGGCGAAGTCGACCACGCGCGGGTACTTGTAGGGCGCCGTCTCGGCCTTCACGTGCTCCTGCAGCTCCCTCGCGAGCTCGTCCCCGGGCGCATACCCCTCTCGCAGCACGACCACGGCCCTGACCACCTGGCCCCGCACTTCGTCGGGCGTCGCGACCGCGGCCGCCTCCGCCACCGCCGGGTGCGAGACGAGCGCCGACTCCACCTCGAACGGCCCGATCCTGTAGCCGGCGGAGATGATCAGATCGTCTGTGCGGCCCTCGAACCAGAGGTAGCCGTCCTCGTCCTCGCGCACGCGGTCGCCGGTGCGCCACGGTCGCTCGCGCTGGCCGTCGAGGAAGAACGTCGGCAAGGTTCGCGGATCGATCACGAGCTCGTCCTCGTCGATCCAGGCGCGGAACCCCGGCAGCGGCCGACCCATCGACCCCGCACGCACCGGCGGCCCGATCGGCATGCCCGTGAGGTGGCCGGTCTCGGTCTGGCCGTAGCCGTCGTGGATTCCGACTCCGACCTCCTCCTGCCAGGCGCGGACGACCTCGGGATTGAGCGGCTCGCCCGCCGCGACCGCGTGGCGCAGCGCCGGCAACGGTCGGAGCTCGGCGCGCTTCGTGATCGCGCGGTACTCGGTGGGGGACATGCAGAGCACGGTGACGCCCTCTCGCTCGAGCAGGTCGAGGCGCTCGCCGGGGTCGAAGCGGGCGTCGTGCAGCAAGGCGGCGGCGCCACGCAGCCAGGCGGCCACGAAGGCGTTGCGCGCCGACAGCGACCAGCCGCTGGCCGCGGTGCACCAGCAGAGGTCGCCCTCGCGAGCGCCGTACCAGTGCTCGGCCTGCACCCGCTGGCCCGTGAGGTAACCCTGGCCGTGGCGAATTGGCTTGGGCCTACCCGCCGTGCCCGAGGTGAACACGATCAGGGCGGGGTCCCACTCGCTCAGCTCGGCGGGGGGCGCGGGCTCCGCGTCGTACAGGCGGACGTCTGGGATCGAGAGCAGGGGGCCGTCGAAGCCGGCGTCGGTCACGAGCTGCACGTCGCGCGCATCCGCGATCACCGCCCGGGGTGCAACCTGTTCCATTCGCGCGCGCAGGTCGGCGGGGCGCAGCTGCTCGGTGCAGGGCTGCGCGACCGCTCCCAGCCGCCAACACGCGAGCATCGCGTAGGCCCACTCCGGCCGATTGCCCACCACCGTTAGGACGACGTCGCCCGGAGCCACGCCGCGCGCCGCGAGCGTGCCGGCCAGCCGCGCCGCCCGGAGCGAAACCTCGCCGAAGGTGATCTCGCGCCGCTCTCCCTCGCGAGAGACCGCGACCAGCGCCAGCTTGGAGGGGTCCGCGACGTCGACGACGTCGCGGACGAAGTTCATCCCTCCGCCCAGCGCTCACCCTTGCCCAGGCGCTCGAGCCCGAACCAGACGAACTCCATCGCCACCTCGAGCACGCGCTCGCGGCGCACGTCCTTGTGGTCGTCCCACCAGTTCGCGACGGACTGAATTGCGCCCACGAGCATCTCGGCGAGCAGCTGGATGCCGCGGTCGGCCTCTGGATGGGCCTCGTCGCGGGGCGTCGCCCCGGGGTCCTGTGCGATCAGCGTGGCGACGAGCGCCGTGATCTGGGCGCTGACCCGGTCGAGCGCGGCGGCCGCCTCGGGGTCCACGGTCTCGCGGAAGAGGACGCGCCACGCGTCGCGGCGCTCCTCGACGAACTCCAGGTAGGCCTCGAGGCCGGCCTTCAGCCTCGCGCCGCCGGAGTCGGTTTCGACGGCCGCGACAGCGTCCGCGATGCGCCTGTAGAGCTCGCTCGCCTGAGCCTCGATCAGATCGGCGTGGAGCGCCTGCTTAGACGTGAAGTGCTCGTATATAAGCGCCTTGGAGATCCCAGCGGCGCGTGCGATGTCGTCGATCGAGGACGAGTGGTAGCCCCGGTCGGCGAACACCTCGAGTGCGGAGCTCTGGATCGCCGCACGGCGCTGGCCTGCGGTAAGGCGCTTTCGGGGGGTCGTGGCCATGGCGGGGGTGAGCAGGGTCGACAGATCGGTAAGTCAGCCCACGCGGAGGTCCTCTGGGGAAGGCGTGTGGTGCGGACAGAGGTTCGCAGATGATTGTCCGGGCCGCGCCGACGGAAATCCTGTTTCAGCCGCGAGCGTGCGAGCGGCCGGCCGCCGCCCGTGCAGGACAACAGTCGCCCGAGCCGAAGTCATCTGAATCGATTGATGCAGGCGGTGTCACCACGCCGAAACATCTGCTAGGTTGCCCGCCACGCCGAGTCCGCCGGAGGGCGGAGCGGGGGAACCAAACTGGTGCGAACCACGGGGGCGAACCTCCTTTAGGGGAGGCGCGCGAGCTCTTTCAGCGCGAGCCCGTCAGCTAACCCCGCAGGCGTTCGAAAGAGAATGCCTTCATCCGCAAGGAACAAGCTGCTGCTGCGTGCCTTCCTGGGTGCGTGCCTCGCAAGCGCCGTCGTCGGGGTGCCGGTCGCGAGCGCCCAGGTGGCTCCCCCGACGTCTGGCGGGGCCACTTTCGTGCCGCCTCCGCCGCCGCCGGAGACGGCCCAGCTCGTGAACGGACGCGTCATCGCGCCCGCGTCGGCCCCGACGCGGGTGGAGCGGGTGATCACGGCGGCCAACCGTCTGGTCGACAAGCCCTACATCTACGGGGGCGGCCACAAGCCGTTCGTCACGGGCAAGCTCGACGCCGGGTACGACTGCTCGGGCGCCGTCTCGTACGCTCTCTACGGCGGCCGCTTCCTGCGCTCGCCGCTGCCCTCGGGCGCGATGATGAACTGGGGCGATCCCGGGCCTGGGCAGTGGATCACGGTCTACGCTCACGCAAGCCACGCCTATGTGGTGATCGCCGGCCTGCGCTTCGACACGTCGCTGCGCGACCCGGACGCACCCGGGCCCGGCACGGGCCCGCGCTGGAGCCGCTCGCTCCGGGAGTCGGGGGCTTTCGTCGCGCGCCATCCTCGGGGCTACTAGGCGCTTCCCCCGCGATATGCTCGGTTGACTCGCGAGTCAACCGTCTAGGAGCGCCTCCAAACCGATGGCCGTAGCCGCAAGTCCCTACACCGAGAAGACCGACGAGCAGAAGGCCATCACGGAGATGGTGCGGCAGTTCGTCGACAACGAGGTCCTCCCGATCGCCGAGGAGTACGACCACGAGGACAAGTTCCCGGAGGCCGTGGTCGAGCAGATGAAGGAGCTTGGGCTGTTCGGCGTGACCATCCCAGAGGAATACGGCGGAATGGCGCTCGACCTGACGACCTACGCGATGATCGTGGAGGAGCTCTCGCGCGGCTGGATCTCGGTCTCCGGCATCGTCAACACGCACTTCATCGGCTCCTACCTGCTGATGAAGTTCGGCACCGACGAGCAGAAGGACCAGTTCCTGCCGAGGATGGCCGGCGGCGAGCTGCGGGCCGCCTTCTCGCTGTCGGAGCCCGAGGTGGGCTCCGACGTGCAGGGGATCAAGGCCGTCGCGACGCGCACGGACGACGGCGACTGGGAGCTGAACGGTCAGAAGATGTGGGTGACGAACGGGCTCCTCTCCGGGATCGTCTTCGTGCTCATGAAGAACGATCCGAAGGCCGAGCCCGCGCACAGGGGGATGACCTGCTTCATCACCGAGAAGGAGCCTGGGGCGGCCGAGAACCCCGGCCTCACGATTCCCCCCAAGATCAAGAAGATGGGTTACAAGGGCGTCGAGTCGACGGAGCTCGTCTACGACGGCTACCGCTGCCCGGCCGATCGCATCCTCGGCGGCGAAGAGGCCGGGCTCGGCAAGGGTTTCGTCCAGATGATGGACGCGCTCGAGGTGGGGCGCGTGAACGTGGCGGCGCGCGGCGTGGGCATCGCCCAGCGCGCGCTCGAGCTTGCGCTCCGGTACTCCCAGGAGCGCAAGGCCTTCGGCCGCCATATCGCAAAGCACCAGGCGATCCAGTTCAAGCTCGCCGACATGGCCACCAAGGTCGAGGCCGCCCGCCTGCTCACGCTCAAGGCCGCCCGCATGAAGGACGCCGGCCAGCGCTCCGACCTCGAGGCCGGGATGGCGAAGCTGTTCGCCTCCGAGACCGGCAAGGAGGTGGTGGAGGAGGCCTTTCGCATCCACGGCGGCTACGGCTATTCGAAGGAGTACGAGATCGAGCGCCTCTATCGGGACGCGCCGCTGCTTCTGATCGGCGAGGGCACCTCCGAAATCCAGCGGATGGTGATTGGCAAGAAGCTGCTCGAGCGGAACAAGATCTAAAAGTGGCTGCGGGCGACACCAGGTCACTCATCCGCGGGGCAATCGAGCGCCTCCAGGACGAGGTGCCGGCCCTCAGGCAGCTCAAGCTGGTGGCGAAGCTCGAGCTCCGCGCGCGAGGCGGGGACGTGCCGATCTGGCGCGTGGAGGTTCCGGGGCCGAAGATCGACCGCGACCCGGCGGCCGACGCGCGCGTGGACATCTCGATGGCCCGCTCGCACTTCAACGAGCTCGCAACAGATGGCCGTCTGCGTGACTGGGTGGAGGCCTACGAGCACGGCCACGTGCGCGTGAGCGGCGACGCGGGCGTCGTCAAGCTGCTCGGCAACGTGATCCAGCGGCAGTTGGCGCGGGCTCGGAGCTAGGCGAGGCCTGGCAGCACCCCGCTTTGTGAGATAGGCAACAGATCGGCGGAAGCACAAGACCGCTCGTACGTTTTAAGCGGGATGCGGATTGCACTCGCGGCCGTCGCGGCCGCATCGATTCTTGCTGCCTTGCTTTCAGCGGCCCCTGCCGGCGCCGCCACCTACCCCTCCGGTTTCGAGGAGAGGACGATCGTCGGCGGCCTTGACGAGCCCGTCAGCATGGCCTGGGCGCCGGACGGGCGCCTGTTCATCATCGAGAAGCCGGGGCGCCTCAAGGTCGCCGGGCCGGGAGCCAGCCAGGCGACCACGATTCTCGACATCACCGACGACGTCAACAACTTCAACGACCGAGGCCTGCTGGGCTTGGCGCTCGACACCAAGTTCGCGAGCAACGGCTACCTCTACCTGTCCTACACCTACGAGCTTCGGCCGATGGTCCGCGACTCGCAG
>DATDLN010000104.1:0-57107 GCA_036519295.1 Thermoleophilaceae bacterium
AGCGCCACCGTCTCACCGCTCGGCACATTGAGGCTCACGCCCTGGAGCGGAGCCTCGGCACCCCGTCGCGACACCGACACCTCGCGCAGGCCGAGGTTGGCGCCTTCCGGCACGGGCACGGCTGCGTCCGCGGCGCCGCCGTCGGCTCTATGGTCGAAGAGCTCGACGATCCGGCCGGCCGAGCCCGAAGCGCTGGCGGTCAGATAGGTCAGATAGCCGATCTGGCCCGCCGCTGCCGCGAGGATGCCGCCGTACCCGTAGAAGGTCACGAACTCGCCGAGCGAGATCCGCCCGTCGAGCACCGCCCGGCCGCCGAACGCCAGCACCAGCCCGAGGGCGATGTACGGAATTGCGCTCAGGATCGACCCGTAGACCGCGTCGAGCTTCCCGACCTTGAGCCAGCCGGTGAAAAGGGCCTCCACGGCGCGGTCGAAGCCGGCCTTCTGCTCCTGCCCGCGGCCGAGTGACATGACCAGCTTCGCCCCCCGGATGTTGTCCGCCGTCTTGGCTGCCACCTCGCCGCGCCGCTGCTCCGCGACGGTCGTGGCCGCACGCGTGCGGGCCCCGTAGCGGAGCTGTACGAACACCGCGAGCAGGAACGGGCTCACCGCGAGCGCGGCGAGCTCGGCGTCCATGAAGAACATGACCGCGATAGCGAAAGCGAGCGTCCCGACCGACTGGGCCACGAGACCGACGCCGGTGCTCACGAAGAACTTGATCGGCTCCACATCGGCCGTCGCCCGGGCCACGAGCTGTGCGGGCGGCTGAGCCTGGTAGAGGTCGAGCGACGCGCGAAGAAGCCGATCGTAAAGGAGCTCGCGGATCCGCATCCCAGCGCTCACCGCGTACCGTCCCAGCAGCCACGTCCCCCCGCCGGTTGTGAGCGCGGTGAGAAGGCCGGCCCCCGCCACCGCCAGCGACACCTCGATAAGGCTTTCGGTCGAGCCGCGCTGGAGCTCGTTGACGGCCTTGCCGAGGAGCCATGGCGAGGCTATGAGCCCAAACGCGCTCAGGACTACCAGAAGAGTGCCCAGGACGAGCTCCCAGTGCACGCCCGCGATCCGCACGAGCCTCCTCAGATCCGGCGGGATGGCCGTGTCGAGGACGGTCTTCACGCCGTTGTCACCAGCCCCACCTCGACAGTCCCGCCACGACCAACCCGATCACACGGGCACCCCTCTCCGTGGGATCGGGCGGCGTCCGCCATCGCGAGTCGGCCGACAGTAGCCCGGCTGGCCGGGAGCGTCAAACCGCGCTGCCATTCTTGGACAGCCATGGGCGGCGCGGCCGCCCGAAGCGAAGCTGGCCGCATCGGCTTCACCGCGGACTGCGGTGGGGCTCTTATCCCGTGACGCCGGGGGAGGGCGGGTGGCGCTGACCGCGGCGCAGGCCACGGCGCTCGCGGCGCGGGCGCCCGCTGCGGTGGCCACGACGTTGACGCGGACGCGTCGTCGCGCGTTGCGCGGCACCCGGCGGGTGAAGACCAGGCCGCTCGAGCGGCCGCGGCGGAGCTCTCTGATCCGCCTCCTGCAGGTGCGGCTGCGGAGCGTGACGTCCCACAGGGACGAGAGCAGTCGGCGGGTACCGCGGCGGCGATTGTGCACGCGTGCGACGTACCTGGCGGTGCCCCCCGCTCCACGCGGCTCGGGCCCTGCAGGGTGGCGTCAAGCCCGGGACGGACCGGGTAGCTGCGGAGGCGCACGCCCTGGGCGCACCGGCTGTCAAGGTGGCCCTCGGCGACTAGCTGGGGCGGACCCCTTCACAGCGGCGCCGCCGGTCGGCCCCGTCGCCGTGGGCGCGGTCGCGGCCGGCTCCGCAGTCGACGCGGTCACGAGCGCTGCCGGCAAGCCCGACGCGGTCGTTGCCTGGGCCGGTGCTGACCCGGTCGCGGCCGCTGCCCGGGTTGACGATGTCGGCCCCGCCGCCGGTCATGACCCGGTCTTCGCCGGGACCGGCGGAGAGACCCTGTCGGCGCCCGCGCCGGTGCGCACGAGATCGGCGCCGCCGCGGCCGCAGACGAGGTCGCGCCCGGCGCCGGAGGTGACGCGGTCGGCCGCCTTGGAGCCGACGATCACGTCGTTGCCGGGAGTTCCGCGCGTGACTCCGCCGGCCTTGGCGATGATCGTCGCGGGCCGGCCAAGACAGACATAGCCATCTCCGCTCTGCTGACCGTCGTTCACGGTCACCTCATCCGAGAAGGTCAGGTTCGGATCGACATAGCTCGAACCACCGCCGCCGGCGCCACCCGTTCCGCCGCTGCCGCCCCCGCCTCCGCCGTAGTACCCGCCGCCGCCACCACCGCCAACGGCGCCCCCGGGCTGGAGGCTCGCGCCGGCGCCGCCCTGGCCGAGCGAGTCATCGGCGCCGCTGCCGGCACCCCCGCCGCTCTTGCCGCCGGCGCCGGCCGCTCCGCTCGTGCCCGGCGCACCGCCGCCCGCGGCTCCCACGCCGGTTCCGGCGTTTCCGCTCGCGCCGCCCGTGCCGCCGGCAGCTCCCGTGCCGGCGATCCCGCCTCCGCCTCCGCCGGCGGCGACGATGAAGCGATCGGCGAGCCCGTAGGCCCCCCTGCGCACGTCTGATGCGCCACCGCCGCCGCCCGACAGCATGGCAAGCGTCCCCTGCGTCGCGAGCCCGCCGCCGCCGTTGTAGCCGCCGGTGCCCCCTGGACGGCCCCGCCCCCCGACAAAGATCATGAGCGCCTGCCCGGAGCTCAGGAACATCGGCGCCTCAACGTACGCGCCCTGCCCACCCGGAGCGGAGTTGGGACCGGACGAAGAGCCGCCCTGCGCGCCGGACACTTCGAAGTCCAGCGCGGACTCCGTGTCCGGCACGGTCCACGGGTGCGGGCCCGGGCTGCCCCACGAGTAGGTCGTCTCTTGCGACGCGAAGTTTCAGCACCGGCTCAGTGAGCCGATCGCCGGACTTGGCCCGTGGGGGTACGGTCGCCACCTGGCTGGGGCGCCCAGGATTCCTGCGAGCTCGTCAGGCAGGTCGCTCGCCCGCGGCGAGCGATCCTTGCGACGCTCGGATGCAGCGGCCTTCGAGCACGGGAGCTCTGCGACCTTGGACGGGCCGGACCTCGACCTCGCGAGGGGGTCATCTACGTCCGCGACGCAAAGACCCGCGCGGGAGCGTCAGGTCTACATCAGTCCATGGCTGCGCGACGACCTGTCCGCCTACCGGGCCGCCGTCCAGGGCGAGATTGATGCGCGCGGACCAGCCTTCCCGACGAGGACCGGCGCTCGACGGACACGGCACAACCTGCTCCAGCGCGTGGTGCAGCCCACGGTCCGGCGCGCCAACGAGATCCGTGCTGAGCAGGGCATGGCGGCGCTCCCGCAATTACGAACCACACCCTTCCGACGAACTTACATCTCGCTTCTCTTCGCTGCAGGGGCGGACCCCTTATGTCATGAGCCAGGTCGGCCACGAAGACGCCAAACCACTCTGAACATCTACGCCCAGGTGCTAAGCCGACGCGACCGGACCGGGGTCAGCACCGCGTTCGACCAGCTCGTTGCGGACGCCCTTCCGTCAGCCGCGCAAGAGAAGATTCCCGATCTGACCGCCCGCGTCGAGGCCGACAGCGAGCGGGGGCGGCCCCGCCATACGCGGGGGTCTGCCCGTTGATTGGGCCGGAGATTGGGCCAGAAGAGTCCCACCAACGCGAGAGCCAGGTGAGCCGCAACCACGGACCAGGCCGGAAGTACCCGCAATCAGCGGGTTTTCCGGTATGGGCGCGGCTGGGTTCGAACCAGCGGCCTCTCGCGTGTGAGGCGAGCGCTCTCCCACTGAGCTACGCGCCCGAGGCCGGTTGGAGTCTAGCTTTCCGCCGATGCGCTCACTCGTCGCCGCCGCGATCTATCTCGCGCTGGCCGCGCCGGCCGCTGCGGGCGCCGCCGCGCCTCCGCGATCGATCACCGAAGCGCCCATTCGGACGGTTCAGGCCGGGCAGGGGACGATCGGCCACCGCTCGGTCGGGCAGGGGAGGCCGCTCGTGCTCGTCATGGGGCTGTCGGGAACGATGGACGCCTGGCCGCCGAGCTTCGTCGACTCTCTCGCCGCCCGCAGGCGGGTGATCGTCTTCGACAACGAGGGGATCAGGCGGTCCACGCTCGGGCCCGGCGCGCTGACGGTCGGGCGGATGGCCGATGACGTCGCCTCGCTCATCCGCGCGCTCCGGCTCCGCCGGGCCGACGTGCTCGGCTGGTCGATGGGCGGCATGATCGCCCAGTCGCTGGCGCGCCGACATCCGAGGTTGGTCCGGCGAATGGTGCTGTGCGCCACCGCGCCGGGGGACGGTCGGGCCACCCCGCCGGCCGCCGACGTGATCACTCAGCTCACGACCGGAACGGCGAACGTGTTCCAGCTGCTCTTCCCGCCCGGGCACGACTCGGCGGCCCACGCGTATGCTCGCGCGATCACCTCCTATCCGAACGTCGGCCCGGCCGCGCCGCCGGAGATCACGCGCGCGCAGCTCGCGGCAAGCTCCACCTGGGTGAGCGGCGGCGATCCGTCGGGGAGTCCGCTGAGGCGGCTCCGGCTGCCGGTGCTCGTGGCTGCGGGAGCGCTCGACCGGCTGCTGCCGGTGGCCAACCAGCGCTACCTCGCGCGCGCCATCCCGAATGCCCGGCTCCGCGTCTACCTGGACGCCGCCCACGGTTTCTTCCTCGAGCATCGGCGCGGGTTCGTGCGTGTGGTCGATCGCTTCCTACGGGCGAGGGCGCCGCACCGGGCCCCGCGCCGATAACGGCGATACTGCGCGGATCGCGGCTCGAACGTACTCGTACGGGCCCCGCCGGGACCAGTTCGGGGAGCTGACGCCTCCTGCGAGCAGCTCGTCGTGGCCCGTCGCCGTCCTGATCCACGGCGGGTTCTGGCGGGCGCGGTACCGGCTGCGGCTCGAGGACCTGCTCGTCTCCGATCTCGCGGACCGCGGCTGGGCGGTTTGGAACCTCGAGTATCGCCGCCTCGGCATCCGCAGCCGGGGCGGGTGGCCCGCGACGTTCGAGGACGTCGCCGCCGGAATCGATCAGCTGGGGACGCTGGACGAGCCGCTCGACCTCGCGCGCGTCGTCGGCATCGGCCACTCGGCCGGTGGCCAGCTTGCCCTTTGGGCGGCGGCACGCGGCGGGTTGCCGCCCGAAGCACCAGGCGCCGACCCGGCCGTGCGGCTTGCCGGCGCCGTGGCGCAGGGCGGCGTGGTCGACCTCCGCGAGGCGGCCCGACTCCGCCTGTCGCGGCGGGCGGCCGAGAAGCTGCTGGGCGGCTCGCCCGTGAGGTGGCCCGGGCGATACGACCTGGCGTCGCCCTTTGAGCGGCTGCCGCTCGGCCTGCCTCAATTGCTCGTGCACGGCGACTCCGACGAGGTGGTGCCGATCGCGCTCGCCCGGAGTTACGCGGAGCGAGCCGCCTACGCCGGCGATCCGTGCGACCTGGTCGAGCTCGCGGGGTGCGGGCACGAGGAGCATCTCGACCCCGGAAGCCGGGCGTGGGCGGCGGTCGTCGGCTGGCTGGAGAAGCGGTGATACCGCGCGAGCGCGCCGAGCACCTGGACGGCTCCGACCCCCTCGCGGCCTTTCGGCATCGGTTCGTGATCGACGATCCGGACACGATCTACCTGGACGGCAACTCGCTCGGGCGGCTGCCGGTGGCCACCCGCGAGGGGCTGGGCGCGGTCGTCGACCAATGGGGTTCGCGGCTCGTCCGCGCCTGGCACGACTGGATCGACCTTCCCGAGCGGGTGGGCGACGAGCTGGCCCGCGTCGCACTCGGTGCGCGCCCCGGTGAGGTGATCGTCTCCGACTCGACCACGGTCAATCTCTTCAAGCTCGCCTCCGCGGCGCTCGACGTCGCGGACCGCTCCCGCGCGATTGTCACCGACGCGCACAACTTCCCCACCGACCGTTACGTCCTCGAGGGCCTCGCGCGCGAGCGCGGCCTGGAGCTGCGGCTGTTCGAGCCGGACCCGGTCGAGGGCCCGCAGCTGGAGGACGTGGCGAGGGCGTGCGCGGGGGGCGACGTCGGCCTCCTCTGCCTATCGCACGTGGGCTACCGCTCCGGTGCGCTCGCCGACGTCGAGACCATTACACGCGAGGCCGGCGTGCGGGTGCTGTGGGACCTGTCGCACTCGGTGGGCGTCGTGCCGATCGAGCTGACCGAATGGGGCGTCGAGCTGGCCGTCGGCTGCACCTACAAGTACCTGAACGCCGGCCCGGGCGCGCCGGCGTTCCTCTACGTGCGCGAGGAGCTGCAGGAGGATTTGCGGACGCCGATCCAGGGCTGGTTCGGCCAGCGCGAGCAGTTCGCGATGGAGCGGTCCTACGACCCCGAGCCAGGCATCCGCGGCTTCATGGCGGGAACGCCTCCGATACTCGACCTCACCGCGGTCCGGGTCGGCCTGGAGCTGGTGGCGGACGCCGGGGTCGCGTCGCTCCGCAAGAAGGCGATCGCGCTCACGGACCTGATCGTCGAGCTCCACGACGACTGGCTCGCCCCGCTGGGGTTCGAGCTCGCATCCCCGCGCGATCCGGAGCGCCGGGGCGCCCACGTCTCGCTGCGTCACGAGGAGGCGTGGCGAATCTCGCGCGCGATGATCGAGCGCGCCCGCGTGATTCCGGACTTCCGCGGGCCGGACTCGATCAGGCTCGGCGTGCCGCCCCTCTACACCCGAGTCGTCGATGTGTGGGACGCACTCGACCGGCTGCGTGAGCTGGTCGAGCGGGGCGAGCACCGCGAGGTCGACGCGAGCCCGCAGCGCGTGACTTAGAGGCTGTCTCAGAACCCCCCGCGCACGTCTGGCGGCGGCGGATCTGCGCGGTGCGGCGTCCTCGGTCGGCGCCATACCTTCCAGGTGTGGCCGCCTCCCTGCGTCCTTGCCCCGCTTGATCCGGCGCTCGCCAGCCGCACACGCGGGGTTCTGAGACAGCCTCTTAGACGACTAGAGCGCGACGATCGCGTCGATCTCCACATCGGCGCCCCGCGGGAGGGCTGCGACGCCGATCGCAACGCGCGCGGGCGGATCGTCCAGTTCGAAGAAGCCCTGGTACGCCTCGTTCATGCGCGCGAAGTCGTCCATGTCGGCCAGGTAGACCGTGCAGCGGACCGCCTGAGAGAGCGAGGCGCCGGCCGCGTCGCATACCGCGCTCAGGTTCTCGAGGCAGCGCCGCGTCTGCCCGGCCACGTCCTCCTTCACGAGCTCCCCGGTGGACGGGTCGAGCGCGACCTGGCCCGAGCAGAACAGAAGGCTGCCGGTCCGAATCGCCTGGCTGTAGGCGCCGATCGCCGCGGGGGCCTGATCGGTGGAAACGGTCGTACGCAGGGCCATGGGACTCCTTCCGGTGGTGTGGGACAACGAAGGCTAAGTGCTCCCCGCCGCAAGTACCGCCGCGTTCGGCGGCTGCAAATCTGCGCCCAGTCGTCGTCCTCGGTCGCTCGCGCACTCTCCGAGTGCGCCACGCTCCGTCCGTCCTCGGCCGGCTTGATTTTCCCTCGCCAAACACGCCGGGACCTGCGACAGGAAGCACTATGCTTCTGCGTGGACCGTGCTAGGCGGGGAGGTAGCGGTGCCCTGTCACCCGCAATCCGCTCTAGCGGGGCTGAATCCCCGTCCGAGGGGTTTGGCTTTCGGGGCCAGTACGCCGGACAGAGGCGTCGATGGCCGGGTCCCGCGCGGCGGGCGCTCGCGAACCAGGTCAGATCCGGGAGGAAGCAGCCTTAAGCGATACCGTCCGTGCGCCGCGGATCAGCCTGGCCGGAGCCGATGACCGGCGGGCACGCCCGGGGGCCGGCTTCAAAGGCGGGTGCACGGTCCGCTTTCTGGCCATGGACAACGTCGCCCTGATTCGAAGGCTCCTCGAGCGCTGGAACGCCGCCGACATCGACGGGGTGTTCGCCCTCTACGCCGACGACGCCGCGATAGTCACCAGCCCCGACTGGCCCGAGCCGGGCGTTGGCGCGGCCCGGGGGAGATCCGCGCCAGCATCGAGGACTGGCGCCAAGTCTGGGAGTCGAGCACTGCCGAACTCGATCGAGTCGAGGTGCTTGGCGACAAGGTCCTCGCCATCGGCGCCTGGATCTCGCGCGGCCGAGCGAGCGGGATCGACGGGCGGATGCCGATCGCGGTCATCTTCACCGTAAAGGATGGGAAGATCGCATTGCATGAGTGGTTCATGGACCACGACAGCGCCATCGCCGCCGCCCGTCGCGACTGACCTCGAGACGCTCCAGGCCGTCGAGCGGCGCGTGCTGTGGCTCGCGACCGCGATCGTCCACCACGCCAACCGGGTGCGCGAGAACCGCTCGGGCGTGAAGGTGGGCGGCCACCAGGCGTCGAGCGCGTCGATGGTCAGCCTGATGACCGCGCTCTGGTTCAGCGAGCTGCGCGCGGAGGATCGCGTCTCCGTGAAGCCGCACGCCTCGCCTGCACTGCACGCGATCAACTACCTGCTCGGCCGGCTCGAGCCGCGCTACCTCGAGTCGCTGCGGGCCTTCGGCGGGCTGCAGAGCTACCCGAGCCGGACGAAGGACCCCGACCCCGTCGACTACTCCACCGGCTCTGTCGGCATAGGGGCGA
This sequence comes from Thermoleophilaceae bacterium, assembly GCA_036519295.1. GTDB lineage: Bacteria > Actinomycetota > Thermoleophilia > Solirubrobacterales > Thermoleophilaceae > JACVRW01. The sequence continues at coordinate 8,576 of DATDLN010000104.1, forward strand.
CGGCGCCGATCTGGGGGGCGATCGCGCGTCGCTATCTCGAGCACCACCGCTTCGAGGCGCCGCCGATGGGCCGCCACATCGCCCTGCTGGGCGATGCTGAGCTGGACGAGGGCGCGGTGTGGGAGGCGATCGCCGACCCAAGCGTGGCGAAGCTCGGCGAGGTGCTCTGGGTGATCGACCTCAACCGTCAGTCGCTCGACCGGGTGGTACCCGACATCGCCTTCGGCCGCCTGGCGGGCATGTTCGAGGCCGCCGGCTGGCAGTGCCTCACGGTCAAGTACGGCCGCCGCCTGGACGAGCTGTTCCGGCGCCCGGGCGGCGCGGAGCTGAAGAGGCGCATAGACCTAATGCCGAACGAGGAGTACCAGCGCCTGCTTCGAGCCGAGCCCGGGGAGCTGCGCGAGCGCTTGCCGGGGCGCGGGCGCAAGCTGGCGAAGCTGGTCGGCGAGCTCGAGGACGGCGAATTGCGGGCGGCCTTCCGCGATCTCGGCGGCCACGACTTGCAACAGCTAATCGAGGCCTACCGCGCGGTCGACCACGACAGGCCGACCGTGATCTTCGCCTACACGATCAAGGGCTGGTCGCTGCCAATCGAGGGTCATCCCGAGAACCACTCGGCGCTGCTCACGAAGGAGCAGTTCGCCGAGCTCGGCGCCCAGCTGGGCGCGGATCCCGACGACCCGTGGGCCTCCTTCCCGCCGGACAGCCCCGAGGCCGAGCTGTGCGCCGCGGCCGCCGCCGCACTCGCCCGCGACGACCCCGAACCGCGCGAGCCCCCGCGCGTGCCGCCCGCGCTCGGACGACAGCATCGCGGCCGCGAGTCGACCCAGCAGGCGTTCGGCCGCTTCTTCGTCGACCTCGTGCACGACGCCCCCGAGGTGGCCGAGCGGGTGGTGACGGTGAGCCCGGACGTCGCGTCCTCGACCAACCTCGGCGGCTGGATCAACAAGGCCGAGATCTGGTCCGTGGGCGAGCGGCGCGACTGGTTCGCCGACGACCGCCAGACGCTCGTGCACTGGCACGAGACTCTGCGCGGCCGTCACATCGAGCTGGGGATCGCGGAAACCAACCTCGTCGGACTGCTCGGCGAGCTGGGGGTCACCTGGAGCCGCTACGGGCAGCCACTGTTCCCGATCGGCACGATCTACGACCCCTTCGTCGGGCGGGCGCTCGAGCCGTGGTCGTTCGGGATGTACGCCGGCGGGCAGTCGATCCTGGTCGGCACTCCCTCCGGCGTCTCGCTCGCGCCGGAGGGCGGCGCGCACCAGTCGATCGTCACGCCGTCGATCGGGATCGGCCAGCCCGGATGCACCTTCTGGGAGCCGGCGTTCGGCCAGGACCTGGAGTGGACCCTGCTGCACGCGCTCTCGCGGCTCGGCCGCCCCGGCGGCGAGTCCGCCTACTTCCGCCTCTCGACCCGGCCCTTGGACCAGTCGCTCGATCCGGGAGACGATCGGCGCGAGATGGTGCTGGCGGGCGGCTATCCGCTCCGGCATGCCCGCGGGCGGCCCCGCCTGACGCTCGTGGGCATGGGGGCCGTGATGCCCGAGGTGATCGAAGCCGCCGAGGTGCTAGGCGACGAGACCGAGGTGATCTGCGTTACGAGCGCGGACCTGCTCTTCCGCGCCTTTCGCTCGCGCGCCGGCCTCGGCGAGGACGACAACGAGATCCTGGACGAGCTGCTGCCCGCCGAGCGCTCCGCCCCGATGGTCACGGTGCTGGATGGCGCCCCCAGCGCGCTCGCCTTCCTGGCGGCGGTCAACGGAGTGCCCCTCACACCGCTCGGAGTGACCCGGTTCGGGCAGTCGGGCGACCTCGAGGAGGTGTACCGCCACCACGGGATCGACGCGGAGACGGTGGTGGGGGCGGCGCTGGACCTGCTCTAGGTGTCGCCCCTCTTGCTTCCCCCTGGGCTCGCCCAAGGGTTGGTCTCCGCCGGCCGGTTTGGCGTGGGTGGCTCGAGGGCGGAGCGTGGAAAACCTCACGCGCGGTGCCCTCGCTCGCGAACCTCGCGAGGTTTGGCCGATGAGCAGTGACAAGCTCCCGAGCTGGTCGCCGCAGGGAGCGTTCAGGAGGTTGTTCAGGTCGGGGCGACCCGGACAGGGCGGCTCAACCGTCGCCGGCGGAGACTAAATCCCCCCGGAGCGCCACAGGAGAGGGGATGTCGCTACGTCGTATAGACGATCAGGACGCTGCAGGGAGCGTGGTGGGACACCTTGTCCGGGATGCTGCCGAGCAGGAAGCGGCGCGCCCCGGTCAGCCCCTTGTTCCCGACCACGATGAGGTCCGTGCCGAGCTCCTCCGCGAGGTCGATGATGGCGTCCGCGGGGTCGCCCTTGCGCGCGTGCGGCTCGGCCTCGACGCCGCGGAGGCGGAGGGTGGCGCAGGCCGCGTCGAGGATCGAGTCCGCCTGCGAGTCCTGCGCCAGGTGCCAGTCGCCGACCTCTGGAGAGACCGTGCGGCCCGAGGACACCTTGGCGCGAAGCGGCTGGTAGGCGGTCATGACGTACACGCGCGCGCCGGTGCCCGCGGCGAGGTCAGCGGCCTCCGAGACGGCCTTCGCGGCAGTCTCGGATCCGTCCGTTGCGACGAGCATGGAGTCGATCATCCGCGGCCCGCGGGAACCATATCCGCCGGCTGTCCGCCTCGCCACTAGCATGGGGCGACCGATGCTTTCGCTCTACCGCCGCCACCGTCCCCGCACCTTCGACGAGGTGGTCGGCCAGGAGCACATCGTCCGCACGCTGCGCAACGCGATCGCGCTCGACAAGGTCCACCACGCCTACCTCTTCATCGGCTCGCGGGGCACGGGCAAGACTTCGATGGCGAAGCTGCTGGCCTGCGCGCTGAACGCCGAGGGCGAGCCCACCCCTGACTTCGATCCCGACGCACCGTCCGCGCGGGCCATCCTCGCGGGGACCTCGCTCGACGTCGTCGAGATGGACGCCGCCTCCCACAACTCCGTGGACGACATCCGCGAACTGCGGGAGAACGTGGCGCTGGCGCCGATGCAGGGCCGCAAGCGCGTCTACATCCTCGACGAGGCGCACATGCTGACGACGCAGGCGTGGAACGCCTTCCTGAAGACGCTGGAGGAGCCGCCGGCGCACGTCGTCTTCGTCCTCGCGACCACCGAGGCGCACAAGGTCCCGCCGACGATCGTCGATCGCTGCCACCGCTTCGACTTCCATCGCCCCTCGCTCGAACAGATCGCGAGCGTGCTGCGGCGCGTGGCGGCCGAGGAGAAGATCGAGATCCCCGACCCCGCCGTGGGGATGCTCGCCCGGGCGGCCACGGGCAGCTTCCGCGACGCGCTCGGCACGCTCGAGCAGCTCGTCACCTACGGCGGCCCGGAGGTGAAGCTCGAGGACGTGCTCGACATCCTCGGGGTAGCTGATGCCGAGATGGTGCTCGACACGGGGGAGGCGCTCGCGGAGCGCGACCCGAAGGCCGCGCTGCTCGTGGTCCAGCGCCTGTCCGACTCCGGCCGCGACTTCACCCAGTTCATGCGCGACCTCACGGCGCACCTGCGGCACCTCTTCGTGGTGCAGACGCTCGGCGAGGTGCCCGAGTCGTTCTCGGTCACCGCGGAGCAGACCGACCGCCTGGCCTCCCAGGCCGAGCGCTTCACTCAGGGCGAGATCCTGCGCGCGATCGACTTCCTGGCGGCGGCGATCGCGGCGGTCAAGGACGGCTCCGAGCCGCGCATCCAGCTCGAGATGGCGCTGCTGAAGGCAACCCAACCGCAGGCGGACCTCTCGCTCCAGGCGCTGATGTTCCGGATCGAGCAATTGGAGGGCCGGCTGGACGCGGCGGCGCCCGCGCCCACCGCCGGCGGGTCGGCCGCTCCGCCCCGTGCGGCCGGTGGGGATGGCGCGCCGCGGGGCGCTCCGGCGGCCGCCGCAGTGGCCGCCGAGCCGGAGGAAGAGCCGGACGAAGTGCCCACACCCACGCTGGAGCTCGAGCAGCTCGAGGCCCTGTGGCCGGCCGTGGGCGAGGCCGTCGCGGAGCAGAACGGCATGCTCGGAGCGGCGCTGGCGGCGGCGCGGCCGGTGGCGGTCGAGGGCGATCGGATCACCGTCGCCTTCCCCTCGGACGCGGCCTTCGTGAAGAAGAAGGCGGAGGCGGGCCGCGAGCTGATCCAGGGCGCTCTGCGCGGACTCACCGGCCGCACGCCAGGGCTGGCATTCGAGCTGAGCGACACCGCAAGGGTCGGCGGCCCGGCTACCTTGGAGGAGGCCGAGCTCATCGAGCGCCTGCGCACCGAGTTCGGCGCCGAGGAAGTCTTCGAGTCCGACCACGAGGAGTAGCGATGGCCAAGCAGCCGAACCTGAACCAGATGATGCGCCAGGTCCAGCAGATGCAGGCCGAGATGATGAAGGCCCAGGAGGAGCTCAAGAACGAGGTTGTCGAAGCGAGCGCGGGCGGCGGCATGGTCACCGTGAAGATCAGCGGGGACCTCGAGCTGAAGGAACTCCGGATCGACCCGGAGGCCATCGACCCCGACGACGTCGAGCTGCTCCAGGACATGGTCCAGGCGGCGGTGAACGAGGCGATCCGCTCGGCGCAGGAGCTGGCGGCGAGCAAGATGGGGGCCGCCACCGGCGGGCTTGCCGGCCCGGGCGGCCTCGGCGGCCTGGGCCTGCCGGGTCTCTAGGTCTGGGCCGACCGACCCCGGAGATACGCTTGGCGGTCTGTTCGCAGCGCCGGTCAACCGTCTGATCACCGAGCTCGCGCGTCTGCCCGGCATCGGGCAGCGCACCGCTCAGCGGCTCGCTTTCCACATCCTCAGCGCGTCCGAGGAGGAGGCGCTTGCGCTGGCCGACGCCATCCGCGAGGTCAAGGAGACCGTCGGCCACTGCGAGGTCTGCTTCAACCTCGCCACCGAGGCCACCTGCCGCATCTGCCAGGACGAGCGCCGCGAGGCGGCGACGATCTGCGTGGTCGAGCAGCCGAGCGACGTCATCCCGATCGAGCGCTCGGGCGAGTTCCAGGGCCGCTACCACGTGCTGGGTGGAGCGCTGTCGCCGATCGACGGCGTCGATCCCGAGGATCTGCACATCGCCGAGCTGCTCGGGCGCGTCGACAACGGCGCGGCGGTGCGCGAGGTGGTGATCGCCACGAACGCGACAACCACCGGTGAGGCCACCGCCCTCTATCTAGCGGACTCCCTGCACGAGCGGGCGCCCGACGTCGCTGTCACCCGCCTGGCGAGCGGCCTGCCCGTGGGCTCCGACCTCGAGTACGCCGACGAGATCACGCTGGGCCGCGCCCTCAGAGGCCGACAGGCGCTGTAGCGGGCAAAGCGAAGCACGTGAGGACCTCGGGATCGCGGAAGATCGTGATCTCGCCGATCCGGTCGCCGTCCAGCGTGAGTACGACAACACCGTGCGCCACAAACGCGGCCGCCTCATCGTCCCAGATGTAGTGGCCGACAGCCGGCTGGCCATTTGCCCGTGTTGGAATGACGCGCCAGCGGAACTTGCCGCTGAGGGGCCGGTCGCGCAGGAACGCCGCGAACGCGTCGCGGCCGCGATACCACGTCGGCAGCGGAGGCATCGTCAGGGCGGCGTCCTCGGCAAGGCAGGCGGCGAGCGCGTCGATGTCGGCGTCCTCGGCATCGTGAACGGAGCCGAGCATCCGGTAGCAGTGCGCGTTCAGCTCACCGCGGTAGGGCTCGATCAGCTGTGCGAATGCGTCCTCGCTGCCCTCTCGCGCCGCCGCCAGCAATTCCTGCTCGTTCATCCTCGCGTGCCCTTCTGCTGCCAGAAGGCGATCTCCCCGCCCGCCGGCGTGGCGACAACGCTGCGCCAGCCCGCCGGGCACTCGCGGGGCTGGAAGAGGACCTGCGCCCCGAGCTCGCTCGCGCGCGCGGTCGCATGGCATATCTCGGCGACCTCGACATACGGGAGCCACAGCGAGCGCGAGGTGCCGCACTCGACGATGCCGCCGCCGACACCGCCCCCGAGCTCCAGCGCCAGGTAGGAACCGCTTGTGCTCTCGACCCGCTCTGAGCGCCAGCGGAAGAGCTCCGAGTAGAACGCCCGCGCCCGCGGTAGGTCGCGCGTATGCAGTTCGAGGTGCACGACCTGGTTGGGATCCGAAGGCTTCATCGCGCTAGTCGCAGCGCAGCCCAGCCGGGTGGGTGCGACGGAGCTCTTCGTATACCGCCCGCGCCAGTTCCACGTTCTCGGACACCCGATCCGGCGTGACCTTGTAGCGGACCATGACCCTTTTCATTGCGCGCACTCCGCCTCGACAGCGGGCGCCGACGCTACGAGGGCGGGGGCGCCGCCCATGCGCCTGCTCGGCAGCGCCAGGCCCGCGAGCGCCCCGGCCAGCGCCAGGCCCGCGGCGACGCCGATCGCCGGGCCGAAGCCGTCGACGAACGAAGCCGCCGACGCGTATCCGCCCGCGCCGGCGAAGACAGCGACGACGACCGCGATCCCGAACACGCCGCCGAGCTCGCGCATCATGCTGTTCGCGCCCGCGGCCTTGCCGATCGCGTCGAGCGCGACCGAGCCGACGACCGAGTTCTGCGCCGATGGGATCGCCATCGAGATGCCGACGCCGGCGACGATGAACGGCGCGAGCATCTGCGAGTAGCTCATCCCGGGCTCGACGATCAACGCGAGCCAGGCCATCCCCGTTGCCTGCAGCGACAGCCCGCCGACCATCAGGGGCCGCTCGCCGATCCTGTCTGCGAGCGCGCCGGCCACGGGGGCGACCGTCATGAAGGTCGCGGTCCAGGGCAGCAGCCGGAGGCCGGTGCCGAGCGGCCCGTAGCCAAGCGCGGTTTGCAGCAGCTGGGCGTAGAAGAACACGGCGCCGAACAGCGACGCAAATGTCAAGAAGATGGCCGCGTTGCCGGCCGAGAACGCCCGGTTCCGGAAGAAGCGCATCGGCAGCATCGGCTCACGAGCCTGCAGCTCCCAGGCGACGAAGCCCGCGACGAGGACCAGGCCTGACGCGAGGGATCCGATGACCTCGACGCTTCCCCAGCCGGCCTGGTTGCCACGCACCAGCCCCCATACGATCCCGAGCGCGCCCGCGGTGATGAGGGCGAGCCCACGGATGTCGAGCGCGGTGTCGCGTCCGAAGCTCTCGTCCATCTTCCCGAGCACGAACGGGATCGCCAGCAGCCCGATCGGGACGTTGATCCAGAAGATCCACTGCCACGCCAGGCCCTCGACGATCGCGCCGCCGACGAGCGGTCCGCTGGCCACGGCCAGACCGGTGATCGCGCTGAAGATCCCGATTGCCGCTCCGCGCCGTGCGCGCGGAAACGCGGCACTCAGCAATGCGAGGCCGAGCGGCATGATCAATGCGGAGCCCGCGCCCTGCACGCCGCGCGCCGCGATCAGCCAGCCGACGTCCGGCGCCAGAGCACTGGCCACGGACGCCGCAGCGAAGAGCCCCAGGCCGACGGCATACAGCCTCCGGCGACCGAAACGATCGCCGAGCGCGGCGCCTGTGATCAGCAGCACCGCAAAGCTCAGGTTGTAGGCGTTGACCGTCCACTCGAGCTGCTCGACCGAGGCGTGCAGGTCGAGCCGAATGGTGCTGAGGGCAGTCGACACGACCAGGGTGTCGAGCGCCGCCATGAGCGACCCGATCCCCGTGAGAGCGACAACCCATCTCGTCTTCCTCATCTCTGCCTCCTTTGCGCGTTTGGAGGTAGAGATCCGCCGCTGGGCGGGGATCCATCGCTAGACGAGCTGCTCCGATACGGCGAGCGCCAGTCGCTTCACGGGAACGCGCACGTTCCGAGGGAGGGCTCCGAGCGAGTAGGTCCCGGTGTCGAGCATGAGCTGAAGCTGCTCGTCATGGGGCAAGACGACGGAGCGATGAAGAGTGCGCGGGGTCGGCATTCCGGATGGCGCCTTGTTCACGAGCAGGGTCGTCCGCTCTCGCTCGAGGTGGTCGAGCGCCGACAGCGAGAGCTGCGAAGCCATCAGATCGGGAGTGGTCACGAGGACGAGCTGGTCCGCGCGCTCCAGCGCGAGGCTCGCTACCGGCGCCGTGAGGCCGGTGCCGAGGTCGAGGATCACGACCTCGTAGAAGATCGACAGGAACGCGAGCAGTCGTCCGTACTCGCCGGGAGTGACCGCGGCGTGGGGAGCGGCGAGCAGGTGGAGCCCGGAAGGGAGCTGCGACACGTAGCGGCGAAGCTGGGCGGCGGTCGCCACGTCGTCGAGCTCGAAGAGGAGGTCCGCGAGCGAGCGTTCGCCTCGGTGGTCTGAGGCGAGGTCGGCGAGCGTGCCGAACTCCGGGTTGGCGTCGACCGCGACAACGCTCAGCAGCCTGTGGCTCGCGAGCATGCTGCCCACCAGGAACGCGATCGTCGTCTTGCCGACCCCGCCCTTGGGACTGGCCACGGCCACCGTGTTCGCCCTGGTGACACCCGGCCCCGAGCGAAGCAGGCGCTCGAGATCGGCCTCCTGGCGCTCCCCTGACGACACCAGCAGGCCCTGAATGCGGCCGCGTAGGCGAGCGAGCGCCGTGTCCCGCACCGGGCGGCCGTCCACGATGGGCTTGCGGGGCGTCGGGATCATCGCGGCGACGTTACGCGATGATGTTGCACGTGGCCACTCGCATCGTCCGCGGCGCCTGCCCGCACGACTGTCCCGACACCTGCGCGATGCACACGACCGTCGAGGACGGGCGGGCCACTCAGGTCGCGGGCGATCCCGACCATCCGATCACTGTCGGCTTCCTCTGCGGCAAGGTCTCGAACTACCTGGACCGCGTGTACTCGGACGAGCGGATCCTTCATCCGCTGCTTCGGGAAGACGACGGTTTCCGGCGCGCGTCCTGGGACGAGGCGCTCGAGCGAGTGGCGGACCAGCTGCTGCGGGCGCGCGAGGAGTTCGGCGGCGAGTCGATCTTGCCGTACTCGTACATGGGCACCCAGGGGCTGATCCAGGCGAACACGATGAGCGCCCGGGTGATGAACGCGCTCGGCGCCTCGGCGCTCGAGCGGACCGTCTGCGCCACGGCCGGCATCACCGGGGTGGTGGCGGCGCACGGCGTTTCGCCCGAGGTCGATCCCGAGGAGTGGCCTCACGCTCGCTACCTGCTGATCTGGGGCTGGAACCCGATGTCCACGGCGCCCCACCTGTGGCGCAAGCTGCTCGACGCGCGCAAGGCGGGCGCCCGCCTGGTTGTCGTGGATCCGTTCCGCAGCCGCACCGCCCGGATCGCGGACGAGCACCTGCGCCCGCTGCCCGGGACCGATGCCGCGCTGGCCGTAGGCATGATGCGCGCGGTCTTCGATGCCGCCCTCCACGACGAGGACTGGTGCCGCGCGTACACCGAGGGCTACGACGAATTGCTGTCCCGGCTCGCTGAGCACGAGGTGGAGCACTGGGCGGAGATCTGCGGCGTCGAGTCTGAGACGATCGCGAGGGTGGGGCGCGAGTTCGCGGAGACCCGGCCCGCGCTCGTTCGGCTCGGCGTCGGCGCCCAGCGGCACATGGGCGCGCCGAGCGCATACTCGACGATCGCCTCGCTCGCCTGTCTCACCGGGGCGTGGCGGGACCGAGGCGGCGGCTGCTCGTACATCCCGACCGCCACAGCGGACGCCCTCAGCTCCCGGCCGCTCGAACGCGAGGATCTGCGTCCCGGACCAGTGCGAAGCATCAACATGTCGCAGCTCGGCCAGTCGCTCACCGACCCGCAGCTCGTCCCGCCGGTCAAGGCGCTCGTCTGCTGGAGCTCCAACCCCGCCGTCATCGCGCCGGACCAGCAGCGCGTCCTCGAAGGGCTGCGTCGCGACGACCTGTTCACGGTCGTGATCGAGCAGTTCATGACGGACACCGCCGCATACGCCGACGTCGTCCTGCCCACTACGACCCAGCTCGAGCATCTGGACGTCGTGTTCTCGTGGGGCCACCACTACATGACCTGGAACGAGCCGGCGATCGAGCCGCTCGGGGAGGCCAAGCCGAACACGGAGATCTTCCGTGTGCTCGCGACCCGCCTCGGCCTCGACGACCCCGCCTTCCAGGAGAGCGACGAGCAGCTCGTCGACCGCCTGCTCGCGGGGTTCGACGAGGACGGGCTGCGCGAGCGCGGCTGGACGAAGATCGACCTTGGCCAGGGCCCGCGGCCGCACGCCGAAGGGGGCTTCGGCACCGACACCGGCCGGGCGGTCCTGCACGCGGACTACCTCCCGCCCGCCGAGGTGGCCGACGAGGCTCGGGCGGAGCGCTTCCCTCTCGCGCTCGTGACCCCCAAGACGCACCTGTTTCTCAACTCGACGTTCGCCAACCAGCGCCGCCAGCACTCCGCCCAGCCCACCCCGGAGCTCGTACTCCACCCCGACGACGCCGCGCCCCGCGGGATCGAGGACGGCGCCCGCGTCCGGGTGTTCAACGATCGCGGCGACTTCTCGTGCCTCGCCCGCGTCTCCGACGATGCCCGACCCGGCGTGCCCGTGGCCCCGATGGGCTGGTGGAACCGCGACTACACGGACGGCAGGAGCGCGCAGGCCACGACCTCGCAGGCGCTCACGGAGGCCGGCAACGCACCGACCTTCAATGACAATCGGGTGGAGGTCGAGTTGGCCTAGCGGATGAGCTCGTACCGCTCCTTCGCCAGCAGGATTCGCTCCACGGCCTGGTCCAGCGGGGCAACGGCCGGCGAGGCTATCGCCACTATCGTTCAGCGCCGTGCCCGAAGCCGGCGCTCAGACGGTGGTGATGAAGTTCGGCGGCACCTCCGTGGCCGACGCCGAGCGCATCAAGCGCGCCGCGCGCCGGATCGTGCAGAGCGCGCAGGAGGGCAACAGCGTGGTGGCCGTCCTGTCGGCGCGCGGCAAGCACACCGACGAGCTGATCTCGCTCGCGCACGAGGTCTCCCCCCGGCCCCACCCGCGTGAGATGGACATGCTGCTCTCGACCGGCGAGCGTGTGTCGTGCGCACTGGCCGCGATGGTGATCAACGACCTCGGCCGCGAGGCGATCTCGCTCACCGGCTCGCAGGCCGGGATCGTGACCGACAGCGGCCACACCAAGGCGCGCATCCTCGAGGTCAAGGCCCACCGCATCCGCGACGCGCTGGAGAGCGGGAAGATCGTGCTGGTGGCCGGGTTCCAGGGCGTGTCGCAGAGCTCCCTCGACGTGACCACGCTCGGACGCGGCGGATCGGACACCACCGCGGTGGCCCTGGCGGCGGCGCTCGGGGCGGAGGTCTGCGAGATCTACACCGACGTCGCCGGGGTCTTTACCGCCGACCCGCGCATCGTGCCGGGCGCTCGCAAGCTCCCGGTAGTCACCTTCGAGGAGATGCTCGAGATGTCGGCCAGCGGCGCAGGTGTGCTCCAGCTCCGCTCCGTCGAGTACGCCCGCAACCACGCGGTCAGCATCCACTGCCGATCGAGCTTCGAGGACGGACCCGGTACTTTCGTTGTCGACGAGGACCAGACCATGGAACGCCCACTTGTCACAGCCGTCACCCACTCGACCTCCGAGGCGCGCATCACCCTTACTGGGCTGCCCGACGAGCCCGGCATCGCGGCCGCGGTCATGGGAGCGCTCGCAGGCGCCAACGTCAACGTGGACATGATCATCCAGAACGAGCCTCAGACCGACGGCCACCTGGCCGATATGTCGTTCACCGTGCCACGCGACGATCTCGACGCCGCGCGCGAATCGCTGGCCGTGCTCCGTGACGAGCTCGGTCTCGGGGAGATCCAGACCGACGAGCGGATGGGGAAGGTCTCCGTCGTCGGCGCGGGAATGAAGAGCCATCCCGGCGTCGCCCACACCACCTTCAAGGCGTTGGGAGACGCCGGCGTCAACATCGAGATGATCTCCACCTCGCCGATCAAGATCTCCTGCGTCGTGCGCGAGGAGAAGGTCGCGACCGCGGTGCGCGAGCTGCACACGGCGTTCCACCTCGGCGCCGACGCGGTGCTACCCGAGGACGTCGCGGGCGTGCACCGTCCGAAGGTCGCCTAGTGGCACCTCCGGCAAGTCCGCACCCGCTTCGGCGGCCCCGGATGGCCGCCATGCGGCGTCGTCGGTCGGGGCAATGCCGTTTCAGGCATTGCACCCTCCCCGCCTCCTTGCCTGGCGGCCCCCGGAGCTCGCCAAACCGGGCACGGACTCACCGGAGGCACCACTTGTGCGTATAGCCATCGTCGGCGCCACCGGGGCCGTGGGCTCCACGATGCTCGGCGTGATGCGCGAGCGCAGCTTCCCGGCGGACGAGGTCGTCCCGTTCGCCTCCGAGCGCTCCGCGGGGCGGACGATCGACTGGGGAGACGTCGATCTGACGGTCCAGCCGCTGAACGAGGACGAGGTCCAGGGCTTCGACCTGGCGCTCTTCTCCGCCGGCTCGACGGTCAGCGCCGAGTGGGCGCCCAGGTTTGCGGCGGCGGGCGCGGTCGTGGTCGACAACTCTTCGCGGTGGCGGATGCACGAGGACGTTCCGCTCGTGGTCTCGGAGGTGAACCCTGAGGCGCTCGAGAGGCACCGCGGCCTCGTGGCCAACCCCAACTGCACGACCATGCAGACGGTGATGGCACTGGGTCCGATCCTCCGCGCGGCGGGAATCGAGCGGGTGGTGATGTCGACCTACCAGGCCGTGTCGGGGACGGGGCAGAGGGCGGTCGACGAGCTGCACCGCCAAGCCGAGGCCGTGATCGAGGCGCAGGAGCTGCCAGCGCCGGTCATCTATCCGCACCAGATCGCCTTCAACGTGCTGCCGCAGGTCGAGACCTTCAAGGACGGCGACGACTACACGACCGAGGAGCGCAAGTGCATGGCCGAGACGCGCAAGATCCTCGGCCGCGACGACGTGGCGGTGTCCGCCACCTGCGCTCGCGTGCCCGTGTACACGGGCCACTCGGTGTCGGCCAACGTGCAGACCCGGGAGCCGCTCTCGCCGGACGAGTGCCGGGACCTGCTCGCGTCCGCGCCGGGTGTGGTCGTGGTAGACGACCCGGCGAACGGCCTCTACCCCACCGCCATCGACGTCGCCGGCCGCGACGAGGTGCTCGTGGGCCGCATCCGCCGCGACCCCTCGCACGAGCGTTGCCTCAACCTCTGGATCGTGGGAGACAACCTGCGGAAGGGCGCGGCGACCAACGCCGTGCAGCTGGCCGAGCTGCTGAACGTCCGCGGGCTGCTGCGGAGCGCGCGCGCGGCTTAGGCTCCAGGGTCCCGCTCGCAGCCGGCTGGGGCCCGCCGGGCGCGCGAATTCTTGGCGCGTTCGACCTTCCGCGCGATATGGCAGCAAAAGGGCGAACGCATGGGCCGGCCCGCCGCCGACGCTTGCGGACCGCCGCCGGCGCTCCGGGCCGCCGCGGGCCCGCCCCGGCGCGGGAGCGGCCCGGGAGGATCGTGGGCCGCTCCCGCGTCAGGCCGCGCGCACGGCTGGCCTGCGGTTCGCGCGCCGCCCGGCGAGACGACGACGCCAGGCGCCGGCGTCTACGCCAGCTTGGAGCTGGGCGGCGCGCATTCGCGGGACGGCCACCGCGTCGGTGCTGGAAGGAAGGGGTCCGCGGCGGCGCGGCCGTCGTCGACGGAGATCGCGGCAACCGGCCTGCCCTCTGCCTCGGCGACCAGTACGAGACCGGTGAGGGGCTTGACCGAATCGAGCTGGGCGAGCTGCTCGACGGCGGGCTCGCCGAGGCGGGTCTGCCTGACGGTGAGTGAGGAGGGGATCATGTCGACCAGTTTGACTCCCGGAAGGCAGAAGTCCCACTCAACATTCTTTCGGGAAGACATAAGCTGTGCTTACGCATGTTGGATGTCCGCAAGCTGCGCGTCCTGCGCGAGGTGGACGCCCGCGGCACGATCGCCGCGGCCGCCGACGCGCTGCAGTACACACCCTCCGCCGTCTCGCAGCAGCTCGCCGCCCTGCAGGCCGAGGCCGGGGTGACTCTGCTCGAGCGCGTCGGTCGCAGCGTGCGGCTCACCGACGCCGGCCGGCGGCTCGTGCGCCACGCCGACGAGATCCTCTCGCGCCTCGAGGAGGCCGAGGCGGAGCTGGCCGCCGGGGACGCCGTGCGCGGAACCGTGCGCGTGTCGGCCTTCCAGACGGCGGCGCTCGCCCTACTGCCCCGCGCGATTGCGGAGCTGGGTGAGCGACATCCGGACCTCCGCATCGAGTACACCGAGGCGGAGGCCGAGGAGTCGCTGCCGCTGCTCGCCGGCGGCGAGCTCGACCTCGTGATCGCCGAGGAGTACGACTACCTGCCGCGCCCCCGCGATCCGCGCCTTCGCCGCGAGGACCTCGGGCGCGACCCCATCCTCGTGGCCCTCCCCGACCACCATCCCCTGGCCCGGCGCGGCCGCCCGGTTCCGCTCGCGAAGCTCGCGGCCGAGCCCTGGTGCACGGGGCGCAGCGACACGCTGTTCGCCGACATGGTCCTGCGCGCGTGCCGCGGAGCGGGCTTTGAGCCCAACGTCCAGCACCGCGCCAACGACCTCCAGATCCTCCTCGAGCTCGTGGCGGCCGGCCACGCCGCCTCGCTCATGCCGGGGCTCGGAAACCCCGGAGCGATCCTGGGCGTGACCGCGCTCCCGGCGGCCGGGCAGCCGCTCGGGCGCACGATCTTCACCGCCGTGCGGCGCTCGAGCGTGCGTCAGCCGGCGGTCGAGGCGCTTCTGGACGCCCTCCGCGCCGGCGCCGCTCGCCTCGACGAGCGATTGCTTGCTACCGAGGGTTGAGCCTCAGCCCGGCGGACCGTCGTGGCGGGAAAGTCCGCGATCGTATGCCGTCAGCTCGCGGTCCAGGCGGTGCTCGTCGGCCGGATCGAGCCTGGTCGGCGCGGGCGCCGGGCGAGGTGGGCGGCGCCAGCGACGGGCGGCGGCGAACACGGCGGCCGCCGCGACCAGGGCGACCACCAGCGGGACCAGATAGGCAGCCAGGCTGAAGCCCTCGTCCTCGGGCAGAGCCAGAACGGCCGGACCGAAGCGGTCCACCAATGCGTCCTTGATCTGCTCCTTGGTGCGGCCCCGCCTGATCTCACGCCGAATGAACGCCCGTTCGCGCTCGGCCACCGGCGCGTTCGACAGGCTCAGCGCCGTTCCGCATTCGAGGCACATCACCTCGTCCTCGATGTCCGGCAGCGACGCCCGGCGCTCGGCCGCCTGGGTTCCCGCCGCAGACGCGAGCGCCAACAGCACCGTCAGCAGCGCGAGGACGCGCCTCACGCGCCCTCCGCGAGAAGTGGCGGAAGCGTGGTGTTGAGCCACTGCTGGTCGACCGGGCCGCGACGCCTGGCGGCGATCCTGCCTTGGCGGTCGACCACGAAGGTCTCGGGGAAGCCCACGGTCGCGTACTCCTCGGCATACTCGCCGTCCCGGTCCCGAACGCTCGGATAGCTCAGGCGGAAGCGGCGCGAGAACCCGAGCGCGTCCTCCGGGACGTCCTTGTAGTTCACTCCCAGCACCGTGCCCCCTCTGCTCTCGATACGCCGCTGCGTGCGCTCGAGCAGCGGCAGCTCGTCGATACAGGGCGGGCACCAGGAGGCCCAGAAGTTCAGCACGACGACCTTGCCCCGGTAGTCGGCGAGCGATCTCTCCCCGGGACCGCCGAGCACCGGCAGGGACTCGTCGGGGGCCTCGATGCGGTCGCCCCGGGAGACGGCGTCGTCGATCGACGTATCGGGGCCCTGAGACGCCACGCCGTACGCGAGAAGGAGCACGAGTGCCGCGGCGGCGGCGATGACGGCGAAGGGCAAGCCGCGACGCACAAGCCAATGTTAGTTCCCGCTCCCCGAGCTCGCGGGCCGTTGTGGCTTGCGAGTGACAGACGGGCTGAGATACTGCTCGGGTGCTGCTCGCCGGGCGCGCGCTGCTGATCCTGGCCCTCGCCATAGCCCTCTACGGCATTGTCGCCTCGCTCTACGGCGCGCGGACACGAAACGTCACGACCCGTCGGGGGCTCGACGGGCGTGCGTGGATCGCGTCCGGCCGGCGCGCGGTATATGCGCTCACGGGCACGCTCCTCGTGTGCTTCGCGCTGCTCGAGCTGGCATTCCTGCGATCGGACTTCTCCTTCGAGCTGGTCGCCACGCACTCGTCGACCACGACACCGGCCTTCTACCGGGCCACCGCGATCTGGTCTTCGCAGGAAGGGTCGCTACTGCTCTGGGTCGTGCTGCTGAGCGGGTGGTCCAGCGCTGTCCTGTTCATGACTCGGAAGCGCGCCCGCGAGATCGCTCCCTACGCCACGGCCGTGCTGCTCGCACTAGCCGCCTTCTTCTGCGGCCTGCTCGTATTTCTCGAGACGCCGTTCACGCAGCTAAGCCCGGCCCCTCTCGAGGGCACGGGGCTCAACCCGCTGCTTCGCCACCCGAGCATGATGATCCACCCGCCGATGCTCTACTCCGGCTACACGCTGTTCGCGGTGCCGTTCGCGTTCGCCGTGGCTGCGCTCGCCACTCGGCGCCTCGGCCTCGAGTGGATAAGGACCACACGACCTTTTGCCCTTGGGGCTTGGCTGTGTCTGGGGATCGGCGTGGTCCTGGGAGCGCGCTGGTCGTACGCGGAGCTGGGCTGGGGCGGCTACTGGGCCTGGGACGGCGTCGAGAACGCGGCGCTGATGCCGTGGCTCACCGGTACCGCCTTCCTTCACTCGGTGATGATCCAGGAGCGGCGCGGGATGTTGAAGGTCTGGAACGTCTCGCTGGTGCTGGCTACGGGGATCCTGGCCATCCTCGGGACCTTCGTCGTTCGCTCGGGGATTCTCGAATCCATCCACGCCTTCGGCGCCTCGACGCTCGGTATCCCGTTCCTCGTGCTCATCACGTTGATGATCGCCGGCTCGATCGCTCTCGTGGCGAGCCGACTGCCGATGCTGCGCTCCGAGCATCGACTCGACTCGCTGCTCTCCCGCGAGGCGGTCTTCCTGCTCAACAACCTGGTTCTGGTCGCACTCTGCTTCGTGATCTTCTGGGGCACCTTCTTCCCGCTCATCTCCGAAGCGATTACGGGACGCTCGGCGTCGGTCGGCCCTCCCTGGTTCGGGCGCTTCGTGGTTCCACTGGCGCTCGTACTCACACTCCTGTCCGGGCTCGGCCCGGTCTTCGCCTGGCGCCGGGCGACCGCGGCCAACCTGCGACGAGCCCTGCTGTTCCCGGGAGCGGCGGCGGGGGTCCTGCTGGTCGTGCTGCTGGCGACGGGCGATGTGGCCGAGAAGCCCACCGCGCTGATCATGTTCTGCCTGGCGGCATTCGTGCTCGCGGTGGTCGGCCAGGAGTTCTGGCGCGGCGTGCGCGCGCGGCGCGCGATGTCCGCGGACTCCGTTCCACGCGCGCTTGTCTCACTCGTGCGTCGGAATCGCCGGCGCTACGGCGGCTACATCGTCCACGCCGGCGTGGCGCTGCTGTTCGTGGGGATAGCCGCGTCCACCGCGTTCCAGGAGGCGCGGGACGTTCGCCTGGGGCCCGGCGACACCGCCCGGGTGGACGGCTACGAGCTCACGTACGTCAGGCCGACGGGCGACCTCGACGTCGCCTCGAACGGCTCGCTCGAGAAGATCGACCTCGGCGCCGTGCTCAGGGTCCGTCGCGGCAACCGCGAGCCGATCACGCTGCGGCCGGAACGCAGCTTCTTCGCGGCGAACGATCCGAGCCTGGGCGCGATCTCCCGCTACTTCGAGGGGGAGGCCACCAGCGAGGTCGGTCTGGACACGGGACTGCGGCGCGACCTCTGGACGGTCGTGTCGCCCAGCGTCCGGAACCTGCTCGCGATCTCTCGCGAGGGGGACCGGGTCTTCCAAGAGGCGCGAACGTTGCCCGTCGGCGAGCGCCAGGCGGCGCTCGGTGAGGCGCTGCGCCGGCTGGTGAGGCTGTATGGCACCGAGCAGGCGCCTGCCCGCTTCCGCGTGCTGGTCTCGCCGCTGGTCACGTGGATCTGGCTCGGCGCGCTGGTCGTCTTCGCGGGCGGGCTGATCGCCCTGTGGCCGGCGCCTGCCGGAGCGCGCCGCCTGGCCGCCACCTACGCCGCCCGCGTCGCCCGGGAGCTCGGCCGCGCCTGAGCAGCGCGCTGCGGGGTGGA
The DNA here is from genome assembly GCA_036519295.1 of Thermoleophilaceae bacterium. Classification (GTDB taxonomy): domain Bacteria; phylum Actinomycetota; class Thermoleophilia; order Solirubrobacterales; family Thermoleophilaceae; genus JACVRW01. The sequence continues at coordinate 26,593 of DATDLN010000104.1, forward strand.
GATCCTCCTCGTGGTGGAGATCCTCCTCGTAATCGCGGTGCTCGCGGTCGCCGTGCTGGTGATCGTCGCGCCGCTGCGCCTTCGGCGTGAGGCGAAGATCGACGCCGCGGGCTCTCCTGAGCGCGCCGAGCTGGAGGCTGCGAAGGAGGCCAAATACCGGGAGATACGGGAGGCCGAACTCGACCATCGAACGGGCAAGCTCTCGCGGGAGGACTGGCGGGCCCTCGACGCCGAGCTCCGGGCCGAGGCGATCGACCTGCTGCGCCGCCTCGACGCGATCGACGGACGCTGATTGCGGCCTACGCGGCTGCGGAAGGCCGAGGGCTTGACTCCGTGCTCCGATCCTGTTTGGCTATCCGCACGGGGGTGCGCCCGTCGAGATCATGGCCCGCCCAACGAATCCGCCTTCGCTGGTCAAGAGCCGGATCATCGGGATCGGTGTCGTCGCCTTGGCGCTTCTGCTGACGGCTCCAGCCTCGGCGCCGGCCGCGAAGTTCTCCGCGCCGACCTACTCGAGCCCGATCACGATGTCGGCGGACGGCCGCCTGATCTGGGTGGTGAACCCTGGCGGCGACCAGGTCGTCGTGATCGGCGCCAACTCGAACAAGGTGCTCAAGCGGATCAAGGTGGGGGACGAGCCCCAGAGCGTCGCAGTCGACCCGAACAACAGATACGCGTACGTCGCCAACACCGCCGAGGGGACCGTCAGCGTCATCCGGATCAAGAACCCGAAGCCCGGCAACTTCAAGGCAAGCGTCGCCAAGGACCTTGGCCGAAACGGCAAGTTCCTTACGGGCGCTGAGCCCTGGAACATCGTCTCCTCCACCGACGGGAGGCGCGTCTACGTCGCCAACAGCAGCCAGGACAGCATTACGGTCATCGATGCCACCCAGCAGGTGAAGCAGCGGGGACGCGGGCGGGGCAAGAAGCTGATCAGCCCGCGGGTGATCGGTTACCTCGCACTGCGCGGCAGCGCCTGCAGCCGTGACGCCAACTTCCACTTCCAGCCGCGCGGCCTGGCCGTGACGAAGAACAGCAAGAAGCTGTTCGCCACGAGCTTCTTCTCCTTCCAGAAGCCCGGCCTCCAGCAGGTGAACGACCAGGGCCGCGAGGGGATCGTCTGCCGCATCAACATCAACACCAAGTCGAAGCAGGGGAAGTTGGGCGCCAAGGCGTCCGCCCGCATCGCGATCCAGCCACGCGACACGGGCTTCACGGCCGACAAGAACCTCGACAACGTTCAGGACCCGGTCTTCGCCTGGCCGAATCAGATGCAGAGCATCGTGATTCGCGGCGGCCAGGCCTTCCTTCCGAACATCGCCGCATCGCCCGAGGGTCCGCAGCGCTTCAACAACTCGACGATGGCGTTCGTGAACGTCATCAACGGGGTCAACGGCGGGAGCCAGAGCGACGGCAGCGACGGCAAGTTCCTCAACCTTCACCTCGGCGCCCGCACGCCCGAGCAGGGGAAGAAGAAGCTCTTCTTCGCCAATCCCTGGGCAGTTGGGTTCACCAATCAGCGCGGGTCGGGAGCCGCCTACGTAGTCTCCGCCGGGTCCGACCTGCTGGTGAAGGTGAACGTGTCCGGCAACGGCACTCTCAGCTTCACGGGCGGCCCCCAGACGACGCGCTACATCGACCTCAACGATCCGGCCAACCCGGCCACGAGCGGCGACAACGCGGGCAAGAACCCGCAGGGGATCGTGGTCAACAGGCAGGGCACGCGCGCCTGGGTCAACAACTTCGTTTCCCGCAACGTCACGAAGGTCAACCTTCAGAACGACACGGTGATCGGGACGACCCGCTACGCCGCTCTTCCGGCGCCCGGCTCGCAGGAGGAGGTCGTCGCGGTGGGGGCGGAGATGTTCTTCAGCTCGCGCGGCAACTTCGACCGGCCCGCGGGCACGACCGCCTCCACGAGCGAGCGGCTGTCCAGCGACGCCTGGCAGTCGTGCTCGAGCTGCCACTTCAAGGGACTCACGGACTCCGTGGTGTGGGCGTTCGGCACGGGCCCGCGCAAGTCGCTCCCCCTGAACGCGAGCTTCAACCCGAACGACCGGAACCAGCAGAAGATCCTCAACTACTCGGCGGTCAACGACGAGATCGAGGACTTCGACATCAACACGCGCAACGTGTCAGGGCCGGGGGCGCTCGCCGCCGCGATGCCGTGCAGCGACCCGCCGCCGGCCACCTCCACCAACGATCCGAACCACGGGCTGATCATCGGCGACAACGGCAGCATCAACTTCGCGCCGTGCGTCCTCAACGCGATCCCGGCGAAGGCGAACGCCAACCGTCCGAATGTCACCGTGACGCTGCCGGGCAGCAACACCGCCGTCCCCGCGCAGACGGGGATGCGGGAGTGGGTGCGCAACGCGATCCGTACGCCGGACGGCCCGTTCACGAACAGGTCGCTCGGCCGCAGCCGCCTCAACCCGGCGCAGGTGCGTGCCGGTGAGACGCTCTTCACTCAGGCGGGCTGCGCGGCCTGTCACGGGACCACGCTCTTCAGCAACTCCATCAAGGACTATGTCTCGCCGCCGGCCGCCGCGGAGATCGCCACAGAGACGAACCCGCCGGCGGCCCCGGGCACCAACCCGGTGGGCGCCCCCTACGTCTTCAAGTTCATCACCAACATCGGCTCCTTCAACCTCGGCGTGCCTGGGCAGGGCAACGACATCGGCAGCAACATCGGCGCCACCGAGTTGACCACGCCGGGCTTCAACACGGCAACCCAGCAGACCACGCCTCCGCTCGAAGGCCTCGGGCGTGACTACAACAACGACGGCAAGGGGAACGGCTTCACTATTCCGTCCATGCTCGGCATCGACTCGGCGCCGCCCTACTACCACAACGGCGCTTGCGAGACGCTCGACTGCGTGCTGAGCAACGTCAAGCACCGCACCTCCACGCCAGCCGGCGGACCCGGAAGCCGGCCGGACGCGCTCACGAACGCGCAGGATCGCGCGCGGGTCATCGCATTCCTGAGGTCGCTCCACTGAGGTGGATTGCAGTGCCGGCACTGCCGATTGACGAGGCGGGAAAGTACGTGGCCGGGGCTTTCGTGGTCTTCCTCACCCTGATCCTGGTCTACGTGGCGATCATCGGCGCGAAGATCGCCCGCATTGAGAGGGAGCTGTCGGAGCTGGTGAAGGACGACAAGTAACGGCCGAGGAGGTCGCACCTCGGCGAGCGGGCGGCCGGACTCCGTCAGGCGGCCGCCGCGGCGAGCCCCGCCACCTTTCGCTGCACCTCGGCCGTCGAGACGACGTGCTTCCCCATGCCGAGCTCCTTGGGCTCCAGGCCGAGCGCCAGGCCGACCATCTGGGGCAGGTGCAGCACCGGGATGCCGAGGTCGCGCTCGACGAACTTGGTCGCTGCGGGCTGCTGCATGTCGAGGTTCAGATGGCAGAGCGGGCAGGGTGTGACGAGGCAGTCGGCCCCGGCGTCGATCGCGTCGGCCAGGTGGCGGCCCGCCTGCCGTAGCGAGGTTGTGCGGTTCATCGTGATAACCGGAAAGCCGCAGCACTTGCGCGCCCCCGCGTACTGCACCGCCTCGGCCCCGAGCGCTTCGATCAGCATGTCGAGATAGGCGTCGCGCTCCGGGTGCTCGGCGAAGCCGAGCCGCTTCGAGGGCCGCACGAGGTAGCAGCCGTAGAAAGGGGCGATCCGCAGCCCGGACAGCGGACGCCGCACCCGCTCCCGCACGGCGTCGAGCCCGATCTCCTCCACCAGTATCCAGAGGAAGTTCTTGTTCCACCAGGCGCCGCCCGCCTCGTACGACAGCCCCTCCGGCGCGAGGTGGGAGTTGACCTCCGCGCGGTACTGGCCGCTGGCGTCGAGGCGCTCCTGACACTCCGACTGGGCGCCCTGGCAGGTCGAGCAGATGTTCATCATCCCCGCCGCGCCCTCGACCGCCTGGGCCATCGCGAACGTGCGCGCATTCAGGGTGTCCACCAGCTCCTGGTTGTGCTCGGCGATCACACCGGCCCCGCAGCAGTTCGCCCGGTCGAGCTCGACCAGCTCGAGGTCGAGCAGCGGCGCCACCTTCGCGGTCGAGCCGTGCAGCTCCGGAGTGAAGCCGCGCGACACGCAGCCCGGCCAGTACGCGAGCTTCATCGCTCGCCGCCCCCTTCGGCCATGGCGCCTTCCTCCTCCTCACCCGACTCGCCGACGATGTACATGTTCAGCTCGAGGCGCTCCCCCTTCGACTCGATCTCCTTGAAGATCCGCCGCACCTGCTTCTGGTCGGGGAGCTTCGGGTGGAGGAGGGCCTTCGTCGGCGAGACCTTGCCCGAGCGCAGGCCCCGAAACGCGGTCGGCAGCTCAGCGGTCAGCTGCCGGGCGCCGGAAGGCCGCAGCTGGCCCTTCACCAGCGAGCCGTCGCCGAACGAGCGCGGCAGGAGCTGCGCCTCGAAATTGGTGCCCCACTTCTCGACGATGTTCACGAAGGCCTGCTCGTGGCCGTAGCCGTTGTTCGAGTCCTTGATCCCGAAGTCCGAGCCGGCCCGGCGACGCAGCCGCATTATCTGGTCCATCGGCGCGACGTCCTTGGGGCAGACCTCCACGCACGCGAAGCAGTGGGTGCAGTCGTAGATGCCGTGCGGATCCTCGGCCAGGTCCCTGAGGCGGGCCTCCTGCTCGCCGTCGCGCGGGTCGCCCACGAAGCGGTAGGCCTTGGCCAGCGCGGCCGGGCCGATGAAGTCGGGGTCAACCTCCATGGAGAGACAGGCCGAGACGCACACTCCGCAGTGGATGCAGGCCATGGCCTGGGTCACGTCGAGCATCGCCTCCGCCGGGACCGTGTATTCCTGTCCCTCCGGCGGATCCTCGGTGGGCAGAAGCCAGGGGACGATCCGCTGGACCTTCTTCCAGTGGACGGCCTCCATGTCCACGATCAGGTCCTTGATCACCGGCATGTTTCCCATCGGCTCGACCGTGATGGCGCCGTCCCGCGCCCCCGCGGCGGCGTCCCCGATCTTGGTGTTGCACGCGAGCCGCGAGCGGCCGTTGATGCGCACGCCGCACGAGCCGCAGATAGCGGCTCGGCAGGAGCAGCGGATCCCGATCGAGGCGTCCTCGCGGTCCTTGACCTGGAGTATGCCGTCGAGCACGGAGCGCTCGGGCGGAAGCTCTGCTGTGTAGTCGGCCCAGTAGGCGGGCTCGCCGGACTCGGGGTCGTAGCGTCGGATCTTCAGCTGGTAATCGGGCATCTCAGTAAGTGCGCTCCTCCGGCTGCCACTGGGTGAGCGTCACCTCCGAGTAGCTGATCTCCGGCTCGCCGCCGTTCGGAAGGACGTTGATGTGCCGCAGCCAGTCCTCGTCGTTGCGCTCCGGATAGTCGGTTCGGTACTGCGCGCCGCGGCTCTCCTTGCGCTCGATCGCGGACACGACCGTGCACTCCGCGTTGTCGAGCATGAAGTCGAGCTCGAGCGCGCCGAGCACGTCCTGGTTGAAGATCGTGCCCTTGTCGTCGATTGCCACGTCTCGGGCCTCCTCCTTGAGGCGGCGGACGGTGTCGAGGGCGATGCGCAGGCCGTCCTCGTCGCGGAAGACGGCCACGTACTTGTCCATCGTCTTTCCCAGTTCCGCCTTGAGCTCGGATACCCGACGCTCCGCGCTGCCCCGGCCGACCACCGCGCCGATCATGCGCTCCTCGTCCCGGAGCGCGGCGCGGGCGGGCTCGGGTATCGGCACGGCCCGGACCGAGTGGGCGGCGTGCTCGCCCGCGCGGCGCCCGAACACGAGCGTGTCGAGGAGCGAGTTGGCGCCGAGCCGGTTGCCGCCGTGCACCGATACGCAGGCGCATTCGCCGGCGGCGTAGAGACCCGGGATCGCCGTCTCACCGTAGACGTCCGTCTTCACGCCGCCCATCACGTAGTGGTTGCCCGGCTTGACGTGGATTGGCTCGCGGGTGATGTCCACCCCCGCGAAGTCGCGGCCCACGTTCACGATCTCCCGCAGCGCCTCTTGGATGCGTTTGCGAGGCACGACCGTGATGTCGAGCGCGATTGTCCCCTCCGGGAAGCCGCGGCCCGCGTCGATCTCGGTCTGTTCGGCGCGCGAGACCACGTCGCGTGAGGCCAGCTCCATCTTGTTGGGCGCGTACTTCTCCATGAAGCGCTCGCCCTCGGCGTTGAACAGCTGCGCGCCCTCGCCCCGCGCGCCCTCGGTGATCAGCAGCCCGATCCCGGCCAGCGTGGTGGGGTGGTACTGGATCATCTCCATGTCCATCAGCGGGGCGCCGATGCGATACGCCATGGCAATCCCGTCGCCGGTGCAGATGAGTGCGTTCGTGGTGGGGTCGTAGATCTGGCCGTTGCCGCCGGTCGCGAGGATCACTGCCTTGGCGGCGAACAGCTGCATGGAGCCGTCGCGGATGTTGCGGGTCACGGCGCCCGCCATGCGGCCGTCGTCATCCTGCACGAGCGAGGTCGTGAACCATTCCTCGTAGCGGTAGACCTCCTCGTGCTTCATCAGCTGCTCGTAGAGCACGTGCAGGATCGCCTGGCCCGTGATGTCGGCGACGTAGTAGGTGCGCGCGGCCGAGGCCCCGCCGAAGGCGCGCGTGCCAAGCCGGCCCTCCTCGTTGCGGTGGAAGGTCACGCCGAGATGCTCGAGGTCGAGCAGCTCGCCGGGAGCCTCGCGACACATGATCTCGATGGCGTCTTGGTCGCCGAGGTAGTCCGAGCCCTTGACCGTGTCGAAGGCGTGCGACTCCCAGGAGTCCTCCGGGTCGAGCGCGGCATTGATGCCTCCCTGGGCCGCGTTCGAGTGGGAGCGGACCGGGTGGACCTTGGAGATGATTCCGACCGACGCGCCCTCGCTCGCCGCGGCGAGGGCGGCGCGCTGCCCGGCGAGGCCGGCTCCTATGACGAGGACGTCGTGCTGAGGCATCTGCGAGCGGGTGGCGATTCTATGGAACTACACGGTCACCGCCCCGCGCAGCGCACGGCGCAAAGCCTCGACGGTCACGATCCCGCGGAGCACGCCGTCGCGGTCGACAGCCATGATCGCGCCGAGGCGGGCCAGCCCCTCCTGCCCCAGCAGGCTCTCGACGGGCTCCTCGAGCCCGACCCGCAGGCCGCTGCCCACCTCGTCGCGGGCCATCACCGAGGCCACCGGGCGCGAGGGGCGGACCTGCTCCGCCACGCTCTGCACGGCCTCGTGGGAGACCACGCCGACGAGGTGGCCGTCGGCGTCCACGACCGGGAACCAGGGCCAGCGATAGCGCAGGAAGAACTCGTTCTCGGCACGGGCGAGGTCGAGCGTCTCGGGGACCGCGACGGGCTCGGCGTCCATGACGTCGGACACGCGCAGGTGCTCGATCCGACCGGCGAAAGTGGCCTGCGCCTCGGCGGAGCGCGCCGCCTGCGCCAGGAAGTACCCGATGAAGGCGAGCCAGAGGCCGCTGAAGCTACCCAAGATGAGCAGCAGCGCGCCCACGCCGACCATCAGCCAGCCCACGCCGCGGCCCAGGCGCGCGGCGAATCGGGTGGCCCGGTTGCGGTCGCCGGTCCGCCACCAGACGATCGCCCGGGCGATCCGGCCGCCGTCGAGCGGGAAGCCCGGGATCAGGTTGAAGACGAGCACGAGCAGGTTGATCGAGGCGAGGTAGCCGAGCACCGCGGTGGTCGCCCCGACGACGCCGGTCTCGGCGAAGCGGGAGCTATCCAGCACCTGGTCGGGATTCGAGATCGCGACACCGAGCCCGAAGCAGATGGCCGCTATCAAGAGGGTGACGATCGGGCCTGCGATCGCGACACGGAACTCGACACCGGGGGAGTCGGTGTCGCGGCCGAGCCTCGCCACGCCGCCGAACATCCACAGGTCGATGCCCTCGATCGGGATGCCGTTGCGGATCGCAACCACCGCGTGACCGAGCTCGTGCAGCAGGATCGACAGGAAGAACGCCAGCGCGCTCACGGTCGCCAGCACGAAGGCGTTGGAGCCGGGGGCGACGTCTTGGTAGTAGTTCGTGAGTTGCCAGATGATCAGGAAGAGGACGATGAACCAGCTCACGTCCACGCCGATCCTGATCCCGAAGATGCGTCCGAGCTGGAGGGAGGTGCCGCCGAACATCGTCACCCTTGATGGTGGCAGAGGCGTAGCTCTCGAGAGAAACGGAGACACCCCCAGACATGGCCCCCAAATGGTGGACGCTCCTGGCCGTCTGTCTGTCGATCTTCATGCTGCTGCTCGACATCACGGTCGTGAATGTCGCCCTCCCCGACATCCGCCGCGAGCTCGGAGCGAACTTCAGCGACCTGCAGTGGGTCGTCGACGCCTACGCGCTTGGGCTCGCGGGACTGATGCTCGCCATGGGCTCGCTGGCCGACCTGCTCGGGCGGCGCCGGATCTTCGTGCTCGGGCTGGGGCTGTTCGTGCTCGCCTCGCTGATATGCGGCCTCTCGACCACGCCGACGATGCTGAACCTGTTCCGCGGCGTGCAGGGCATCGGCGGAGCGATGATGTTCGCGACCTCGCTCGCGCTGATCGCCCAGGAGTTCCCTCCCAACGAGCGCGGCACCGCCTTCGGCCTCTGGGGCGCCACAACCGGGTTCGCGGTGGCCGTGGGGCCGCTGGTGGGGGGAGCGCTCACCGAGGGGCTCGGCTGGGAATGGATCTTCTTCGTCAACGTGCCGATCGGGATCGCCACCGCCGCGATGACGCTGGCGCGGGTGCCGAAGTCGGAGCTCGACCCTACGGCCAGGATCGACTACGTCGGCCTGGTCACATTCAGCGGCGCGCTCTTCTGCCTCGTCCTCGCCCTCATCCGCGGCAACGCCGAGGGCTGGGGGAGCGGGTTCATCGTCGCCCTGTTCGTCGCGACCGTGATGCTGCTCGTCGCCTTCGTCGTGACCGAGCTGCGCGACACACAGCCCATGCTCGACCTGAGCCTGTTCCGCAAACCGGCCTTCACCGGAGCCCAGATCGTGGCGTTCTCACTGCACGCCTCGATGTTCGCGATGTTCCTCTACCTGACCCTCTACCTCCAGAACGTCCTCGGCTACTCGCCGTTCGAGGCCGGCCTGCGGTTCCTCCCCGTCTCCCTGCTGTCCTTCCTCGCCGCGCCGGTCGCGGGGAAGCTCGCTGAGCGGCTTCCGGTGCGCGCGTTCCTGGGCGCGGGCCTCATCCTGGTCGGCTGCGCCCTCCTGCTCATGGGGGGCATCGCTCCCGGGGACGGCTGGACCACGCTGCTGGCCGGCTTCATCCTCGCGGGTGTGGGTATCGGCTTCGTCAACCCCGCCCTCGCCACCACGGCGGTGGGCGTCGTCGAGCCGCGCCGAAGTGGCGCCGCGTCCGGGATCAACGGCACTTTCCGGCAGGTGGGCACGGCCACGGGAATCGCCGGCCTCGGCGCCCTGTTCCAGGCCAAGGTCACCGACGAGCTGGGCGCGGCGCTCGCCGGGCTGCCGCTGCCACCCGGGGCACACGACCGGCTCTCCGAGGCCGTGAACTCGGGTGCGGTGGAGAGCGCGGCTCGCGCTGCCCCACCGGGCGCGCGCGACACGCTGGTCGCGGCCGCTCAGCGCGCGTTCATAGACGGCCTGAACGAGATCCTGATCGTGGCCGCGGTGGTCGCCTTCGTCGGCGCCATTCTCGCCATTGCACTCGTGCGCAGGCGCGACTTCGTCGTGCAGCCGAGCGGGCAGCCCGCAGAAGCGCCGGCCTGACTAGCCTTTCGCTCCGGCAAGCCAAGCTCGCGCTGCGGCGGAAAGGACAGTCTTGACTCACCGTGTCACCTTCATCCCCGGCGACGGCAGCGGGCCCGAGATCGCGGAGGCGACCAGACGCGTGCTCGAGGCCACCGGCGTCGAGTTCGACTGGGACTTCCAGGACGCCGGGCTCGACGTCTACGAGGAGGAGGGCAATCCGCTGCCCGACCGAACGCTCGCCTCGATCCGCGAGCGCGGGGTTGCCGTCAAGGGACCGACCACCACACCGGTCGGCTCTGGCCACCGCTCGATCAACGTCGCCCTCCGGAAGGAGTTCGACCTCTACGCCTGCATCCGGCCCTGCAAGGCCTACGAGGGCGTACGCACGCGCTTCCCCGAGACGGACATCGTGATCGTGCGCGAGAACACCGAGGACCTCTACGCCGGGATCGAGTTCGAGAGGGGGTCGGAGGAGGTCGAGCGGCTGCGGGCCTTCCTGGCCGACGAGCTCGACTCGCCCACGCGCGAGGAGTCCGGGATCTCGATCAAGCCGATCTCGGTCTTCGGCTCGGAGCGCATCGTCGAGGCCGCCTTCGTCTACGCGAAGGAGAACGGGCGCCGGAAAGTCACGGCCGCCCACAAGGCAAACATCATGAAGTTCTCCGACGGCCTGTTCCTCGAAGTGGCGCGCCAGGTGGCCGAGCGTCATCCCGAGGTGGAGTTCGAGGATCGAATAATCGACAACCTCTGCAATCAGCTGGTGTCGCGTCCGGAGGAGTACGACGTGGTGGTGCTGCCGAACCTCTACGGGGACATCGTCTCGGACCTCGGCGCGGGCATGATCGGCGGCCTCGGGCTTGCGCCCGGCGCCAACATCGGCACGACCGGGGCGATTTTCGAGGCCACCCACGGATCGGCCCCGAAGTACAAGGGGCAGAACAGGGTTAACCCGACGGCGCTGCTGCTGTCGGGCGTCCTGATGCTGCGTCATCTGAACGAGACGGAGGCCGCGGACCGTATGGAGGACGGGGTAGCCGAGGTGATCCGGAAGGGCGACAAGGTCACCTACGACCTGAAACCCACGCGTGACGATCCCTCTGCCGTGGGTACCAGTGAGTTCGCGGACGCAGTTATCGAGGAGATGGGATGACCGTTGTAACCGTTACAGGCGCGGCCGGCCAAATCGGGTACGCGCTCTTGTTCCGCGTGGCGAGCGGGCAGATGCTCGGGCCGGAGACGCCGGTGGAGTTGAAGCTGCTCGAGATCCCCGACGCGGTGAAGGCGGCCGAGGGAACGGCCATGGAGCTGGACGACTGCGCGTTCCCGCTCCTACACGGCATCGACATATACGACGACCCGAACGGGGCCTTCGACGGCGCCGAGGTGGCGCTGCTCGTGGGCGCGCGTCCGCGCACCAAGGGCATGGAGCGGTCGGACCTGCTCGAGGCGAACGGCGGCATCTTCAAGCCGCAGGGCGAGGCGATCGCCGCGCACGCCGACGATTCCATGCGGGTCCTGGTGGTGGGCAATCCCGCCAACACCAACGCGCTGATTGCGATGTCGAACGCCTCGGGCATGCCGCGCGAGCGCTTTACGGCGATGACGCGCCTCGACCACAACCGCGCCGTCGCGCAGCTCGCGAAGAAGGCGGGCTGCCGGGTATCCGAAATCACGAACATGGCGGTCTGGGGCAATCACTCGACCACCATGTACCCAGACCTCTTCAACGCGAAGGTGAACGGCCGGATCGCCGCCGAGGTGGTCGACGATCAGGACTGGCTCGAGAACGACTTCCTGCCGACCGTGGGGAAGCGCGGCGCGGCCATCATCGAGGCGCGCGGCGCCTCCAGCGCCGCGTCCGCCGCGAACGCGGCGATCGACCACGTGCACGATTGGGTGCTCGGCACGCCGGCGGACGACTGGGTCTCGATGGCCGTGCCGTCGGACGGCTCTTACGGCGTGGACGAGGGCCTCATCTCCTCCTTCCCCTGCCGCTGCTCGCGGGCAAACTGGGAGATCGTCCAGGGAATCGAGCTGAACGAGTTCTCCCGGTCGAGGCTCGAGGTGACGGTGAACGAGCTGAAGGAGGAGCGGGAAGCGGTGAAGGAGCTCGGGCTGGTGTAGCGGCTACAGCGTTCAAGCGGGGTGCCAGCCCCGGTCGCGCTTCTTCACCTGCCCCTCGGCCTCGAGGGCGGGCATCACTCGATACAGGTAGTTCGCCTTGATCTTCATGGCATCGGCCATCTCGCCGATGGTGATGCCGGGTCGGGCGCGGACCAGCTCCAGAGCCTGCTTCGAGCGCGTGCCGGTGCCTCGCGGTCGCCCCCGGCGGCCGCTCGACCGGCGGCGCCGGGTCGGCGCCGAGCTGCCACCCACGCCGGCGAGGGCGGCGGCCGCCTTCTCGAGGCGCTGGTACTCGTCCACCAGCGGGCGCAGCTCGCGCATCCGTGCGTCTATTTCGTTGCGTTTCTCATCCAGGAAATCAGTCATTAACGGTTACTCTACTAGTGACTTGAGCCGCTGCAAGGTTGCATCCAATTCTTTCGCCGTAACCCGGGCCACGGTGCGGCCCGCCAGGCGGCCGAGCGGACCGCCGGGAAGGTCGTACTCATTCACGTAAGAGAAGCGCGTGCCGTCGCCGTTTCGTGTGAACCGGTATTCGACGCGCGCGTGAGTGGCGACCGGGCCCCTGCCCTCCCAGACCACCCGGACACGCGGCTCGTTCTCGACCACGGTCCAGCGCACCTTGAACCTTCGTCCGGCGATCCTGAGCCACTGGGTGAGCTTCGACCCGCGCTCGAGACGCTCGGGCGGCGTGCCCTCCAGGCGATGGTGGATGGTCACCCAGTCGTCCAGTCGCGAGGGGTCCATCACCAGCTCGTAGACGCGCTCCGGGGGCGCGGCGAGCTCGATGGTTCGCTCGACCTTCATCGCGCCCCGAGCGGCTCGCGCGACTCCCACTCGGCGAGCGCGTGCTCCACCGCGCGTCCAAAGCTGCGCGGACGGATGCCGTACAGGCGCGGCGCCTCCTCGGCGTCGCGCGGCACGACGTCCGACTCGAGGCTCTCCATCAGCGGGCGCACGAGCTCGAGCGGCTGGCCGCTCACCGCCGCCACGATCGCACTGGCCGGGAGCGTCAGCGAGGCGGACAGTTCCAGCGGGACGCGCCCGACGCCCATCGCCTCGGCGATCCGCTCGATCATCCTGTCGTAGGTCATCAGGTCCGGGCCGCAAACGTCGAGCGAGCGCCCGGCCGCAGCGGGAGTCTTCGGGGTTCTGGCCAGAAACTCGACCATGTCTCGCTCGTCGATGGGCTGGGTGCGGTTCGAGCGCCAGCGCGGCAGCGGCAGCACCCGGAGGCGCTCGACAAGCCGCACGAGCACGCGGAACGAAGGGGAGCCTGCCCCTACGACGATCGAGGCGCGCAGCGCGGTCGAGCCCGGCACGGCATCGAGCAGGATCCGCTCGACCTCGAGGCGCGACCCCAGGTGCGCCGAGGCCGGCCCGGTGGGCGCCATGCCGCCGAGGTAGACGATCCGCTCGAGGCCGGCGCCCGCCGCCTCCCGCGCGAAGGCCTCGGCCGCACGCCGGTCGCGGCCGGCGAAGTGGTCGTCCGCCGCCGGCTCCATTGAGTGCACGAGGTAGTAGGCGGTTCGGCAGCCGTCGAGCGCGGCACCAAGGCCCTGGCCGGTGAGCACGTCGCCTCGCAGCACCTCGACCACGGCCAGCGGCTCCACGCGCTCGGGGACGCGCGCGAGCGCCCGGACGCGCCGACCCTCGCCGGCGAGGCGCCGCAGCAGGCGGCCGCCCACATAGCCGCTGGCTCCGGTGATCAGCTCCACGTAGACATCCTTACCGATGCGGGCCGGCAGTCGTCCGAGCGAAAGTTCGCCCCCCCTGGAAAACCGCTATGAGCGGGCGCCTCCGCGAAGAGCCTGCAAAGTGCGGCGAAAGGAAAAACGAGCGATTTGCGAGAACGGGTGTGGAAGGGGAGCCGCCGGTCGTGCAGGATCGGGGTCGTGCCGAAGCCGAAGCCCGCCCGCTGCGAGGACTGCTACTTCCAGCAGCGCGGCCTCTGTGCCCTCAACCTCGGGAAGCCCTGCACCACCTTCCGGCCTGCCGAGCGTGGGCTCGCGCCGGAGCGCCAGCTCTCTTTCGTCTTCCGGACCGCACGCACCACGGCGGCCTACGCCTTCCCCCAGCCACACGCCTAGAGCACTGGATTCGGCCAGATCGCCCTGGATAGTCTGCATTTTGCATGCGGCTCACGATCCTTGGCAAGTCGCCGTCCTGGCAGGACGCCGGCGGCGCGTGCTCCGGCTACCTCGTCGAGGAGGACGGCACGGCGGTCCTCGTCGATTGCGGCAACGGTGTGTTCGCCAAGCTGCGCCAGCGGATCGACTACGTCGACGTGGACGCGGTGCTGATCTCGCATCTGCACGCCGACCACTTCCTGGACCTCGTTCCCTACTCCTACGCGCTCACCTATGCGCCGCGGCAGCAACCCGTGCCGGTTGACCGCTGGCCCGGCACCGACAACCCCGCTCGTCCGGTCCTGCACGTCCCGCCCGGCGCGCGCGAGACGTTCAGGCGGGTCGTCGGCTCCTGGGGCAACGAGGACCTGATCGAGAACGCCTTTCACCTGCGGGAGTACCACGGCGGCAGCAGACTCGAGATCGGGCCGGTGCGAGTCAAGTTCCAGCCTGTTCCCCACTTCACCGAGACCTACGCGATGTGCATCAGCTCCCGGAACGGCTCCGGCCGGATCGTCTACGGGGCCGACTGCAGACCGACGGACGCCCTGACCGAGTTCGCCAGCCGGGCCGAGCTGATGCTCGTGGAGGCCACTCTGCCGAGGCCCGAGCGCACCGGCATCCGCGGACACCTCACGCCCGCGGAGGCCGGGGAGCAGGCCCGCGCGGCCGGGGCCGAGCGGTTGCTGCTCGTGCACATCTCGGACGAGCTCGACGCCGAGTGGGCGCGCTCCGAGGCCGCTGACGCCTTCGGCGGGCCGGTCTACGTCGCGCGCGAGGGCGACACCTACGAGGTGTAGCCGAGGGCGTCGGCCACCTGGGCGCGGCCCCGGTGCAGCCGGCTCATGATCGTTCCCTCGCGCGTGCCGAGGGCCTTCGCGGCCTCCCGGTAGCTCAGCCCGGCCAGATCGACGGCCGCCACCGCCTCGCGATAGGGCTCTGGCAGCGCCGCCACCGCGGACAGCACCTCGCGCGAGGCGACAATGGCCTCGGGCGCCAGGCCCAAGCGCGGCTCGGGCAGCTCCTCGTGCTCGCCGAGATCGGCGGCTCGCGGCCGGCGGCTCTCGGCGCGGTAGCGCGAGTAGAAGGTGTTGCGGAGGACGCGCAGGAGGTAGCCGATGTCATCGTCGGAGCGGAGCAACCGCGGCCTGCGAAGCACGGCAACGAACGTCTCCTGCACCAGGTCCTCGGCGTCGGCGTGCGAGCCGCAGAGCCCCACGGCGGCACGGTAGAGGCGGTCCACATGGTCTCCGAGGCGGCTGGGATCGAGCTCTCGCCCGGGGGTGGGAGTGTCGGGAGTGGGAGTGTCTTCGATTACTGCGAGTGCGCTCACGAGGGAGAGCATCTGGCACCGCAACCCCCGGCGGTATGGGGGGAATCCCTAAACCCGCGAGCACCCGGGTTTCCGCCACTTTTCCCGGTCTAGAAGGGGATCTTGCCCCCGGCTCGCCAGCCGGCGAGATCGAGCAGCACGTCGCGCGGCACTCCCCGCGCCGACAGGATGCACGTGTACCCGCGGCGCTCCCAGGTGACGACAAGGCGGCCGCGATCGTCGAGATAGCGCAGCCGCGTGCCCGAGCGGGTCGCGGATGCGGCCCCGCCGGGCGGGTCGATCCGGTCACCGGAGACGATCGTGTAGCCGATCCGCCGCCCCTCCTTCTCGTAGAAGACGGTCACGGCTTCGCGGCCGTCGAGCTCGTCCCGGCGCAGGCCGGTGGCGCTCCAGCCGTACTCCCCGGCCCATTCGGGGAAGGGCAGGCCGAAGGCGCTGACGGCGAGCCGCGCCGGGCGGTCCGACGGCGGGGCCGCCGCGGTAGGCGGCAGCTTGGCGAGCTCGGAGGCCTCGACGACCGTGGGCGCGCCGGCGCCGCCGGGGAGGGCCAGCAGGAGCGTCAGGGCGCCGGCTGCGCCGACGCCGGCGAGCGCGCCGCCAAGGGCGAGGCGCCTGCGACGCTCGGGGCGCCGGGCACGTTCGCCCTCCGCCTCGATGCGCTCACGCAGTCTCGCAGGAGCGGCGAGGTCAGCGGAGCGGAGTGCCGCGACCGCGTGCCGCTGGCGGTCGAGCTCGGCGCGGAGACCCGGCTCGCTCGCGATCCTCTCCTCGAGCCGTCGCCGCCGACGGCCGGAGAGCGTGCCGTCGGCGAGCGCCGTGAGCTCCGAGTGCTCGGGATCGTGGGGACGGGTCATCGCAACCGCTCCTCACTACGCATGACGTGCGATCACCCTCGGCTATTCCCGGGAATGCCCGCCAACTCCACGCCGTCACCCAAAGCATGCATAGTGGAGACGTGACAGCGGCGGCAGATCTCAGCCCCCGCGCCCGCACCGCTCTCGCTGCGATCTGCGACACGTTCGCCCCCGGCGGCGCCGGCCTTCCGTCCGCCACCGACCTGGGAGTGCCCGAGGCCCTGCTCGAGCTGGTGGCCCGCAACCCGCGCGCCGTCGAGCGCCGGCGGGTCGGCCAGCTGCTCGGCCTCTGGGACAGCCGTCTTCTCTGCGCCGTCGCCGGCGGCGGGCTGCGCCACTTCTCGACCCTGTCGCAGGGCGTGCGCGAGAAGGTGCTGCTCTCGTGGGCGGACAGCCGCGCGGCGCAGCGCCGGGCCGCGTTCCAGGCGCTGCGCAAGGGCGCGCTGCTCGCCTACTACGGGATCGACACCGGGAACGGCAACCCGGTGTTGGAGGCGATGGGTTACCCGGGGCCGATCGGGCCGCCCGCGGATCCGCCACCGCCCGGGATCGAGCCGCTGCGCGTCGACGGCGACACCGAGATCGACTGCGACGTCGTGATCGTCGGGTCGGGCGCGGGCGGGGGCACCGCCGCCGCCGTGCTCGCCCAGGCCGGCCTCGACGTGGTGGTCATCGAGGCAGGCGGCTACTACACCGAGAAGGACTTCGACGGCGCCGAGCTGTCCGGCTTCTCACGCCTATACCTGAACGGCGGCGGCATGGCGAGCGCCGACGGGAGCATCGGCCTTCTCGCGGGCTCCTGTCTCGGCGGCGGCACGGTCGTGAACTACACGTTTTCGTTCAGGACCCCGGACCATGTGCGAGGCGAGTGGGCGCGGATGGGCCTGCCCGCGGTGGCCGGCCGGGACTTCGACGAGAGCCTCGATGCGGTCTTCGAGCGCATCTCGGTCAACGAGGAGCACAGCGTTCCGAGCCGTAGGGACGACGTGATCCGGGCGGGGCTCGACAAGCTCGGCTGGGACTCGCAGGTGATGAAGCGAAACGTGCGCGGGTGCCGTGCCGAAGTCTGCCGCCTGTGCCACTACGGCTGCCAGCTCGGCGCCAAGCAGTCGACGATGAAGACGTGGCTCCAGGACGCCCACGACGCCGGCACCCGCATCCTGGTGCGGACGCGCGCCGATCGCGTGATCATCCAGGGTGGCGCCGCCCGTGGCGTCGAAGCAAGCACCGCCGAGGGGCATCGAGTGACCGTTCGCAGCCGCGCCGTCGTCAGCGCGGCGGGCGCCCTGCACACGCCGGCCCTGCTCGCCCGCTCGGGGCTGCGCTCGAAGGCGCTCGGCAAGCATCTGCGCTTGCACCCCGTGATGGTGGTGTGGGGTCAGATGGACGAGGAGGTAAGGCCCTGGGAGGGGATGCTGTCCGCCACGTTCTCGGACGAGCACGCGGACCTGCATGACGGTTACGGCGTCAAGTACGAGCACGTCGCGATCCCACCGAGCATCCTGCTGAGCTTCTCTCCCTGGCGCGGCGGCCGCGCGCACCAGGAACTGATGCAGGCGCTGCCTTACACGGCCGGGATCGGGATTCTGCTTCGTGATCACGGCGTCGGCGAGGTGCGTACGGGCCGAGATGGCGAGCCGGTGGTGCACTATCGGCTCACGTCCGAGGATGTCGACCACCTGCGCACGGGAATCGCAGGCGGCGCCGAGCTGGTCGAGGCCATGGGCGCCCGACGCATCTACTCCTCGCACGCGAAGTGGGTCGCGTACGACCCGGGGCGCCGTGGCGACCGCGACAGCTTCATGCACGACGCCGACGCCTGCGGCTGGGGTCCCGGGCAGGCACAGCCAGTCTCGTTCCACCTCATGGGCGGCGCGCGCATGGGCGGTTCCGAGACGGACTCCGTTTTCGACCCAAGCGGCCAAGCTTGGGCCGCCCGCGAGCTCTTCGTCTGCGACGGCTCCGCATTCCCGACCGCGACGGGCGTGAATCCCATGGTCACGATCGAGGCGCTGGCCCACATGAACGCCCGCGGGATCGCCGAGAAGCTGGGCTAGCGCCAGCCGCCGCCGGCGCCCGGCTATCCTCGGCGCGTGGCCTCACAGCGCGACCTCTTCGCGAACTTCGAGCGGATGCGGCGCGAGATCGACGAGCTGTTCGGCGACGTGTTCGAGCGCCAGACGGGGCTCCGCGGCCGCGGCTTCTCGCCCTCGGTCGACGTGTACTACACGGACAACCCGCCCAGGGCCGTCGTCAAGGCCGATCTCGCCGGTGTGGACATCCAGGACGTGGCGCTCGAGATCCGCGGGCGTCAGCTCCTGATCGCGGGCGAGCGCCGACCCGCGGAGGCCGCCGGCCGGCTCTACCAGCAGATCGAGATCGAGCACGGCCCCTTCCGCCGCCTGGTCGAGCTCGGCGCGGAGGTCGTTCCGGACGCCGCCCGGGCGTCGTACGAGGACGGCATCCTCGAGGTGGAGATCCCGCTCGCGCGGCCCGAGGACTCGGTCCGGCAGGTGCCCATCGCGGGCCAATGAGCATCCACATCCCATCGACGAACGGGGAGCCCTCCGAGGCCACCGTGCGCACGACCCTCCCGGACGTGCTGCCGATCCTGCCGCTGCGCGACAGCGTGCCGTTCCCCGAGACGCTCACCCCGCTCGCGATCGGCCAGGAACGCTCGGTGAGGCTCGTGAACGATGTGCTGGCCGGCAACCGGATGCTGGCAATGGCGGCCTCGAAGGACCCCGAGAGCGAGAACCCGGCGCCCGACGACCTCTACCGGGTGGGCGTCGCCGGCGTGGTCGCGCGCATGCTCAAGGTTCCCGACGGCACTCTGCGCATCCTGGTGCACGGCGCCCAGCGAGTGCGGATCGTCGACTTCGTCTCCACCGACCCTTACTTCATCGCCCGCATCGAGGAGCTGCCGGACGTGCTCGTGCCCTCGCCCGAGCTCGAGGCGCTCCACCGGAACGTGCAGGCCACCTTCTCGCGGATCATCCAGGAGGTCCCCTACCTGCCCGAAGAGCTGCAGCTCGCGGTCGCCAACCTGGACGATCCCTCGGAGCTGGCGCACATGATCGCGGGCGCGCTGCGGATCAAGACGGAGGTGAAGCAGCGGCTGCTCGAGGAGGTGAACGTCACCCGGCGGCTGCGGCTGCTGTCGGAGATCCTGGCCCGCGAGCTGGAGCTCGTGGAGATCGGCAGCAAGATCCAGACGCAGGTCCAGTCCGAGATGGAGAGGGGCCAGCGCGAGTACTTCCTGCGCCAGCAGCTCAAGGCGATTCAGGAGGAGCTCGGCGAGGTCGACGAGACGCAGGCGGAGGCACAGGAGCTCCGCCAGCAGCTCGAGGAGGCGAACCTGCCCGAGCACGCCTGGAAGCAAGCCGAGCGCGAGCTCGGGCGGTTCGAGCGGCTGCCGCCCCAAGCGGCCGAGCACGGCGTGATCCGCTCCTACCTCGAGTGGATCGCGTCGCTTCCCTGGTCGAAGTCGACCGAGGACAACCTCGACCTGAAGCACGCCCGCAAGACGCTCGACCGCGACCACTACGACATCGAGAAGGTCAAGGACCGCATCCTCGAGTTCCTTGCGGTGCGGAAGCTGAAGCCCGACGCGCGCAGCTCGATTCTCTGCTTCGTCGGCCCGCCGGGAGTCGGCAAGACGTCGCTGGGCAAGTCGATAGCCGAGGCGATGGGCCGCTCGTTCGAGCGCATCTCGGTGGGCGGCGTCCGGGACGAGTCGGAGATCCGCGGACATCGCCGCACATACATCGGCGCCATGCCCGGGACGATCATCCGCGCCCTGCGCGACGCGGGCTCGAACAATCCGGTCCTGATGATCGACGAGATAGACAAGATGGGCGCCGACTTTCGCGGCGACCCGACGAGTGCGATGCTCGAGGTGCTCGACCCCGAGCAGAACTCGAGCTTCCGCGACCACTACCTCGACCTGCCGTTCGACCTGTCGAACGTCTTCTTCATCTGCACGGCAAACCAGCTCGACACCGTGCCGCCGGCGTTCCGCGACCGGATGGAGATCATCGAGCTGTCCGGCTACACGCACGAGGAGAAGCGCGAGATCGCGAAGCGCTATCTGGTGCCGCGACAGATGGAGCGAAACGGGCTGGGGCGCTCGAAGATCGAGTTCACGGACGAAGCCCTCGACGAGATCATCGACGGCTACACGCGCGAGGCGGGCGTGCGCCAGCTCGAGCGCGAGATCGGCTCCGTCTGCCGCAAGGTGGCGCGGGAGTTCGCCGAGGGGACCCGGCGCTCCAAGCGCACGATCCGCCGGAACACGGTGACCGAGCTGCTCGGCAAGCGCCGCTTCCAGCCCGAGGTGCAGCGCCGCACCGGCGAGCCGGGGGTCGCGACGGGCCTGGCCTGGACACCGGTGGGCGGCGATGTGCTGTTCGTCGAGGCAACCGCCTTCCCGGGCGACGGCAAGCTGCAGATCACGGGACAGCTCGGCGACGTGATGAGGGAGTCGGCCGCGGCGGCGCTGTCATACGTGAAGACCGCAATGTCGTCGCTCGACGGCGACATCCCGGACGACTGGTTTCGCACGCACGACGTGCACGTTCACGTACCGGCGGGAGCGATCCCGAAGGACGGGCCGAGCGCCGGCATCACGATGGCCACCGCGCTCGCCTCGCGCCTGACCGGCCGCCCGGTTCGCTCAGACACCGCGATGACCGGGGAGATCACGCTCACCGGGCAGGTGCTCCCGATCGGCGGCCTGAAGGAGAAGGCCCTCGCCGCCCAACGGGCCGGGATCAACCGTCTGATAATCCCGCGACGCAACGAGCCGGACATCGATGACATCCCCGAGCACCTGCGCAAGCGGATGAAGTTCATCCTTGTCGACACCGTCGACGAGGTACTCGAGGCCGCGCTCGAAAAACCCGCTCGTCGCGGCCGAGCCCGGGCCGCCGCGGCCGGGTAGAGTGTCGGCAGCCGATAGCGGATCGAGGAGAGCAATGGCATCTAAAAACAAGGCCGCGCAAGCCGGAGCCGGAGCGTTCGCCGCGGGCAAGGCGGTCCGCGAGAACCAGTACGTGAAGCGCGTGATGGAGGACCCGGAGCTGCGCGAGAACCTCCGCAGCGGGTTCGACTCGGCGCGCAAGGCGTACACGCGGATCTCGAACGGCAAGGACCCGGTAAAGGCGGTGACCGAGGACAAGAAGGTGCAGCGCGAGCTGAAGGAGGCCGCGAGCTCGCTGAAGGACGCCGCCGACTCGCTGCGCGGAAAGAAGCGGAAGCGCCGCAAGGGCCGTCTCCTGCTCGTCGCCGTCGTCGGGGCCGGCCTGGCGCTCGCCCTCAGCGAGGGCCTGCGCAAGAAGATCCTCGACACGCTTTTCGGCGCCGAGGAAGAGTTCGAGTACACGGCGAGCACCACTCCGGAGCCCCCCGCGAGCGCGAGCTCGAGCGAGAGCGAGAGCGAGCCGGTCGGCACCAGCTAGGCGCGGGCCAGACTTCGACTTGAAAGGGCGCCCGGTGGGCGCCCTTTCGTTGGACGTCTCTGCCCCTGGAACGCATTTACGCATGCGACGTTGGTACCTGCTTTCTGGCAGTGCCTTTCCTCGGGCTGCTCTACCCGCCGCTCTACGCGACCGAGGATCCCGAGCTGTTCGGGTTCCCGTTCTTCTACTGGTACCAGTTCGCCTGGGCGCCGCTCACCGCGGGCATTACGTACTTCGTCTACCGGAAGACCCGCCCGCCTGAGCGCACCACGGGGAGGTTCCGGCGCACATGAAGTTCGAGGTCGACGGCGTCGCCATCGCGGTGTTCTGCGCGCTGTTTCTGCTCGTGACGGTGCTCGGTTTCGTGGCCGCTCGCCGGAAGCGCGGTGACCTCGATCTTCTAGACGAGAGGGGTCTCGGCGGCCGGCGGTTCGGCACGGTCATCACCTGGTTCCTCCTGGGCGGCGACCTGTTCACCGCCTACACCTTCATCGCCGTCCGGCTCTCGTGTGGGCCGTCGGAGCCGGCGGCTTCTTCGCGCTGCCGTACACGATCCTTGTCTTTTCGCTCGTCTTCCTCGTGATGCCGCGCCTCTGGTCGGTGGCCTCGAACCACGGCTACGTCACCGCCGCCGACTTCGTCAAGGGTCGTTTTCCTGGGCGTGGCGTTCGCCGCGATCGCCATCGGCGCGCTCGTGCCGGCCGCCGTGATGTCCATCGCCGCGGCAAACCTCTTCACGCGGCAACGTGTGGAAGGAGTTCGTCCGCCCCGACCTCTCGGACCGGGAGGAGTCGCTGATCGCCAAGATCGTCTCCCTGATCGTGAAGGTCGGCGCGCTCGCGTTCGTCCTCTTCCTGCCGACGCAGTATGCGATCGACCTGCAGCTGCTCGGCGGTGTCTGGATGCTGCAGATCTGCCCGCGGTGATGATCGCGCTCTATTCCCGCTGGTTTAACCGCTGGGGCCTGCTCGCGGGCTGGCTCGTGGGGATGGTGAGCGGAACCTGGATCGCCTCCTCGCAGGACTTCGCCCCGGTGTGGCAGGTGCCGGTACTCGGCGTGACCGGCTACACCGGGCTGGTGGCGCTCGCGCTCAACCTGGTCGTGGTCACGCTGATCATGCTGGTCCTCGGCCGGCGCGCACGTGCGGACCGCCTCGACGAAACTCGACCCGACGAGTACGACGAGCTGGTGGAGACCGGCCGGCCCGCGCCGACCGTGGGCGCGGGGGTCACGTAGGCGGCCGCGATACCCTGCACCCGCGCCGCCGGAGGTGGCTTCTGGCTGGCCGGCCAGCTAGACTCGCGGGCGAATGGAAGCCTCGGTTGCCGGGCCTCGGAGGCTCGAGGGGGACAAAGCCCAGCGCATCATCGCCGCGATGCGGGCCAGCGTCGCGAGCCGTGGGGCCGCGGGCTCGACCTTCGACCACGTGGCGCGCGAAGCCGGCGTCTCGCGCGGCCTTCTCCACTACTACTTCGGGTCCAAGGAACGCCTGCTCGTGGAAGTCGTGCGCCAGGACTGCGACAACCGGATCCGGGCGATGGACGAGCGGCTCGCAGGAGCCGGCAGCGTCGACGAGGTCATGCAGGCACTCTTGATCGGACTCCAGGAGTTCCTCGGCGAGCCCAGCAGCCAGGCCGTGATCTACGAGATGCTCAGCGCCTCGCGTCACTCTGAGGAGATCCGCGCGGAGCTCGCGGAGCTGTACCGGCGCTTCCGCGAGCACATGGCGGTGGCCCTGCGTGAGAAGGAGCGCGAGGGCATTGTCACGCTCGAGGCCGAGCCCGAGGCGGTGGCCTCGATGCTCCTGGCGCTCGGCGACGGGTTCGGCATCCAGGTGATCACGGACCCGGACTGGAACCGAGATGCGGCGTTTGAGCTCGGCGTGCGACTGGCACGCGGGATGCTCGGCGCCGCCGCCTGAGACGCGGGCTCAGGCCGCAGGGAGTGCCACCCGCAGCGCGCGCAGCTCCTCCGCGATTCCATCCGCGACGAGGTCCAGCCGGTGAACGGCGTCGGCGTCGGCACACAGTCCGAACGAGAGCCGGCCAGCGGCCGATATCACGGCCACGCGCAGGGCGTGGCGCTCGGCGATCTCGGCGACGGTGTGCATTTCGAGCAGCCGCGACCCCATCACCGTCAGCTCGCCCTGCGGCCCGGGGACGTTCGACACGTTGAGAGCGAACACGCGTGGGCTCATCGCCCACTGCCCGGCCAGCCGCTCGAGCGACCGCGACAGGCGACCGAGATCGTTGAAGAACGCGTCGATCTCGTCGGCGTCGTGAGCGGCCTTTCGATCGCGCGTTTCGGCGGCGATGGCGAGGAGGCGGGCCACCGGGTCCGGCTCGTCCAGCGGCAGGTGCACGACCATGAAGGAGTCCCGGTTGGCTTCGTCCCGCTCACCGGGATGGTGGAGGCTGACGGGCACCTTCACTCGCAGCTCGTGCGCCTCCGCTCCGGCGTGGACCAGCCACCGCCGGAGGCCGCCGGCCACGGCGGCAAGCACCACGTCGTTCACGGTTGCGTGCTCCGGAGCCTCGTGGCCGAGGGCCTTGATCTCGTCGAGCGCGAATGAGGAGAAGGACACCGTTCGCCGGGGGCCGACTGGACGGGCGAGCGGGGAAGGGCGCCCCTTTGGAGCGAGCTCGCGGCGGATGGCGGCCAGGCGGGTGCGCCGATGGCGCGTGCCGCCGGTGTGGGCGGCGCCGCGAGCGCGCACGCCGCGCACGACCCACGCCGCGCGCCAGCGGAGCGCGTCCACGAGAAGGGCGGCGCCCTTGGGACTCGCCGGCGCGTCCACGAGCGGCGATTCTCCGCCGCCGTTGGCTCTCGCGCCGCTCGCCTGCTCTTCCCCGTCGATCAGGAGCGCCCCGGCGATGTGCATCGCGGTCGCGCCGTCCGCCATGCAGTGGTGAAGGCGGAGCACCAGAGCGCTGCGGCCCCGGTCGAGCGCCACGACGTCGATCGACCACAGCGGCAGATCGCGGTCAAGGCGCTCCTCCATGAGCGCCGCCACCGCGCGCTCCAGCTGCGCGTGGTCAGAGGCGCGGCCGCCGTCGCGCACATGGCGGTCGAGCGCAAATCCCTCCTGCGGGAGCCAGGCGGGCGGGGCGATTCCCAGCGGAGCCTCCACGAGGTAGTCGCACAGGCGCGGCACCGCGGCCAGGCGCGGCTCGACGTGCGCGCGGACCGCGTCCGCGTCGAGCGCTCCGTCGACCACCAGCACCTTGCAGAGATGGCCCCGGACCTCTCCGCGTTCGCAGGCCAGGATGCGCGCGTCCTCGTCGCTGAGCCGTTCAACCGGCACGGCCCTGCGACTGTACCTGAGTGCTCGATCAGCCGCTCGTGGGGAGCTTCGGCGAGCGCCAGGGGGCCGCCAACCTGTCCCCGAGCTCGTCGGCCAGCTCGTCGAACGGCAGCCGCACCTGCTCCAGCGTGTCGCGGTCGCGCAGCGTGACGGTGCGGTCCTCGAGCGTCTGCCCGTCCACCGTTATCCCCCACGGGGTGCCGATCTCGTCCTGGCGTCGGTAGCGCCGGCCGATCGTGCCGCCGTCGTCGTACTCGGCCGGAATCCGCCCGCGGAGCTCCTCGTAGATCTCGCGCGCCAGCTCCGGCATGCCGTCGCGGTTCACGAGCGGCAGCACGGCGACCTTGACCGGGGCCACTTGGGGGTGGAGGCGCAGCACGGTGCGCTTGCGATCCTCCACCTCCTCCTCGTCGTAGGCGTCGCAGAGGAGCGCCAGCATCGTCCGGCCCACGCCGCCCGCCGGCTCGATCACGTGCGGCACGTAGCGTTCCTGGGTGGCGGTGTCGACGTACTCGAGCTTCTCGCCCGAGTATTTGGCGTGCTGGGTGAGGTCGAAGTTACCCCGGTTCGCGATCCCCTCGAGCTCGGACCAGCCGATCGGATAGAGGTACTCGATGTCGCTGGTCGCCTTCGAGTAATGCGAGAGCTCGTCGGGGCCGTGCTCGCGAAGCCGCAGCCGGTCGGGGTCGAGGCCCAGCCGCTCGTACCAGTCCATGCGCTCCTTCAGCCAGTAGTCGTGCCAGCGGTCGGCCTCGCCGGGGGGCACGAAGAACTCCATCTCCATCTGCTCGAACTCGAGCGTGCGGAAGATGAAGTTGCCCGGCGTGATCTCGTTGCGAAACGACTTCCCCACCTGGGCGATTCCGAACGGCGGCCTGCGGCGCGCGTACTGCATGGTGGCCTTGAAGTCGAGGAAGATGCCCTGAGCGGTCTCGGGGCGGAGGAAGACGGTGGAGGCAGAATCCTTCACCGGCCCGATCGTCGTCTCGAACATGAGGTTGAACTCACGCGGGTTGGTCAGGTCGCAATCCGGGTGGTCGCCGGGGAGCTTCGAGGGCGCCCTTCCGCAGCGGACCTCGGGGTGGCCGCCGACGCCGGAGCGCTCCTCCTCGATGTGGTCGGCCCGGAAGCGGAGGTTGCACGTCCTGCAGTCCACGAGCGGGTCCGTGAACCCCTCGAGGTGCCCCGACGCCTCCCAGGTGCGGGGGTGCTGGATGATCGCCGAGTCGAGGGCCACGATGTCGTCGCGCTCCTGAATCATCGCCTTCCACCACTGGGCGACCACGTTGTTCTTCAGCAGCACGCCGTAGTGCCCGTAGTCGTACGTGTTCGCGATCCCCCCGTAGATCTCGGATGCGGGAAAGATGAACCCGCGGCGCCTGCAAAGGGCGACGATCTTGTCCATGGTGACCACGAGCGGCCAGCCTACACGTCGCTATTTCGGCTCTTTCGCGTGCCGCCTCCGTACCGCCGCCCGGGGGTTGGGTACGTTGGCGCAGATGATCGGCACGGCGCTGCGCCCGATCGGCCATCTAGCCGCATGGCTCGTGTGGCACACCACGCGGGTATCGCTTCTCAGCGACCTGGAGCGTCCGCGCCCGCCGCATCGAGCCTAGGCTCGGCCACGCCCGGTTGGCACTCATATACTCAGAGTGCCATGCCCATCTACGAGTATCGCTGCGAGCGGGGCCACACCTTCGAGGTGATGCAGCGCATGACCGACGACCCGCTCACCAGCTGCTCGACCTGCGAGGCGCCGGTCCAGCGCGTATTTCACCCGGTTGCCGTCCACTTCAAGGGCTCCGGCTTCTACACCACGGACTACGGCAAGAAGGCGGGCGCGTCGAGCACGTCCGAGGGCTCTTCGAAGACGGATAGCAAGGCGGACTCGAAGTCGGACTCGAAGGACTCCTCGAAGTCGTCCTCGTCGTCCGAGTCCTCCTCCTCGGACTAATCGCCCTCGAGAAGCTTCCGCACGGCGTCCCGCTTGGCGCCCTCGGAGACGAACAGGTTGCTGCCGTTGATGCAGCAGCCCGCCTTCAGGACCTCGGTGTCGTTCGAGTTGCCGGTGGCGAGGTCGGCGAAGAGCGCCATCAGCCCCGGCCCCCTCATGTCGGACTTCAGCGCGCGCGGCGCCCGCCAGCTGACCCAGGGCAGCCGGAAGAACGTTCCCGGCGAGCTGACCTTGTCGCCCATGGCACGGAGCACCTCCTGCTGACGGGCGGCGCGGGCCCGGTCGTCCTCGCCGGGCGCGCACGAGTTCTTGCGTACGCGCGCATAGCCAAGCGCCCGGGTTCCGTTGAGCTCGATCTCCCCCTTCCGGAAGGTGAGCCCCTTCCAGAAGTTGTCGAACGGCGGCGAACAGATCCGGGTCTTGTTGTCGACGGTTATCCCGCCCAGGGCGTCGATCAGCTCGGGGAAGTCCTCGAAGTCGACCTCGACAAGATGATTGATCTCCAGCCCGTTGCCAAGGAACCCCTCGACCGTCTCGATCGTGAGCGCCGGCCCGCCGAACGCGTAGGCCGCGTTGATCTTCTGCGTGCCGTGGCCGGGGATGTTCGCCTCGATGTCGCGGGGAATCGACAGCTTTCGCACGCTGCCCAGGGCCGCGTGGACGAGCATGATGGTGTCGGCGCGGGAGGGACCCTGCTGCGACTCGTCGATCGACTCGCCGCGGCGCGCGTCGGAGCCGAGCACGAGGATCGTGCTGCCCGTGACGAGGTTGCCCTTGCCGGACAGCGCCCGCTCGGCCGCCGGAGACACGCCGTCCTGGGTCTGGGCGCTGACGAAGAACAGGACGAGCGAGAGAAGGAGCCAGCCGGCGACCGCGAGCGCGACCCACTTGAGCACCCTGCCCGGCGTGATCCCGCGGCGCTCACGCGGTTCGCGCGGCTCGCGGTCGCCGCCGCGCACGCGGGACAGCCGGCGCCGAAGCGCTTCGAGGTCGCCTCCGCGCGCCAGCGGCTTGCGCCGCGAGCGATAGACCTTGTACTCGGGAGGGCCGGGCTTCGGCTTGTTCACCCCCCTCTGTATATCTACCGGCCATGCCGCCAAGGCGCGTGATCGGTATCGACGCCGGGGGAACGAAGCTTCTGGGAGGCGTCGTAGACGAGGATTTGGTCGTGCATCATCGCGTGCACAGGCTGTGGCGCGGGGCCGATCGCCAGGAGACGCTCGAGATCTTCATCGGCGCCGTAGACGAGGTGCGCGCCGCCGCCCCGGACGTGCAGGCGATCGGCTTCGGTATCCCCTCGCTGGTCGAATGGGAGACCGGCGTCTCCCGATGGTCGAACCATCTGCCGCTCGCCGGCGTTCGCTTCCGCGACCTGATGAGCGAGCGCCTCGGCCTGCCCGTGGTCGTGGACAACGACGCCAACATGGCGCTCCTCGCGGAGCACCGCAGCGGCGCCGCGCGCGACGCCCGGCACGCCGTGCTGGTCGCGCTCGGCACCGGGATCGGTAGCGGGCTCCTGCTGGACGGCCGCATCTATCGCGGCGCGACCGGCGTCGGAGCGGAGCTCGGTCACGTCGTGCTCGATCTGCACGGGCCGGACTGCCCGAGCAACTGCCCCGGGCGCGGTTGCATGGAGGCGCTCGTCTCGGGGAACGCGATCGGCCGCGAGGGCGCCCGGCTCGCCCGCGAGCGTCCGGACACGGTGCTCGGACGGCGTCTCGCCGCCGGGCGCGAGGTCTCCGGTGGGCTGGTCACCGAGCTGGCGCATGACGGGGACGAGACCGCGCGCCTGGCGCTCGCCGAGGTGGGCCGGCGGCTCGGCGCGGCGCTGACCGGGGTCGTGAACGCGCTCAACCCGGAGGTGATCGTGATCGGGGGCGGGGCGGTCGCGGCGGGCGATTTCCTGCTCGAGCCGGCGCGATCAGTGGTGGCGGAGCGGGCCCTGCCGCCGGCACGTGAGATCGTCCGGATCGTCCCCACGCATTTCGGTGACGAGTCGGGAATGCTGGGCGCGGCGCTGCTCGCGCTGGAATCGGCGTGACGGGGCGCCTCGTCATCTGCCCGACGCCGATCGGGAACCTGGAGGACGTCACTCTGCGGGTGCTGTCCGCGCTCCGCGAGGCGGACGTCGTGGCCTGCGAGGACACCCGCAGGACGCGCGTGCTGCTCGACCGCTACGGCGTAAAGGCGCGACTCGTCTCGTATCACGAGCACAACGAGAAGGCGCGGGCTTCGGAGCTGGTGCGGCGCATGAGGGAGGGGGCGGTGGTCGCACTCGTCTCCGACGCCGGCATGCCGCTCATCTCCGATCCTGGCTTCCTCCTGGTGCGGGCCTGCGTGGCGGCGGGCCTTCCGGTTGAGGTGCTGCCGGGACCCTCGGCGGCGATCACCGCGCTGGTCGCCTCGGGGCTGCCGGCGGACGAGTGGCACTTCCACGGCTTTTTGCCGCGCAAGAAGGGCGAGCTGCGCCGGGTGGTGAGCCAGGGGGGCGGCACGCTCGTTGCCTTCGAGTCGCCGCGCCGGGTGCCGGCCACGCTGGCGCTGCTCGCGGAGCTGGATCCCCAGCGCGAGGTCGCCGTCTGCCGCGAGCTCACGAAGGCCCACGAGGAGATCGTCCGCGGCAGCGCCGCCGAGCTGGCGGGCCGCTACGCGGGCGCGCCGCCGAAGGGGGAGGTCGTATTGGTGCTGGGCCCGCCCTCCACTCCCTCGGAGGCGGACGGCGAGCCGGCCGGCCTCGATGCGCTGCGCCGCCTCGTTGACGCCGGCGCCCATCCGCGGAAGGCGGCGGCGGTGGTGGCCGAGCTGACGGGCGGAAGCGCGAACGCGCTCTACCGGGCGCTCACGGCGCGGGAGTGAGCAGTGCGGCGCTCACTCGATTCCGCCCGCGCATCCGGCCGATGCTTCGGCCGCGCCGTCCCGATCAGGCGGCTCGGCGCGCCGGCCAGGCTTCGATCTGCTCGGCCGACGGCGCCACCGTCATGATCTCCACGTCCTCGGCAAGCGGTGTGTACCAGTGCCGGCCGCTGCGGCAGCTCAGCTTGACGTGCTCGAGCGGCCCGTCCGAGCTTCCGAGCGTGAAGCGATCGATGATCTCGGCGGGTTGAGCGCATTGGGGGCAGCGGGCGTACATGGTTCGGAGCTCCTTTGGCGGTGAATCGGTAGTTCCAAGAGAGACGCCGTCGGCATGCGTTTATTCCGTCTCGCCCTCACCACGACGCGCAGACCGCCACCGAGACTCACAAGACCGTTACAAACACGCACAGAACCGTGACGGGTCCGGCCTCCCGGGCGGATCCGCGCGTACGGTCGCCGCCATGCGCTTTTTCCTCACCGCCGCCGTCGCCCTCGTTGGCTTCCTCGCGTCCACTGGGACTGCCCGCGCCGAGTGGGTCTGGCCCCTTCGCGGCCAGGTGATCACGACGTACAGCAATGTCGACGACCCGTACGCGGGCGGGCAGCATCGCGGCATCGACATCGCGGGCCCCGTGGGGGCGCGTGTGGTGGCCGCCGCCGGAGGCGAGGTCCACTTCGCCGGAACGGCGGGGTCCTCCGGTCTCACCGTGAGCATTCGAACGGCCGACGGCTTCGACACGTCCTATCTCCATCTCTCGTCCGTCTCGGTGCGCGAGCGCGAACTGGTCTCGTCCGGGGACGTGCTTGGCGCGGTGGGCATGACGGGCGCCCGCTCCGACCCGGAG
>DATDLN010000105.1:0-37896 GCA_036519295.1 Thermoleophilaceae bacterium
GGCTCGCCTTCCCGAAGCGCCAGAGACGGGCTGAGAGTCGTTCGTGGGCGCTTCCCGGGAGCAAGCGAGTTCGGAAGGCCCTCCTCGAGCGCGAACATCTGCGCCCGGGTCCCGAGCGGGAAGCCGAGCGACGGGATCACCGGCGAGCCCTGCAGCCAGCCGCCGCTGGGAGTTGCCGCCACGAGGTTTCCGAAGCGGTCCGCCACGTCGACGTGGCAGGTGTCGCCCGTCCTCAGGGTCGGCTCCCCCGCCCCCGGCATCGGGCTCGCCGCCGGAACCGGTTGGAACGACGGGAGCCGCGGCCGGCGGCCTGCCGGATACCCGGGCCGCAGCTCGAACGAGGCCTCGTCGCCGACGAGCGCGCGGCGCTCCTCCGCGTACGGCGTCGAGAGCAGCTCGTCCATGGGCACGTTGGCAAAGCCCGGGTCGCCGTACCACGCCTCCCTGTCGGCGAATGCGAGCTTCGCGCACTCGAGCACCGTGTGCAGGTACGCGGCGGAACCCAACCCCATTGCCTCGAGATCGAAGCCGGCCAGCAGCGCCAGCTGCTGGAGAAAGACCGGTCCCTGCCCCCAGGGGCCGGTCTTGCAGATCGTCAGCCCCTCGTAGTCGAAGGTCAGCGGCGCCTCGTAGCCGGCCTCCCATGAGGCCAGGTCGTCCCCCGTCAAGAGCCCGTCGTGCTCCACGATCGCCTCGGCAACGAAGCCGCGATAGAACGCGTCGCGCGCCGCGTCGATCCGCCCTTCGCGGCTCGGGCTCCTGCGCTCGGCGTCGTTCACGATCCGCCGGTACGTCGCGGCCAGCACGTTGTTCCGAAACAGGCTCCCCGGCCGCGGGACTCCATCCGCCAGATACAGCTCGCCCGAGGTCGTCCACTCCTCGCGGAACAGCTGCTCGACCCCGGCGATGCCGGCGGCTATCTCCGGCATCAGCGGAAATCCCCGCTCCGCGTACTCGATCGCCGGCACCATGACCTCCCCAAGCCCGGCCGTACCGAAGTCCCTGAGGAGAAGCATCCAGCCATCGAAGGCACCGGGCACGACCGCCGCGAACGGTCCGGCCCCGGGCATCACGTCGAAGCCGAGCTCCTCGTACCGGCGGGTCGTCGCGCCCGCGGGCGCCGGGCCTTGGGCGCACAGCACTCGCGCCCGGCCCATGCGCTCGCTCCAGAAGATGACCGGTAGGTCTCCCCCCGGCCCGTTCATGTGTGGCTCGACGACCTGAAGCGTCAGGCCCGCGGCAACGGCGGCGTCGAACGCGTTGCCGCCGCGCTCGAGCAGCCGCATCCCTGCGGCCGAGGCCAGCCAGTGGGTCGAGCCGACCATTCCGAACGTCCCCACCAGCTCCGGTCGGGTCGTGGAGTCAGGCATCCGGCTACTCCTCGAGCCATTCCGTGACGAAGCGCGAGTTCACATGGATGGCGATCTGCCGGAGCGGTCCGTCGCCCGAGTTCACGAACCGGTGCGGAGTGTCAGGCGGAACCACGACCACCTCGCCCGCCCCCACCTGCCTCTCGTCGTCACCGGCTGTGAACGTCGCCTGCCCCTCCTGCACGATGAAGACCTCCTCGTAGGCGTGCCGGTGCAGCCCCGGCCCGCGGCCGGGCGGCGCGTCAATGAGGAGGATCGAGATGCCCACGCCTCCGTGGTCATCGCCGACGAACTCCCGAGCGATCACGCTGAACGGGAGCCGCTCCTGGTCGATCACGTACACGGCAGGGGATCTTCTCAGCTTCATCTCAGGTGCCGTGGGAAGACTGCACGAGATGGCTCGAGGTCAGAGGTTGCTGATCGTGGGAGCGGTGATTGTCGTCCTGGCAGCGGGTGGAGTGGGGATCGCGCAGGCCGTGGGCGGCGACTCCGAGGAAGAGGTGACAGGGCCCCAGGCGGACCGCGTAGGGCGGGCAGCCGTCCAGGCCGTCGGGGGCGGTCGCGCGGTCGAGGTGGAGCGGGGGGACGACAGCGGCGCGGCCTGGGAGGTCGAGGTGGTCCGCCGCGATGGGACGGAGGTCGAGGTGAACCTGACCGGCGCCCTGAAGCAGGTCGGGTCCGCAACCGAGGACGACGGCGGCAAGAGCGAGAGCGACGACGAGGGCCAGGCCGACGAAGACTGATCCGACACTGCCCGGGTACTAGGGCGCCCGTACGAGATGGACTCCGCCCACCAAGCGATACCGCCCCTCCAGGCGATCTTCGATGGCGCCAGGCGCTTCGGCTTGAGCGACGCCGAGGTCTGGCGGGCGTTCGACGAGTCTCTCGACGAGGCGGGCCCAAACGCGACCGTGGCCGACTACGTCCACGAGCTTACGGGCGAGCTGGCGCGGCGGATCCTCTGGAAGCAGCGGTGCAGCGCTGCCGAGGACCGTCGCGCCCTCTCCCGCGAGCGGATCTAGGCACCAGTCCGTACCCCCATCCCGAATCTCGTTGGGCTCCGGGCCGGTCGGGCCGCCGGCGCCTGGTCCGCGCCTGCGGTGCCCGGTCCGCGTGACTCGAACCTGCGGAACGTCGCAAACGCCGCTGTTGGCGGCGAGCTTGGGAGGTTGTCGCCATCTAGCGGTCAAACCTCCCGCGTTCGCGCCGAGGGCAGCACGACGGGAGGTTTTGCACCCTGGCCTCGAAACCGCACTCCTTGCCCGCCCCAATCCGGCACGCTTATGCAACCCGGCGCGAGCCAACGAAGGTGCGAGAGGGGGGTCTTTACTAACGGTGTCCGCTCGACACGGTGGCGGGCGTCATCCCGGCACGTCGGAGCGCCGCCTTGAGCGCGCCACGCCCGCGGTGCTGCAGGCCGTTCACCGAGGCCGGCGTCCTGCCCAGCTGCTGTGCGATCTCATCCGGCGAGAGGCCCAGCACGTGCCGTAGGAAGAGGACGAGCCGCTGCTGGTCGGGAAGCGTCCCGAACGCATCGCGCAGCGTCGCGCTCGCGTCCGGATCATCGCGGGCCGGCACCGACCGCCTTCGCACCAGCTCGTCAGAGGGCACGGCCCTGCTGTGACGGAGGTGATCGAGAGCGGCGTTCCGGGCGATACGCAGAAGCCAGGCAGAGAATGGCGCTATGCGCTCGTCGTAACGCTCTATGCACCCGAAGAGCTTGACGAAGACGTTGTGGGTGACGTCCTCGGCGTCGTGGGGTTCATGCACGATGCTCTGGACGTAACGCTGCACGTCGCCCGCGAACCGCATGTAGCAGTACTCCGCTGCAGCACGATCGCCTTCCCGCGCACGTGCAACCGCCTGCCTCGTGACATCATCGTCGCTGCCGACGCTTGCCCGCAGCGGGATAGGGACGTTGCCGCATGGGGCGACAGCCGCACGGTATGGGGTAGACACTGCGAGCACCCCCAGTGAGGGGCGGGGCCAAAACAGGGGACGCATCCAACATAACCCGGGTCGGGTTTTACAGCAAGTTCACATGCATCGAGCTGGCGGAAACGACCACGCTCACGGCACAAGCTCCGCCAGCGCCAGGCCGAGGAGCACCCCCGCGAGCACGTCGGAGGGGTAATGGACTCCCAGGTAGGGCCTCGAGCCCGCCATCAGCGCAGCCGCGCCGTACAGCGGCGTGGCGGGGAGCGCTCCCGCAAGAACCCTGGCGGCGGCGAACGAGGTCGCTGCGTGGGCCGACGGCCACGAGAGGTCGGATGGCACGGTCACGAGGGCGGGGAGCTGCTCGATCCGCGGGCGACCGCGGCGCACGAGGCGCTTGGCCGCGGCGGCCGCGAGCTCTGCCGCGACAAGCGTTCGCAGCGCGCGGAGGTACACGGCGCGGCTCCCGCCATGGCCGACCGCGCCGGCGGCCGCGACCCCGAGCCAGATGCGGCTGTGCTCCCCCAGCCGCGAATAGGCAGCGACCGCCTGCTCGAGCCCTGCCGCGTGCCCTCGGGTCCTCAGAGCGCGCAGCAGCCGGGCATCGAGCCGGCGCAGGGCGAGGAGCGGTGATAGGGGTGGCATTGAGGTGCGGGCGCAGAACGGACGGGCGGGACGTACGGAATTCTGGCTGAATGGGCCCCGACCCCGGCGCGTGGGAAGCTGGCTTCCGTTCTCGCTGCTAGGTGGTTCCAACGAAGTACCTCAAGCGTCTGGCCCTCGTACTCGGCGTCGCGGCTCTTCTGGCAGCGGGCGCTGCCGCCGATGCGTCGGCAGACCCGGTAATCGCCACCGCAGGCGACATCGCCTGCGATCCGGGCGACCCGGACTTCAACGGCGGGCTGGGCTCGGCGGACCGCTGCCGCCAGAAGTACACGGGTGGTACAGCTCCGATGTCGGTAGCTGGCACCTGATCGCTCTGAACTCGAACTGCTCGAGGCCGGCCGACACGACGAACGTCGTCGACTGCGGCCCGGGCTCGGCACAGGAGGCGTGGCTGCGCGCAGACCTGGCGGCGCATGCGAATGTCTGCACGCTGGCCTACTGGCATCACCCCCGCTTCAGCTCGGACACGACGGAGACTCGACCTCCATGCAGGCGCTCTGGCAGGATCTGTCCGACGCCGGGGTGGACGTCGCCCTCAGCGGGCACAGCCACAACTACGAGCGCTTTGCCCCCCAAGACGCGGGAGGCGGGCTGGATCGGGCGAACGGGATCCGCCAGTTCGTCGCGGGCGGCACCGGTGCTTTCTTCACGGGCCTGTCGTCGACGGTGAAGCCGAACAGCGAGGTGCGCCAGAACAAGACCTACGGGGTGCTTAAGCTGAGCCTGCACACGACCACCTACGACTGGCAGTTCGTGCCGGAGGCGGGCAAGACGTGGACGGATTCGGGCACCGACCTTTGCCACGGAGGCACGGGGACCCCGGACACGCAGGCCCCGGCGCCCCGGCGAACCTGACGGCGAACGCCCCAACCTCGAATCGGGTCGACCTGAGCTGGGGTGCCGCAGTCGACAACGTCGGCGTAACGGGCTACGAGGTCTATCGCGGAGGAGCCCTCCTCGGTACGACCGCTGCGACGAGCTACTCGGACGCGAGCGTCAGCCCGGGGACCACCTACTCGTCAAGTGCGAGCCCTCGACGCGGCCGGCAATCGCTCGGCCCTCAGCACCGCCACGGCGACGACTCCGCCCGATACGAGCACCACCCGCAGCTTCCCCGCCCTGGCCGACGCGCGCGTCTTCGAGTCCGCACCGACGACCAACTACGCGAGCTCGTACCTGCGTGTGGACGCCGGCGGTGATCCCGACGTCGAGAGCTACCTCAGCTTCGACGTCGGCGGGGTCTCGACCCCAGTGCTGAGCGCCAAGCTTCGCCTGTTCGCCTACAGCGGCACAGCGAACGGGCCGGCCGCGTACGGCACCGGCAGCGGCTGGTCCGAGACGGACATCACCTGGGCCGGTCGCCCGCGAGGACGACCGCGCGATGGACGACAAGGGCTCGATCCCGAGTAACTCCTGGGTCGAGTACGACGTCACTCCGTACGTCAAGGGGAACGGCTCCTACGGCTTCGTCTCGGCCGGCACGTCGAGCGACGGGGTCGACATGAATTCGCGCGAGGCCGCGAGCAATCGCCCGCAGCTCATCCTGACCGTCAGCCAGCCGTGACCCGGCGCCTGCGCGCGATCGCGACGCCGCCGAACACCAGCACCACCAGCCCGCCCAGAAGGGCGAGCGCGTGACGCTCGTCGGTGGCCGCCGGCTCGCTCGAGTCGAGATCCCCGACCACGGGCCGCTCTGCGCCGCGGACGTCGGCCAGCACCTCGAGGTAGCGCGGCCCGTACTTCTCGCTCGGCTCGATGTGCGTGCCCTCGCTGAACTCGTTCCAGCTGATCAGCCCGATGGCGTCGGGCGACGAGCCGGCGGCAGCGTCCAGCTGCCGGCGGAGGGTTGCTCCTCCCTTGCGATCGACTACCGTGGTGCCTCCCACCGACCGAGCATCGAAGCCCGGCGCGGCGGGAGCGATCCAGAGGCCGCCGTGAGCGTGCACGCTCCGGCCCATGTCCTCGAGCTTGCCTTCGTAGCCGGGGTACGTGTCCGGGTTGACCGACGACCAGTAGTACGCGTTGCCATCGACGAGGCCCGCGAGACGCTCGTAGCCTCGCCGGTCGCGCTCGCTGGCGAGAATCAGTAGGTCATCGCGCCGGCTGCGGGTGACGGCCTCGACCTCTTTCCTCGAGAACTCCCAGGTTCCCGACCACACCACGGCGGGCGCATCGAGTGCATGGAACACCCTCTTCCCGCCGTAGCGCTCACGGAAGAGGTCGAGGTCCGCCGCCACCCGCTCTACCGGGAGGGGCTCGCGCCCCACGTCGAGCCCCTGGTAGATGATCAACAGCTTGAAGTCGAGTCTCGATGCGACGCGGATGAGCCGCTCGAGTCGCCTGTTCAGCACCTCGGTGCTCTTCCAACTGACGATGAACCCGTCGATGCCGGCTTGCTTCGCCCAGCGGATGTGCTTCTCCATCACCGGGCGCTCGTCGCTCGAATACCGCCCGAGCAGCGGGTAGTCCGACTTCGGGCGGTTCCAGGAAACGCTTCCCGTCGTGGGAACCGTGGTTGGAGCGTGGCTCGGCGTGAACCAGATGTAGTAGTAGGCGAACACCGGCGTCGGGCGGTCCGCTGCCCGGGGCGCCGCGGCGGCCGTGGCCTGCCATGCGACGACCAGAACGAGGGCAGCGGCGAGCGCGCGGCTCATGGTCGCTCTCCCTGGGCCGCCGCCCGGTCCGGGGGATCGGCTTCGGACTCCCAGTCGGAGAATGCCGCTTCGTCGCCGTCGTCGACGAAGTCGACCAACTTCACCGGTGGGCCATCGTCGAAGGAGATCCAACGTACGATGGGGCTTTGCGTCGCTGCCCGCCTGCGACGAGGCACTAGATGGCGGCCGCGCGCAGGGAGCCGGGCGCGAACGCGCAAGCGGTGGGGACGAGCCGCCAGGGGGAGCATCACCAATATCGCGAGGATGACCAGGGCCGCGATCGCGAGGTCGAGGTAGCTGACCACCTTCAGATCGACCTGCTGGCCGCGCGACAGCGACACCGGCGTCTTCGACAGCACCCCCGGAGCCTCGACGTCGACCTCGTAGTCGCCGCGCGGGAGCGATTGGAGGTTCACCTCGCCGTCATGGTTCAGCTCGTGCCGCTCCACCCTGCCGTCGGGAAAGCGCAGGCGAATGGCCGAACCCGTCGAGAAGCCGAAGAACGCGTCTCGAACCACGAACTTGGCCTGGTAGAAGCGCAGCCGCATCGTCAGCTCGCGCGCCCGCCTGGGACGGAAGCGCAGCTCTCCCCTGTTCACGACGTTGGCGCCGTCCACCGTCACTCGTTGGAGGCTGTACTGGATGTCGTCGGTCCGCAGGTGCGAGCCGACGCGCGCGACCCGCGTGCCGTCGAGGCGAAGATCCTCGCTGCCCTTAAACCTGTGCAGAGTGCCGTCGCTGCTCTTGACCACGACCGAGGACACTCGTGTGCGGTCGACCTCTTTCCCGCTCGTCTCGACGAATCTGGGCGTGACCGTGTAGGACACGTCGAGGGCGGCGTGTAGGACGTACCGGTCGGCGAGCGGGCGGCGCCACCCACCGATCGCGTACCAGCGGCCGAGCTCGGCCCGCACCCCGGGGCCTACGTTCGTGCCGAGCACCGTGACGGAACCCACGACGCCGCGCAGCGCCGCCGTGTCCCCAACGACGGGGACCTCGGCCAGCAGGTCGGCCGCACCGCGCTCATTCGTCCTCAGCACGCGACCGTCGACCGCGATTGGGACGCCTTTGATGGCCGGAACCGTCTGGACCCTGAGGGTCGCCAGCTGCGCAGCCGCCGCCGTGGGGCAGACGGCGCAGGCCAGGGCCACAGCGAGCAGAAGAACCTGCGGCGGGCGAGCCCGCGTCATCTGATCGCACCCATCGAGGAGCGGGAGCGGATGGCGGCCGTGGCGAGCGCCAACACAGTGACCAGCAGCGCCGCGCCGTAGATCGGGTAGATCACCGAGCGGCGCGCGTCGGGCGGCCCCCGGACCTCGCGGCCGGGAGACACGAGCTCGGGCGCGCGGGGCGACTGGGAGAAGTCGAGCGAGCGGACCAGGCTGCCGGCCCTGGCATCCCAGCGGGCCAGAGGCTCCAAACCCCAGTTCCGCTCGATGAAGCGGGGAATCGCCGCGAACTCCAGCGGCGTGCTGTCGACCACCCCGCGCCGCGCGTAAGGGCTCACGAGCAGGGCGGGCACGCGGAAGCCCAACCGTGACCCGTCGACTTTCGGTGGCCTCACGTGGTCGTACCACCCGCCCGGGCTGTCGTACGTCCACATGAAGGCGGAGCTCCGCCAGGCGGCACTTCGCATGAGCGCGCTGATCAGGGTCCTGACGAGCGTCTGTCCGGCCTTGACGTCCCCCGGCGGATGTTCGCTCGACCCGGAAGGTGCGATGTACGCGACCGCGGGCAGCGTCCCGCGCTCGAGGTCCTCGTAGTACTCGCTCAGGTCGACGACCTTCGCGAACAGGCGGCGATCGTCCACGAAGCGGGGAAAGCCGAGCAGCGGCACGCGGAGCAGCTGCGCCCGCTGCCGGCCGGACCCTCTGCTCCGGTAGGTGATCCTCGGGTCGTAGTTCTCGACATAGAACTTCCACGAAACGCCGCGCCGCTCGAGGCGGTCGAAGATCGTCTGGTGTCCGCGGAAGCCACCGCGAGGCGCACCCCCGCCTTCGAGCTCGCCGGGAGCCGCGGCCGTCCAGAACATGTGGTTGCGGAGCGTACCCCCAGCCGACGACGCGAAGAAGCGGTCGAACAGGACGTACTCCTTCGCGACGTTCCAGTAATACGGAATCTCGCGGTCGTCGTAGTAGCCCATGACAGCCGGCTCGAAAGTCCCCGCCTCCTCCGTGAAGGCGGAGATGAAGCCGTTCATCCGGCCACCGTTGTATTGCCGCCTGGCGATCCGCGTGCTGTTGCCGAGGGGCGTGTCCTGGGCCCTCCGGCTGCCCAGGTGAAACGGCGCGACGCAACCGCCACGGCGCCCTTTCTCCGGCTCGATCGGCATGCAGGCACCCTCCGGGATTCCGTCGGCGCTTGGGTAGGTTCCGAAGTAGTTGTCGAAGGAGTGGTTCTCCTGCATCAGGACCACGAAGTGCTCGATCGGCGTGGTCGGCGCCGGGTCCGAGCCTCGGGCCGCGGCGGCCGGCACTCCCCCGGCGGCGGCCACGGCGCACACGCAGCCCAGCGTCAGCCGGCCCCGTCTCACGGGCGCACCTCGTAGACGACGATCAGCGGCCTCGTGGCGGTGCGACCGGCGGGGGTGCGGGCCGGGATCGTCTCCGAGTGCACGGCCCTTCCGTGGTAGCGGTCGACGTACCTGAGGAGCCGCTCCGAGAAGAACTCGGAACGGCGGGACGAGAAGGCGTCCCAGACCAGGTACTGAATCTCGTTGTCCCGGATGAGCCGGTCGGGATTGCGAACCGGGTCGTAGGAGGGGTTGCGGCTGCGTGGGTTCGGGCTGACGGCGAGGCCGTTCGCCTGACGGTGGCCGTAGTACTGGATGACGTTGGCGAGCGAGGGGCCGATGGTCATGACCCGCGCTCCCTTCGGCACGTGCTCGTCCATCCACTCTCCGGCTTCGCGCCCGCCGGGAAGACCGCCGGATCCCGCGAGGAACTCGTCCGCGCGTGTGGGCTGGATCTGCTGCCAGGTTGCGACGAGCAGGGAGCCCGCCACCAGCGCGATGAGGGCAGCCTTCGCGGGCAGGCGCCTCGAGCGCGGCCGGAGCCGGGTCAGGCCCAGCGCCGCCAAGATTGCCACGGCGGGCGCAATCGGCAGGAGGTACTGGAAGCCCTTCACCGGCCAGAGCTGGAAGAACGCGGCGGGAACGGCGATCCACGAGACGAGCAGCGTAACCTTCCATCGGGCGTCGCGGCGCGCGTACCAGAGCCCCAAGGCGGCGGCGCAAATGACGAGCAGACCGATGGCGGCCGGGACCACCGACGGATAGAAACCCCAGTCGTGGTTCGGCCGCCGAAAGAGCTGCCAGGCGAGATATCCCCCGCCGCGCTCCGTCCTGCCGGCGAGCATCAGCGACAGCGGGTAGGCCGTGATGAACAGCGACAGGAGTGCGACCGAGCCCACCAGATGCCGGCGCGGTATCCCCAGGCCGGGCGTGAGCGCGAGGAACGCGTACACGGCCCCCACCAGAACGATGCTGGTCTCCTTGGTAAGGAACGCCAGGCCCAGAGCCGCGGCCGTCGCGTAGAGCCAGGCCGGCCGTGCGAGCTGAACAAACCGCGCCAGCGTGTAGAGCGCCAGGGTCGCCCACAGGACCATGGGTCCGTCGAGCAGAACCTGACGGGTCACGACGACGTGGTACGGCATGAGGGCGAGCAACAGACCCGCGACGAGCCCGACCGCCCTGCCATACAGGTGGGAGCCGAGCGCGAAGACGAGGTAGACGGTTGCCACTCCGAGCGAGACGGCCGCCACCCGGCCGAACAGCTCGCCGTCGCCCAGGTGATAACCGAGTGACACGATCGTCTGGAACAGCAGCGGGTGCGCGCGGAACGCTGGAAAGAGCGGCTCGAGTGCGGTGTCTCCGGCGATCGCGGCGGCCTGGCCTGCATAGACCGCCTCGTCGCTGTTGTAGCCGAGCGCGTCGATGTTCCAGAGTCGCAGGAGGATCGCCAGAGCGAGGATGAGCGCCGGTAAAACCCACGTCGAAGGGCGACCGCGCTCGGTGCGAGCGGTCAGTCTCAAGGCCCTCGGCAGGCGGAGTGGCGGCGCCTCCGCGGCGGCCCCACGCAGGCCCGTGAGCGGGCTCACCCCTCCGGCTCGAGCGCTGCCCGCAGTGGAGGATTGCCATCGGCGTCCACGGTCTCTGGCCGTCCGGGGTCCGCGGACTGAAGGAGATCGAGCCGAGAGCCGTTTGCTCCGTCGGCGACCGCCACGACGCGCCGATGCCAGTCCATGGTCTCGCTCTTCAGGAGAATCGTCGGAACCTTGCCCAGCGCGCACGCGATCGTCGCGCGTTCGACACCGCGAAGGTCGCACCCGTTCCGGCTGTGGAGGAAGTGCTCGATTTCCGCGTACGGCGGGAAGCCGTAGGCGTCCTCGCAATTGGCCAGCAGGAGTTCGAGCGCCTCCTCCCCGCCCAGCTCGACGTCGGCTCCGCCGCCGCGTTCGATGACGATCATGCGGGCGAGGTTTGCCTCGGACGCGATCTGCACGTGGGGCAGGAGTCGATCCACCTGGTACTTGGGGGGCGGCACGAGCAGCTGGACGATCGCGTTTAGCGTCGCCGCCGGCAGACGCGTCCGCGCGAGGATCATCGCGAAACGCCGGCCCGAGCGCGAGTGCAGGCGGCTCTGATACAGGAGCATCAGCCGCTCCCGGCGCGAGAGCAGCGGCTTGTTCACGGCCTTCATGGTGTGCCGGCTGATGGTCAGCGGCTTGGGATAGGTCAGAACGCGCCCGTCGGAGGAAAGCAGTGTCAGGTCGTCGGAGACGAAGCGGTATCCCCCGCCGTCAAGCGTTTTCAGGCAGGTCGTTGTCTTGCCCGTATCGGTCTTGGCCGTGATCAGGTAGGCGTCGTCTCCGTTCGCGATGCAGGCTGCGTGCACGAGCGCATAGCCCTTCTCCGCGAAGGTCCACCGCAGGATCGGCTCGACCACGTTGGTGTAGAGCACGTGCGGGGAGCGGCCGAGCAGCGGCGAGGCCACCACCTCGGTTCGATCACCGGCCTGAATCGACGCGCCGAACCCGAAGCTCCCACGACCCTCGAGGTAGGAGATCCGCGACGTCGCCGGGCCCGCCGTCGCCTTCTCTCCGTGACCCCGCCGCACCCGTCCGATGCGCACGCTTACGGTGGGATCGAGCAGCTGCTCGGGGATCTTGAAGCGCGCGAGTTCCGGCAAAGCCACGTGCGACGCGACCGTCACCAGGCCGTGGATGTTGTAGTTGTGGGCGGCCGCCTCGGCGGCGAGCGAGTCGGACTTCGCCCAGATCCAGAGGTCGGCCAGCGTGAACCGGGCGGCGAAGATAAGCGCGAGCGAAAGCAGATTCGAGACCACGTAGTGGATCCCGAGACCCGCGGTCAGCGCGATCAACACCGGCACCCGCAGCGCGAGGGCGAGGTTGTTCACGAGGAAGAACATCGCCATCCTGCGGAACCCCCGGCCACGGTGCTCGCGGTCGGAGAAAACCCAAAGCTCCGTGAAGGTGAAGTTCCAGAGGGTCGAGGCCTGGGTGGCGAACACGGCAGCCGCGACGTAGTAGAGGCCCGCGAGGTCGGCCAGCGCCGCGAGCACCACGGTGTTTACGACGAGCCCCGTGGCGCCGACCAGGCCGAAGCGGCCGACGTGGGTCGCGAGGTCGCCCAACCGCAGGCGCCAAAGCTGCGCCAGATACCGCGCCCCCTCTCTGACCGACGCCTTGCTGTCTCCCGCATAGCGTGTCCCAAACTCGAACGGGACCTCCGCTACGCGGAGCCCGGGCGTGCGGACGACGATCTCGAGCAGGATCTTGAAGCCGCTGGGCTGTAGGGCATCGAGGTCGAGAGCGGCCCGGCGCACCATGAAGAAGCCGCTCATCGGGTCGGTCATGCGGTGCAGCCGGCGGCGGAAGACGAGCGTCGCGGACCCTGCCGAGAGCCAGGACAGCCCTCTGCGGAACGGGCCGAACTCCCCCGCGGAGCCATCTCCACCGAAGCGGCTCGCGGCGACGAGGTCCACCAGCCCGTCCCGAGCTTTGGCCGCGAGCCGAGCGATCACCTCCGGTGGGTGCTGGAGGTCGGCGTCCATGACGCAGATCCAGGGAGCACGGGCGGTCCGCATCCCCTCGACGACCGCACCGCCAAGGCCTCCCTTTCGACTGCCCGGAGGCCGGTGAATCGCCCGGACCTCGAGCCGGCTTTGGCTTCGCGCACGGTCGATCGCGGCGAGCGTTCCGTCGTCGGAATCGTCGACGAAGAGGATCTCGGCGGGCGTGCTCGCAAGAACCTCACCGAGCCGCTCCACGAGCCGCTCGATGTTCCCTTCCTCGTTCCTCGTGGGGATGACGACCGATAGCGCCGGACCAGTGGCCGGGGCGCCGGCGTCGCCGATGAGCCCCGCGCCGACTCCGGGCACGCTAGAGAGCACCACGCGGGCGCTCATGCACCAGCTCCTCTGCCACTGGGTCCGACGCGGTGCGGTCCGTTGGCTGACCGCCGCCGTGGGGATGCGAGCCGTTGAGCGGTGCCCAGAAGGCGCCGGTCCAGCCGGGCGGCCAGACGGACGGCGGCAGCCTCAGGCCCGCCTCGGCCTCGGGGTCCTGCAAAACGGCCGCTGCCTCGGCCCGAGACCGAACTCCCAACT
Source organism: Thermoleophilaceae bacterium (assembly GCA_036519295.1). GTDB lineage: Bacteria > Actinomycetota > Thermoleophilia > Solirubrobacterales > Thermoleophilaceae > JACVRW01. The sequence continues at coordinate 13,255 of DATDLN010000105.1, forward strand.
TCGCGAAGGCCGATGCGAGGTGGCCCTTGACGGTGCTCTCCGTCAGAAACAGGGCGTCGGCTGCCTGTCGGTTCGTCGCCCCTTGGATCACGAGGCCAAGCACCTGCTGCTCGCGGTGCGAGAGGGCGCGCTTCTCCACGTGCGGCCGGTGCCGGCGCGGCAGCGATAGCTGCCCGACCAGCACGGCGTGCAGGGTCGGCGCCAGCGTACGCTCGAGCTCCGATCTGAGCACGAGCCCGTCCACTCCTGCGTGAAGCGCTCGGCGGACGTCGTGCTCCCGGGTCGGCTCGGCAACGATCACGAGCCGCGCGTCCGGCAGCGCCTCGTGGAGGCGCCGCAGCGCGCAGACGGCTCCGTGCCCGTCCAGGTCGAGTTCGATCAGGACAGCGTCTGGTTGGGTGTCCCCGCACCGCTTGACGAGGGCGTCGGGTGTCGAGCTCCTGGCGGCTAGCCGAAACTCGTTCTCCAGCAGGGCGGAAACGACCCGACGAGCGGCGGCGGTGCGCACCGCAACCGCGAGCGAGGGCTCCGTTGCGCGGTTCCGCTTGACCGGCTCGTGGCTCAGGCGCGGGCGACCCACATGGCCACTACGCAGCAGCCAGGGCCAAATTTCCGAGCAACTTGCGTCTTTGTCGGACTGAATTCGGATTGGCCCCGAGTGGCCCCTTGGGTCGCGGAACTGCCGTTGGGGGCCGACAGTCGAGGAGGCCAGGCGGGGGGCGGTCCAAACCACAAGGCCCACTATGGCGCAACTCCGGCAAGCGCGCGCAACAGATAGGGCATTTACGTAGCCGAGCGTCTGCGTTTTACGTAAGCAAGAGCCAGCCCATGCGGACTTCGGTCCCCGATTCGAGTCAGATATGTCCCCTGCGGGGGTTACCCGTCGACCTTGGGAAGGCTGCGGTCTGACGCTCGACGAACGCCACTCGGCTCCTCCGCGCTGGGTTGGCCGCCCTCGCGGTTGAGGACGTCCGCAATGGCCTGGAGCGTCGCGATTGCCAAGCGCCGGCGCAACTAACCGACCGCCCCTCTCCCCCTCCCGAAGCGCAGGTACAGCGATGGCAGCACGAACAGGTTGAGCAGCGTCGCCGTCACGAGGCCGCCCAGTATGACGATCGCCATCGGGTGCTCGATCTCGTGGCCGGGAAGGCTGCCGGCGACCGCGAGCGGCACGAGCGCGAGGCCCGTCGCGCACGCGGTCATGAGGATCGGCGCGAGCCGCTCCTTCGCCCCGCGCAGCACGAGCTCGGGACCGAACGGCTCGCCCTCTTCCCGCTCGAGATGCTGGAAGTGGCTGATCATGAGGATCCCGTTTCGCGCGGCGATCCCGAACACGGTCAGGAACCCGACCAGCGAGCCGAGCGACAGCACGCCGTTTCCGAACCAGACGGCGAGCACCCCGCCCACGAGGGCCATCGGCAGCAGGACGAAGGTCAGAGCCGCCAGACGCAGGCTGCCGAAGGCGGCCTGCAGCAGCAGGAAGATCGCGATCGCGGCGCCGATCCCAAACAGCAGCAGCCGGTCCTGTGCGGCATTCAGCTCGGTCGACTCCCCCAGCACCTCGGCGTGGTACTCGCGCGGGAAGTCGATCTGATTGAGACGGTCCTCGACGTCGCTCACCACCGATTCGAGGTCACGACCCTCGACGTTTGCGCCAACGTCGATGCGGCGGGACTGGAGTTCCCGGTCGATGTGGTTGGGAGTCGGTGCGACGCGGACGTCCGCGACCTGATCGAGGCGGACCCGCCCTCCGCCGGGGGTGTCGATCGGGAGCGCTTCCACGTCCGTGAGGCTGTTCCGAGCCGCCGGGACGCTCCATACGTGCACGTCGTAGGCCTTGCCGCCGTAGAAGATGTCGGCGACCTCCTCGCTCGCCAGCATGGTCGAGGACTGCCTGCGGATGTCGCCCGGCTTCAGCCCGTAGCGCCGCGCGGCGGCGAGGTTCTCCTCGACCTGGATGTGCGGCAGGTCCTCCGAGAAATCCGGCGATACGTCGGCGGCGCCGTCGACGTCCGAGATCGCCTCGGCCACCTCGTCCGCCTTGTCGCGAAGGACGTCGAGCTCGGGGCCGAAGATCCGCACGACGATCGATTCGCTCGTCCCTGTCAGGACCTCCTTGATCCTCTCCCTCAGGTAGGTCTGCCTGTCGCGGTAGATACCCGGATATCCCTCGATCGTCCTGTTGATGGCGGCGATGGTGTCGTCGTAGTCGACGTCGTCGCTTACGCTGATCCAGTTCTCGCCGAAGTACACGCCGTAGACCTCGTCGGCGAGCAGGGCCTGGCCGATGTGAGAGCCGCAATTGCGGACACCCGGAATCTCCTCCAGGTCCCTGCAGGCCCGCTGCGAGATACGCGTCTCCTCCGAAGCCGAGGTCGACGGCTCGGTGAGCCAGTGCATCAGGAAGTCCCGCTCCTTGAAGTTCGGGAGGAGCTGGTTCCCGAGTGTGGGATAGATCAGGAGCCCGGCCAGGAGGAAGGCTGCGGCCGTGACGACCGCGGGACTGGGCCTGCGGATGATCAGCGCGAGGATCGTGCCGTAGCCGCGCTTCAGGACTCGCAGTAGCGGGGAGTCGCCGTGGCGGAGGCGACCCCGCGAGAGCAGCAGGAGGCACAGCGCCGGCGTGACGGTGAGCGCCACCAGCATGGAGACGAGCACCGCGAGACCGTACGAGAGCACGAGCGGCTGGAAGAACGATCCGGACAGGCCCTGGAGGAAGAACACCGGCACGATCGCCACGACGTTGATCACGGTCGCGTAGGTGATTGCGCTGCGCACCTCGACCGAGGCGTCGAGCACGACCGCGAACGTCGACTTGTCGCTGCCCTCCGCGCGCGCCTGTCGCAGGCGCCGCACGATGTTCTCCACGTCGATGATCGCGTCGTCCACCACCACCCCGATGGCGACCACGAGCCCCGCGAGGACCATCACGTTGATCGTCGTCTCGCGGACGTCGAGCACCAGCACCGCCGCGATGAGCGACAGCGGGATCGCGATCAGGCTGATGAAAGCCGTGCGAAACTCGAACAGGAAGGCGGCGATGATGAGGATGACCAGCAGGACGCCGATCAGCAGCGCGGTCGTGAGGTTGTCGATCGACTGCTCGATGAACGTCGCCGGGCGGAAGATCGTGGTGTCGATGTCGATGCCGGGAAGCCCGGGACGCATGTCGTCGACGGCGTCCTCGATCCCGTTGGTGACCTCCATCGTGTTGGCGCCGCGGAACTTCTGGACGATCAGGAGCAGGCCGGGACCGCCGTCGATGACCGCGTCGCCCCAGATCGGCTGGTAGTCCTCGACCACGTTGGCCAGGTCGGCCAGGCGCAGTGTCCGGCCACCCCTGCGGACGACCGGCACGTTGCCAAGCTCCTGCGGCCCTACGGCCGGCTGCACGTTGCTGATGTTCAGCCTTTGGCCGCCCGACTCGACGAATCCGCCGGTTCCGACGATGGCGCCCTCGTTGTACTTCAGCAGTCCGGCGTCGAGCGCATCGCCGGTGGCGTTCATCACCCGTTGGAGCGAGACGTCGTTCCCCGCCAGCTTCGCGGGATCGACCTGGACATGGCGCTGCTGGAGCCGCTCGCCCCATATGGCCACGTTCGCCACGCCGGGCACACGCAGCAGGCGCTCCCTGATCTTCCAGTAGGCGATCGACGACATCTGGATCAGGTTCAGGTCGTCCGAGGCGAGCCCGATCTTCATCACCCGGCTGGTCGCCGACAGCGGGGGCATCATGAACGGTGGACTCGCCCAGGTCGGGAGGGTGGGAGTGACCTGAGCGATCCGCTCCTGCACGAGCTGGCGCGCCTTCTGCTCGTTGGTCCCGCGGTCGAAGACGAGCTCGATCGAGGAGAGCTGGGCAACCGACTTGGAACGCAGCACGTCGAGTCCGGGCAGGCCGTTCAGCTGCTCCTCGATCGGGATCGTGATCAACTCCTCGACCTCGTTCGAGGAGTTTCCGAGCGCGATCGTCTGGATTTCCACGCGCGGCGGCGCGAACTCCGGGAAGACGTCGACCTCCGAGCTCGGTATCTGGCTGATTCCGAAGGCGATGATCGCTGTGGCGACGAAGACCACGAGCCACCGGTACCTCAGGCTTCTGGAGACGACCCAGCGCATCACTCCGAGATCTCCAGCTCGGCGCCGTGGACCTCGGCCGCGCCGACGGTCACGACCTCCGTGCCGACCGCGGGACCGCGTGAGAGGAACACCCGATCGCCGGCGATGTGGTCGACCTGGACCTCCTCTCGGAGGTACGTGAGCGGCTTCGGACTGGTGTAGACGTATGTCTTGCCCTCGGCGTCATAGAGCACCGCGGCGTAGGGGACGACCTTTGCTTGCGCCCCCACCCGGACCGGCGCGGTTTTAAGCCCTACGCGCTCTGCGCCCTCCTTGGTCAGCGTGACGCGCTTGACATCGTCGCTTCCCTTTACCGCCGCGACCTTCGCGGGCTCGTAGCCGGCCGACGATTCTTCCTCCACCTCGGCGCACGCCGAGAGCGGCAGCGCCGCGAGAACCAGGACGCACAGCAGCCTAGGCGGTCGGCTCACGCTGACCAGCCTCCGCCGGCGCCGCCCACCGCCGCATGAGCTCTTCCTCGGGCGAGAGCTTCGCCGCGCGACCGCCGAAGCGCAGGTACAGCGCCGGCAGCACGAACAGGCTCAGGAGTGTCGCCGTGACGAGCCCTCCCAGAACGACCACGGCCATCGGGTGGACGATCTCGAGACCGGGCACGGTGCCCGCGATCACGAACGGGAGCATCACGAGCGCCGTCGCCGTAGCCGAGGTGAGAATCGGCCCGAGCCGCTCCAGCGCTCCCCGCTCCACCAGCTTGGATCCGAAGCCCTCGCCCTCCTCCTCCTCGAGATCCTGGAAGTGACGGATCAGGATCACGCCGGTGCGTGCCGCCAGCCCGAACAGCGCCAGGAATCCGATCAGCGAGCCGAGCGACAGCTCGGCGCCGTCGATGAGCGCCGCCAGCACTCCCCCCACAAGGGCCACCGGCAGGGTCAGGAAGGCGAGCACCGCGAGGCGCCAGCTCCGGAAGGCCGCCTGGAGCAGGAGGAACGCCGCGATCGCGGCCGCGATGGCGAAGGAGAGCATCTGGCCGCCGTTGATCTCCTCGCTGGTGGTCTCGGACAGCACCTCGGCGTGGTACTCGAGCGGGAAGCTGACATTCGCCAGGCGATCCTCGACCTCGTCTGCCACCGAGCCGACGCTGCGCCCGCTGACGTCCGCCTCGACGTCGAGGCGGCGCGACACCGCGTCGCGCTCGATCACGATCGGGGTCCGAGCGACTCGCACGTCGGCGACCTGCCCGAGGCGCACCTGGCCGCCGCCGGGCCTGTCGATCAGCAGGTTGCGAACGCTCGAGACGCTCGTGCGCGTCTCGGGCACGCCCTGCACGATCACGTCGAACACCTTCTGCTGTTGGAAGACGCTCCCGACCTGGATGCCCTGCAGCAGCGCGGCCTCGGTCCGGCGGACGTCGCCGGGCTTGATCCCGAAGCGCTGCGCCCGCGCGAGGTCCGTCTCGATCTCCACCGTCGGCTGTGTGGCGGGACGCTGGATGCGGGGGTCGACGACCCCGTCGACCCGGGACACGATCCCTCGCACCTTCGCCGCCTCGCGCTCCAGCACGGCCGCGTTCTGACCGTAGACGCGCACGACCAGGGGCTTGTCGGACCCCGTCAGCACGTCGAGGTCACTGCCTCTGACCGGGTTGTTGCCCTCGTTCACCGCCCCGACGTCCCTGATCTTCTGCGTCGAATAGGTCACGACGTCCCGATCGACGCCGGGCGCGCGGCGAACGACGTCCTTGATCGATGCGACCGTCGCGTCGTAGTCGGCGTCGGAATCGATGCTCACCCAGAGCTCGCTCGAGTTGACGTCGACGATCTGGTCTCCCGTCACGGCACGGCCGACGTGCGCCCCGACGTTGTCCACTCCGGGGAGGGACCTCAGCTCGCGGCTGACGGCGGTCGCGATCTGGGTCATCCGAGGGTTCGAGGTCCCCGGCCGGCTGTCCAGGCGGACGAGCACGTCCCGGTCCTTGAACGAGGGGATCAGCGAGGTGCCCAGGAGCGGCAGCACGGCCAGGCCGACGAGCACGGCCACGCCCGCGGCGATGAGCGCTGCGCCGGGTTTGCGGATGACCCGCGAGAGCGCGGCGCCGTACGGTGCTGCGAGCCTTCGCACGAGCGGGGGCTCACCGCTGCCCGCCGACCCTCTCGAGAAGAGCAGCAGGCTCAGCGCGGGCGTGAGAGTCAGGGCGACGAGCATGGCCGCTGCGATCGCCAGCGCGTACCCGAGCGCGAGGGGCTGGAAGAACGCGCCGGGGCGGCCCTCCATCACCGCGATCGGCAGAATCGCCAGAAGGGCGATTAACGTCGCGTAGGTGAGCGGGCTTCGCATCTCCTGCGACGCCTCGAGCACCACGGCGGCGGTCGACCTCTGGCCCCGCCCGCGCAGGCGTCTCGCGACGTTCTCGGCACCCACCACGGCGTCGTCGATCACGACCGCGACGGCGACCGCGAGCCCGGCGAATGAGATCGCGTTGAAGCTCTCGCCCATCGCGTCCAGCACGAGTGCGGCCGCCACCAGCGACACCGGGATCGTCACCAGGGCGATGAGCACGGTGCGCCACTGGAACAGGAAGGCCGCGAGTATCAGCGCCAGCAGCACACCCGCGATGACGAGCATCAGCGTGAGGTTGTCGATCGCATCCTCGATGAAGGTCGCCGGGCGGAAGACGGAGGTGTCCGAGCGCAGGCCGGAGAGGCCGGGCCGGAGCTTGTCGAGCGCGTCCTCGACCCCGTTCGTCACCTCGAGCGTGTTGGCGCCCGGGAACTTCTCGACGACGAGCAGCAGCCCGTCGCTGTCGTTCACCACCGCGTCGCCGATCAGCGGCTGGTGATCGACCTTGATATCGGACACGTCGGCGAGGCGCAGCTTGCCGCCGGTGTCCTCCACCGGCACCTTGCCGAGCTCCGCCGGGTCCGCGATCTTGTCGAACAGGTTGCGGACCTGCAGCCGCTGCTGGGGAGTCTCGATGAACCCGCCCGTGCCGGGAGTCGACGCCTCGAGGTAGCTCACCGGCGAGGCCACCTGCGCGTTGCCGGTGGTGGAGATGACCTGGTCCAGCGTGACGTTCCTGTCGCGCAACTGCTCGGGGTCGACCTGAACCTGAATCTGCTGGTCCCGCAAACCCCAGATCGCCACGTTGGCCACGCCGGGCACGCCCATCAGGCGGGGCCTCACCGTCCAGCGGGCGATCACCGACTTCTCGATCGGGGAGAGCTCGCTCGACGACAGTCCGATCATCAGCACGCGGCTCGATGACGACAGCGGCTGCAGCAGCGTCGGCGGCTTCGAGACGTTCGGGAACGCAGCCGCCCCTACCTGGGTGAGCCGCTCCTGCACGAGCTGCCGTCCCCGGTACACGTCCGTGCCGGGGGCGAACACGAGCACGATCGACGACATGCCGGGAACGGACTTGGACCGGATCACGTCGACCCCCTGCACCCCGTTCAGGAGGTCCGCCTCGAGTGGAACCGTGATCAGCTGCTCGACCTCCTGGGCGGACAGCCCGAGCGCCTCGGTCTGGATCTCCACGTACGGCGGCGTGAATTCAGGAAGGACGTCGGCGGGCGCGTCCCGCAACTGCACCACGCCAACGGCCAGCACTCCCACGGCGATCCCGACCACCAGCAGCCGAAATCGCAGGCTTGCTCGAACGATCGCGCTGATCATTGCGCGAATCTAGGACCGCCGGAAACCCCTGTCTTCCGTCGAAAATACGGGTCCTCAGCGGTGCAGTAGTTATTACGGAACCGAGGATCTCCAATCCACGAGGTCGCGCTCCAGAGCGTGACGGACGAGTTCCGCGCGGCTCGAAATGAGGAGCTTCCGCTGTATCCGTGCGCGGTGGGACTCGACGGTCCTGACGCTCAGGTACAGCCGCTCGGCAACCTCCTTGTTGGTGTAGCCGAGGGCGAGCAGAGAAAGCACTTCCTTCTCCCTGTCGCTGAGCTCCTTCGGAGGCTGGTTGCGAGGCCGTTTTGTCGTCTGCCCCGAGCGCCTGGAGCGATGCACGGCGATCTGGCAAAGGAAGACGACCAATAGAAATGGAATCGCCCCGGTCATGTAGTCGAGCAGGAGAAGCTCGACGCCCTCCAGCTCGCCCCAGACGGCCATGAGGGACAGCGAAAAAGCCGCCGCGCTGATGCCGGCTACGACCCCGAGTGACAGAGCCAGGATCGCGATCGGCACGGCGTGGAGATGGAGGATTCCCGACTCGGGCTCCTCCACCAAAAGCGCCAGGACGAAGACGCTCGCGAACAGCATCAGGGAGCTTGCGAGCATCGTCGCTTTCCATCCTCTCGAGTGAGGCGGCATGGTGTGTCAGCGCCTCCCGAAGCGCAGGTAGAGGGACGGCACGATGAACAAGTTGACGAAGGTCGAGGTCACGAGTCCGCCCACGATCACCAGCGCCATCGGGTGCTCGATCTCGTGGCCCGGGATGGTGCCGGCGGCGACCAGGGGAGCGAGGGCAAGCCCGGTCGCGAGGGCCGTCATCATGATCGGCGACAGTCGCTCCTTTGCCCCGCGCAGAACGAGCCCGGGACCGAAGGCCTCACCCTCGCTCCGCTCGAGATGCTGGTAATGACTGATCAGCAGGATGCCGTTGCGCGCGGCGATCCCGAACACCGCCAGGAATCCAACGTACGAGCCGAGCGACAGCGTCCCGCCGGTCAGGTACACCATGAGCACTCCGCCGACGAGTGCCATCGGCAGGGTCAGGAAGAACATGAGCGCGAGGCGCATTTCGCCGAAGGCGGCCTGCAGGAGGAGGAGGATCCCGATCCCGGCGGCAACCCCGAAGATGAGCAGACGGTTCTGCGCGCCCTCCTGCTCCACCGCCTCGCCGAGCAGCTCGGCGTGGTAGCCCGTCTTGAACCTGACTCCCTCGAGGCGGTCCCTCACGTCGCTCACGATCTCGCTGAGGCTCCGTTCGCTCACATTCCCGGCGATGTCGATTCGGCGCGACGTGTCCTCGCGGTGGATGACGTTCGGAGTCGGCTTGACCTGGACCCTGGCGACGTCCGCCAGACGCACCCGATCGCCGCTCGGGGTGTCAATCGGAAGGTTGCGGATGTCGGTCAGGCTCTGGCGCGTCTCGGGTGTGCTCCACACGTGAACGTCGTACGCCCTGGCGCCTCTGAAGATGTCGCCCACCTCTTCGCTTGACACGAGCACGGCTGCCGCGCGGCGCACGTCGCCGGGCTTGAGCCCATAGCGCTCGGCCGCGGCGAGGTTCTCCCTCACCTCGATCTCCGGCACGTCCGCCACCAGCTCCACGTGTAGATCGTCCAGTCCCTCGATGTCCGTCAACGCCTCCTTTACACGATCGGCCTCACCGCGAAGAGTCTTTAGGTCTGCACCGAAGATGCGTACGACGATCGGCTCGGCCGCGCCGGCGAGCACCTCGTCGATTCGCTCCCTCAGGTAGGTCTGGACGTCGTGGTAGAGGCCGGGGTGGGCATCGACCGCCTCCACGAGAGCGCCCAGCGTCTTGTCGTAATCGGCCTCCCGGTCGATGCTGACCCAGTTCTCCCCGAAGTTCGAGCCGACCACTTCCTCGGCCAGGAACGCCTGTCCGATGTGCGATCCGAAGTTGCGGACCCCCGGAATCGTTCGGAGCTCGCGACTGGCCTGGGTCACGATGCGCGCCTCCTCCGGATGAGACGTCCCGGGCGTGGTGATCCAGTGCATCAGGAAGTCCCTCTCCTTGAACGCCGGGTAGAGCTCCTCGCCGAGCTTCGGCGCTGCCACGAGGCCGCCCAGCAAGAGGACGGCCGCGGCGGCGTAGGCGGGCCACGGCCTGCGGATCATCCCCAGGAGGAGCGCGCCGTAGCCGCGCTTCATCCAGCGTACGAGGGGAGCGTCGCCGCGCTCGCGCGTCTTCGACAGGAGGATCAGGCTCAGCGCGGGCGTGACCGTGAGCGCCACGAGCATCGACACGAGGATCGCCAGCGCATAGGCGAACGCGAGCGGCTCGAAGAAGGAGCCGGTCACGCTCTGGAGGAAGAAGACCGGCACCACGGCCAGGACGTTGATCAAGGTCGCGTACCAGATCGCGGTTCGCACCTCGAGCGACGCCTCCAGGATGATCCGGGGAGCGAACCTGCCGGTCCCGTCCCCGCGTAGCCGCAGGCGCCGCCAGATGTTCTCGACGTCGATGATGGCGTCGTCCACGACGACCCCGACGGCGATGACCAGCCCGGCCAGGATCATCGTGTTGATCGTGCCTCCCGTCAGGTAGAGCACGAGCACCGCGGCAATCAGGGAGAGCGGGATGGCCAGCAGGCTGATCAGCGCCGTCCGCCATTCGAACAGGAACGCGACCAACACCAGGATCACGAGAAGGCAACCGAGCAGGAGCGCCAAGGTGAGGTTGTCGATCGCCGAGTCGATGAAGTCGGCCTGCCTGAAGATCGTGGCGTCCAACTGAATGCCGGGAAGGCCGGGGCGCAGCTCCTCGAGAGCGTCGTCCACGCCGTTCGTCACCTTCACCGTGTTGGCTCCCGCCGCCTTCTCGACGACCAGCAGCAGACCGGGACCGTCGTTGATCACCGCGTCGCCGACGAGCGGCTGATGACCCTCGACCACGTCCGCAACGTCGCTGAGCCTTACCGCCGGATTGATGGGCACTCGGCCCAGGTCGGCCGGCGTCGCGATCGGCAGGACGTGCCTGATCCCGAGCCTCTGGTTCGGCGTGTCGACGAACCCACCCGTGCCGATCACGTTTCCGAAGTCCGCGTAGCGCAGCAGCCCGGCGTCGAGAGAGTCCGCGGTGGCGTTCATGACCTGGTCCAGCGACACGTCGCGGGCGCGGAGCCGGGCCGGGTCGACGTCCACGTGCTCCTGCTGGAGGCGCTCGCCCCAGATGGCCACGTTCACCACACCGGGCACCCGCAACAGGCGGGCCCTGATCTTCCAGTAGGCGATCGTGGACAGTTGCATCAGGGGGATCCGGTCGGAGGACACCCCGATGTGCATGACCCGGCTCGTCGTCGAGATGGGCTGCCTCATCACCGGCGGGGCGGCCCATGTCGGGAGCGTCGCGGTCACGCTCGCGAGCCGCTCCTGCACGACCTGCCGCGCCTGGAGGAGGTCCGTCCCGCGCTTGAAGATGAGCTCGATCGACGACAGCTGCGGAACCGACGCCGAGCGAATCTCGTCGAGCCGGGCCACTCCGTCGAGCGCCTGCTCGAGCGGAACCGTGACGAGCTCCTCGGTCTCCTCGGAGGAGAGGCCGAGACAGATCGTCTGGACCTCCACGCGCGGCGGCGCGAACTCCGGGAAAGCGTCGGTCCGCGCGTCGCGCACCTGGCCGGCGCCGTAGACCATCAGCACCACGGCGAAGGCAACGACGAGGTAGCGGAACTTCAGACTCGAGCCGATGATCCAGCGCATGGCTCTAGAGCACCGAGCTCAGTCTTCCTCGACCTCGTACTCGGTTCCGAACAACTCCTGCGATCCGACCGTCACGACCGCTGTCCCCGAGCGCGGTCCACGCGACAGGAAGGCCCGACCGTGGTCGATGTGGTCGACGCTGATCGGGCGCCGGACGAAGACGAGCCGCTCGGGACTCGTATACGTGAAGGTGTGACCCTCGGGGTCGTACAGGACTGCGGCGTAGGGAATTACATTTCCACGGGCCGCGGTGGTCCGGATCCCGAGACGCTTGGCCGCGTCCGCGGACAGCGTCACCCGGCTGAGATCCGTCCCCTTGATCGGCTCGACCTGTGCCGGCTCGCGGTCGCTTGCGCTTGCCTCGTCGTGCGACGTGTCGGAGCGGAGCGAGATCAGCAGCACCGCCGCAATACCAGCGGCTACGAGGGCGACGCCCATCCATTTCTTACCGCGCATGTCGCTCACCCACGGGCTCGGGTTCGGTGCCGGCCCACCGCTGAAGCAGCTCGGCCTCGGCTGCGGCGCTCGCCTGAGTGCCGGCCCCGAACCGCGAGTACAGAGTGGGCATGAGGAAAAGGCTCAGCAGGATGGAGGTGACGAGTCCGCCGAGGATCACCACCGCCATCGGGTGCACGATCTCGTAGCCGGCATGGTCGCCGAGCACGACGAACGGCAGCAGCGCAGCGGCGGTGGCCAGCGCGGCTATCAGGATCGGGGCAAGCCTGTCCCCTGCGCCGCGGAGAACCAACCCAGGGCCGAACGCCTCGCGCTCGTGCTGCTCGAGATGGTGGTAGTGCGTGATCAGCACGACGCTGTTGCGCGCGGCAATGCCGAGCACGGCCACCAGGCCGATCAGTGCGCCAACCGAGAACACCCCGCCGTCCGCCAGCTCCGCGAGCTCGCCACCCACGAGGGCGACCGGCAGCGCCAGGAAGGCGACGAACGCCAGGCGCCAGCTGCGGAAGGCGGCTTGGAGGAGCAGAAAGATGCCGATCGCCGCCACGATCCCGAAGCCCACGAGGCGCGTGGCCGTGGCGCGCGGGCCGGTCGCATCTCCTATGACCTGAGCGTGGTACTCGAGCGGGAAGCTCGTCTGCGCGAGGCGCTCCTTGATGTCGTCCTTCACGTCGCCCAGCGCCCGCCCGCTCACGTCCGCGCTGATGTCGATTCGCCGTGAGCTGGCGTCGCGCTCTATGACCTGAGGAGTGGGCCTGACGCGCACATCCGCGATGTCCCCGATGCGCACGTGCCCGCCCCCCGGCGTGTCGATCAGGAGCCGGCGAACGTCCGTCAGGCTCGCGCGTTCGTCGGGCGCGGCCCTCACCACGACCTCGAACACCTTCTGCTTCTCGAACAGGCTGCCGACCTGAATGCCTTCCAGGAGCGTGGCGGCCTCCCGGCGCACGTCGCCCGGCTTGATCCCGTAGCGCTGAGCCTTCGCGAGGCTCACCTCGATGGCCATGGTCGGCTCCTCGACGAGGGGCTCAACACGCGGGTCGACGACGCCGTCCACGTCCGCGAGGAGCCGCCTCATCCGCGCTCCCTGCCGGCGAAGCACGTTCAGGTCCTCGCCGTAGACCCGCACGAGAAGCGGTCGCCGGTCTGTGCCCGTCAGGACGTCCAGGTCGGCGCTGGCGGGCGAGCCGTCAACGGCCTGTCTGTCGTCGACTGCCCCGACATCCCTGATCCTCTGCCTCTCATACGTCAGGACGCTTCTGCTGAATCCGGGATAGCCGTTGATCGTCCGCTCGACCGACGCCTTCGCATCGTCGTAGTCGGCATCGGGGTCGAGCTTGACCCAGAGCTCGCTCGAGTTGACGTCCACAACCTGATCGCCGGTCACGGCGCGACCGACGTGGCCCGCCACGTCACGAACACCCGGGATCGATCGCAGGTCTCGACTGGTCCTCGCGACGATCCGGCTCATCTCCGGATGCGAAGTGCCCGGCGGCCCGTCCAAGTGGACCAGCAGGTCCCTGTTCTTGAACGAGGGAATGATCGGCCCGTGGAGCAGGGGGATCACCGCGAGGCCGGCGATCGCGACGATGCCCGCCGCTAGGAATGCGGCTCGTGGCACGCGGAGGATCCTCGAGAGCGCGGCGTCGTAGCGACGCTTTGTCCATTGGAGAATCGGGGACTCCCTGCCCGTAGGCCGCAGCAGCAGGCTCAGCGCCGGAGTAACAGTGAGCGCCACCAGCATCGAGACCAGGACCGCCAGCGCGTAGGAGCGGACGAGGGGCTCGAAGAACGCGCCGCTCACGCCCTCGATGAAGAACACGGGCAGCGCCGTCAGCAGGATGATCGCCGTCGCGTAGCCGCTCGGGCTGCGCATCTCCGCTGCGGCCTCCACCACGACATCCGGGCCGGACGCGTCCTTGCCGTGCTCACCCAGACGCCGCCGGATGTTCTCGACGTCGATCACAGCGTCGTCGATGACGACGCCGACCGCGACCGCGAGTCCCGCGAAGACGAACGCGTTGATCGCGGCCTCGGTCACCGAGAGCACGAGCGCCGCGGCTGTTAGCGACAGCGCAAACGACGCGAAGCAGATCAGCGCCGTACGCCACGCGTACAGAAGGGCGAACAGGACGAGCGCGAGGAGGGCGCAACCGATGATTACGGCGAGCGTGAGGTTGTCGGTCGCCTCCTCGATGAAGTCGGCGGGGCGGAAGACGGACGAGTCGATCGTCATCCCGGAGAGGCCGGGCCGCAGCTCATCGAGCGCTTCGTCCACGTCGCGAGTCACGTCGAGAGTGTTCGCCCCAGGGAATTTCTCCACCACGAGCAAGAGGCCCGTGCCGTTGTTGACGATGGCATCGCCGATGAGCGGCTGATGGTCCTCGACCACCCTGGTGATCTCGCCCAGCCGCAGCGGCTTGGCGGCCGCGCCACCGGTGCCCTCGACGGGCACGCGGGCCAGCTTCTCCGGCGTGACGATCGGCAGGATGTGCCGGACCTGGAGCCTCTGGTTGGGGGTGTCGATGAACCCGCCGGTGCCGGGGGTCGAGGCCGCGAGGAAGCTCAGCGGTGAGACCAGTTGGGCGTTGCCGGCGGTGCTGATGACCTGCCTCAGCGACACACTGCTGTCCCGCAGGCGCTCGGGATCGACCAGCACCTGCAGTTGGCGGTCCCTCAGGCCGAAGATGGACACATTGGCCACGCCGTCGATTCCGAGCAGACGAGGCCTGATCGTCCAGCGGGCGAGCACCGAGGCCTCGATCTGAGAAAGCTCGTGCGGCGAGAGCCCGATCATCATGACCCGGCTCTCAGAAGACAGTGGCTGGAGCATCTGTGGCGGCTGCGACACGTTCGGGTTCGCGTGCGCCTGCGTGAGCTGCTCCTGGACGAGCTGCCGTGCATCGAAGATGTCGGTGCCCGGCTCGAAGAGGAGAACGATCGACGACTCCCCGGGGACAGACTGCGAGCGAAGGACGGTGACTCCCTTCGTCCCATTGAGCAGGTCCGCCTCGAGTGGAACCGTGACGAGCTGCTCGACCTCCTCCGCGGAAAGCCCGAGCGCCTCGGTTTGAACCTCCACGTAAGGAGGCGTGAACTCCGGGAGCACGTCGACCGAGGCATCGCGGAGCTGCAGGACGCCGACGGCCATCACTCCCGCGGCGACCCCGACCACCAAGAGTCGGAACCGCAGGCTCGATCGGACGATCGCCCGAATCACTTCCAGGCTTTCCGGCTCAGCGTGGGCTTCGCCTGGCCTTCCTGGGCTTGGCCTTCACCAGCACCCTCTTGGTGGTGCGCTTGCGCGCCTTCGGCTTCGTGGAGACGACGTAGCCCCTGCCGCGAACCTTGTACTTGCACTTGGCCTTCTTCAGCTTCTTCTTGGCCTTCCTCACACTGAGGCCCTTCACCTTCGGGACCTTGCAGGCGGGCTTCTTCTTCTTCGCCGGCGGACCGATGGCCACCGGGGGTGGCGGCGGCGGCGGGGGAGGAGCTGGAAGGGCGGTCTCGATCCGCCCGATCTTGTCCCCCGCCCGTTCGGTGAACCAAAGCGCCTCGTCGGGACCCGGGGTCACATCGGAAGGCTCGCTCCCTGGGGTCGGAGTCGCGAAGTGGTTGGTGATCGTGCCGCTCGAGGTGATCCGGCCGATGCTGTGGGCCTCCGACTCGGTGAACCAGAGTGCCCCGTCACGGCCGAGGGAAATCGCGGATGGGCCCGCACCCGCCCCTGGAAACTCACTGACGACACCGCCGGTCGTGATCCTGCCGATGGTGTTGGTGTTGGACTCGGTGAACCAGAGCCCGCCGGGTCCAGAAGTGATCCCGGAAGGACCGCTCCCCGCGGTTGCCGGGAACGGGCTGCTGACTAGGCCGCTCGTCGTGATCTGTCGGATGCTGCCCGCGACTGCCTCCGTGAACCAGAGCGCCCCGTCGGGTCCGGCGGTTATGTCAGAAGGCCCGCCGCCGAGCGCGACGTTCGGGTACTCGGTGATCGCGGGGCTGGCCGCCGGGTCGAGCCGGCCGATCTTGCCGAGGCCGGCTTCGGTGAACCAAATCTTTCCGTCGGGTCCCCGGGTGATCCCCTCGGGTTGGGCGCCCGGGGTGAGCCCGTTGGCTGTTCCGTACTCGACGAGAGACGTGCTCGGGTTGGACGGGTCGATCGAGCCGATCTGGTTGTCGCGTGGCTCGGTGAACCAGAGTCGGTTGTCGGAACCGACGGTTATCTGGTCAAGGGGAGGCACGAACAGCGGGTCTGAGCACGGGACCGGATTCGCGCTGTTGGGGATCGTCACCTCGCCGACGAACCCGCCCGACGCGGTCATACGTCCGATCCTGCTCGTGCCCTCTTCGGTGAACCACAACGCGCCATCCGGCCCGGCCGTTATTCCTCCTGGACAGCTCCCCGGTGGGACGGGAAACTCGTCGATCGCCGCAGCGGACGCCGGCAGCGCGAGCGCACCGACCAGGCCGATGAGGAGCCCGAGCAGCGACCTTCCAAGGGGGCGCTTTCTGCGCGCGAAACTCGCATCCCTACCGCTCCCTGCCACGCGTGGGCCAGACACGGGACGGCTCCTTTCGGTGGGTTGACCACCGCACGATCAGCTTGGGCGTCCAGACCACCGGCACCTGGACGCGTCCAAACATTCGCCGGTAGCTGCATCTAGTTTGACCACGAACACGCTCCGAATGCAACCCCCGAATCGCATCTTTCCGTCTCCGGAACTTGCCTCTCCATACCAGGTTGAGGCACACTAGGCAGTAGAAAGGAGGCTTCGACGTTCCGCCAACACCGAAGCCGGTTGGCCCTCCTGAGCGTTCTTGGCGCATGCTGGCTCCTCACTCTCGCCCTCTCCGCCTGCGGCGACGACGATGACGAGGAGACCGCTCAGCGCCGCGCCGCGACGCCGGCGCTCGACCCGGCGCAGTTCACGGCCAAGGTCGACCACCCACTGGTTCCGCTCACCACCGTCAGCACGACCGTCTTCCAGGGGACGGAGGAGGGCGCCACGGTTCGGGCCGTATCACGAGTACTCCACCGGACTGTGAGGGTGTCCGGAGTCCCGGTCACGGCGGTCGACGTCCGGGAGTTCCAGGACGGCGAACTGGTCGAGCACACTCGCGACTACTACGCCCTGGACCAGAACGGCGCCGTCAGATACATGGGTGAATCCGTCGAGGACATCGAGAACGGCAAGGTCGTCGGTCACGAAGGACAGTGGCTTGCAGGGCGGGCAGGCGCGAAGCCGGGCATCTTCATGCCCGCCGATCCGAAGGTGGGCGACAAGTTCGAGCAGGAACGCGCACCCGGAGTCGCCGAGGACCGATCCGAGGTCGTGGCCGTCGGTCTCAAGGTGACGACGCCCGCCGGCCGCTTCGACCACTGCATCAAGACCAAGGACTTCGCGCCACTCGACAAGAACACCGAGTTCAAGTACTACTGCGCCGGCGTGGGACTGGTCCGCGAGCAGGCCCCCAAGGCGCGTTTGGACCTTGTTCGCTACCGCTGAGGTCCGGCGTGGAGACGCTTGCACAGGGGCCCCCGGCGGACCTACACTCAGGCGTCACACGTCTCGCAAGCTGCAAGGAGACTGGTCCGTCGTGTTGATACGCACCGCGCCCGTTCGGGACGGTGGCCAATGATCACCCGAGGCCGCAGGCGAATGGTCGCGCTGGTCCTGGGAATCGCCGTGCTGCTCGCGGTCGGCGCCTGGCTCGCCGGCCGGCAGGTCCGATCCCCAGCTCAGGTCGCGGCCGAGACGGCTCCACCAAACCCCTCCGCCATCACGGTTCCCGTGGAGCGGCAGGTGCTGGCGAGCGAGGTGATCGTGCGCGGCACGGTGCGGTACGGGTCGCCACAGCCGGTGGTGCTGCCGACCTCGGAGGTCAAGCAGGCCGGCGCGGGTGCCGAGGAGATCGTCACGACCCGCCCGCGCCGCGGGAGCACCGTGAGCGAGGGCGACGTGGTCATGTCGGTCTCGGGGCGGCCGGTGTTCGTGCTCGGCGGCGCCCAGGCTTCTCATCGGGACCTCGGCCCCGGCGTCCGCGGGCCCGACGTCGAGCAGCTGGAGAGCGCCTTGGCGCGCATGGGCTTCCAGCCCGGTCCCATCGACGGCCGCTACGACGGCCGGACCGGCGCCGCCGTCGCGGCCTGGTACGACGAGGGCGGATGGGCGCCGTTCGGCGCCACCGAGCTGCAGCTCGAGCAGCTCCGCACCGCGGAGGCAGCCGCGGCGGCGGCGCGCGACGCGTTCCTGCAGAGCCGGCTCGCAATCAAGACCGCGGCCGAGGGACCCGTCACCCCGGGCGAGATCGAGCAGGTCCGGATCGACCTCGAGACCGCGCGTGACGCCGTTGACACGGCGGAGCTCGGCATCAAGTCGGCCCGGATCCGGTTGAGGGCGACTCGAGACCTCGCCGGCCAGACCACCGCGCTCACTCTCGCCCTGCGCGCCGAGGAGCGCGACAACGCGCTCGCGGACGCCGACCTGGCCCTCAAGCAGGCCACGCTCAACAAGGCGCTCGATGCACAGATCGACGCGCAGCGGAACCTGGCCGAGGCGCCCCCCGATACGCTGCCCAGTGAGCTGGCAGCCCTGCAGGCGGCGGTGCGGGCGGCGGCCGACGACGTGGCCGTAGCGCGGCTGGACGTGGCAGCGGCGACCAGGGCGGTCCCGGCGGCCCGGGCGCAGGGCCGCGATGCGGTCGCCAAGGCGCGCTCGGACCAGCGCGTGGCGCAGCGCGACGCGGACACGGCGGCGGCAGAGCTCGTCCGGGCACGCCAGGCGGTGCCGACGGCCCGGCGCCAGGTCACCCTCGCGGAGCAGCGGCTGCAGGTGCTGCAACAGCCGGAAGACACCGAGATTCAGCGGCTTCTGAGCAAGTCCGCCGCCAAGGAGGCCCGTGCCACCGCCGACGAGGCGGCGCGGCTGGCGGGGAAGATCGGCGTCCAGGTGCCCGCCAACGAGGTGCTGTTCTTCCCCACCCTCCCGCTCCGGGTCGACAATGTGCGCGTCAAGCGCGGCGACACCGCCTCCGGCCGGGTTATGACGGTCAGCAACTCGCGCCTCGCCGTCGACTCGTCGCTTTCGCTCGACGACGCGAAGCTCGTGCGACTCGGGGCGAGCGTCAAGATCGAGGAGCCCGATCTCGGAGTTCGCACAACCGGCCTCGTCACGCAGGTCGCCGACCGGCCCGGCACCCACAAGGTCGATCCGTCGCGCGTGTATCTCGAGGTCACACCAGGCACCGCCCCCAATCAGCTCGTCGGCGCTTCGGTGCGATTGAGCATCGCCGTCAAGAGCACCGGGCGAAGGGTGCTCACCGTCCCCGTCACCGCGCTGTCCGTCGGCGCGGACGGCACGTCCCGCGTGCAGTTGCAGCATTCGGGCGGACGGAGCGAGTTCGTGAACGTAGAGGCCGGCCTGGCGGCCCAGGGCCTCGTCGAGGTTCGACCGGTGGGCGGCGACTTGGAGCCGGGCAACCTCGTGGTGGTGGGCTCGAGATGACCGAGCCCTCCTTGGAGACGGAGACCCTGGCCGACCTCCCGGCGGCGACGCCCGGGCGGCCGGTGCTCGAGCTGCGCGAGGTCAGCCGCACCTTCGGAAGCGAGCCGCCCGTCAAGGCGCTTCGCGAGGTGGATCTCGTCGTCTACCCCGGCGACTGGGTGGCGATCGTCGGCCCGTCGGGATCCGGCAAGTCCACGCTGCTGAACGTCCTCGGTTGCCTCGATCGCCCGACGGCCGGCACGTATTTCATCGACGGGATCGACGTGGCCGGGCTTAGCGAGAACGAGCGAACCGCGACGCGCGCGCAGAGCATCGGCTTCGTGTTCCAGGCCTTCCACCTGCTGGCCCACCGCACGGCGGTGGAGAACGTGATGCTCGCGGAGATGTACGCCGGCGGTGAGCGAGCCGGCCGGCGGGAGCGCGCCCTGGCAGCGCTAGAGCGGGTCGGCATGGCGCACCGTCGCGACTTCCTGCCGACGCGGCTGTCGGGTGGCGAGCAGCAGCGCGTGGCGATCGCCCGCGCCCTGCTCGGATCGCCCCGGCTGCTGCTGTGCGATGAGCCGACCGGGAATCTCGACTCGGTCAGCACCGAGTCGCTGATGCTGCTGTTCGATGCGCTCGCCCGTCAGGGTCTGACGCTGGTCGTCGTGACGCACGACGAGGGAGTGGCCGGTCACGCCCGCCGGGTGGTGCGCATGGTCGACGGCGAGGTGGCCGAGTGACCCCTCGCGATCTGCTCTCCGAGGCCGGGGCGGGGCTGCTGGCGCGGCCGGCGCGGGTTGCATTGACCGTACTCGGCACCGTCATCGGCGTGGCGGCTCTTGTGGCCACCCTGGGACTCTCGAAGACCGCGGGGAGCCAGATCGTCGGGCGATTCAGCACGGTCGCGGCCACGGATGTCGTCATCACGCCGGTGCCGGGCGCGCTGGGCGGCAGCCGCGCCGCGACCGCGATCCCCTGGGACGCCGAGTCGCGCCTCCGGCGACTCAACGGCGTGGCCGCGGCGGGCACCCTCTCCGAGGTGGACGTTCGCGGCGCTCTGGTCCGCTCGGTGCCCATCAACGACCCCCTCGGGCAGACCGAGATGCAGCTGCCGGTGAGGGCGGCGTCGGTCGGGCTGTGGAGGGCCGTGCGAGCGCATCTGACCTCCGGTCGACTCCCGGACGCGGGCCATTCGGCACGTGGGAACCGCACGGTCGTCCTGGGAAAGAACGCCGCTCGCCGGCTCGGGATCACGACCCTCGACCAGCAGCCGGCGATCTTCATCGGCGACCGCCTCTACCAGGTCATCGGCATCGTCGGGAGCGTCGAGCGCCAGCCGTCGCTGCTCGGCTCGCTCACCATCCCCAACGGCACCGCGCGCCGGGAGTTCGACCTGGCCGCGCCCGCCTCCGTCCAGATCGAGACGGACATCGGGGCCGTGGAGGTCGTCGTACGGCAGGCGCGCAAGGCCCTCAGCCCCGATGCTCCCCAGCTGCTTAGGGTGGCCGCCCCGCCCGACCCGGAGACGCTGCGCGCGGGCGTGGAGAGCGACCTGAACGCGCTCTTCCTGCTGCTCGGGGCCGTGTCGCTGCTGGTCGGCGCGCTCGGGATCGCGAACGTCACGCTTGTGTCGGTGCTCGAGCGCGTAGGGGAGATCGGCCTGCGGCGGGCGCTCGGGGCGGCGCGCCGGCACATCGCGGCGCAGTTCCTGGTGGAGAGCGCGGTCATGGGGCTCCTGGGCGGAATCGTCGGCACGGCTCTCGGCGTGCTCGTGGTGGTGGCCGTCTCCGCCGGGCGCACCTGGACGCCCGTGCTGGATCCCTGGGTACCGCTGGTGGCGCCGCTTGTGGGCGGCCTGATCGGTCTGTTGTCCGGCACCTATCCGGCGCTGCGTGCCGCCGCCCTGGAACCCGTCGAGGCGCTGAGGGCGGGGACGTGAGGCGCCCGTTTCTCCTGCTCGCGCTCGGCGCCGTCCTGCTCGGAGCCTGCGGCGACGACGAGCCGCAGGCGCAGCGCGTGGTCGAGCTCGAGGACCAGCTGGGGTTCAGCGAGTCCGGGGTCGTCGAGCGGCAGACGCGTGTGGAGGGGGAGATTCAGAACTGCATGAAGGCGCAGGGGTTCGACTACGTCCCGGTCGACCCGCTGGCGCAGCGAGCCGCGCTGACGGGCAAGGCCCGCATGACCGACGAGGAGTTCCTCGAGCAGTTCGGCTACGGCATCAGCACCCTGTTCGGCCGCGGCACGAAGGAGGCGGATCCCAACGACAGGATCCGCAAGTCCCTCGGCCCGGCCGACCGCGCCGCGTACGACCGCACGCTCTGGGGCGAGAGCCCCGGTCTCACCTTCTCGGAGGCGATCGACTCGGATGCCGCCGCCGAGCTCGGAGGCTGCACCAAGCAGGCGACCGAGGCGGTCTTCGGAGGAGCGGCCGTGCTGGCGAAGATCCAGGGGAAGTTCGACGAGCTCGAGCAGCGCATCACGCAGGACCAGCGGATGGTGCGAGCCGTCGAGAAGTGGTCGAAGTGCATGGCCGACCAGGGCTACCGCTACGACGAGCCCGAGGAGATCGACACCGACATGATCAAGCGGTTCAAGGCGATCGTGGGCGCCGGCGTGCAGCCGGGAGCGACCGCACCGCCCACCCGCGGTCTGACGTACGACCGCGCGGCCCTCGCCGCCCTTCAGCGCGAGGAGGTGAAGGTGGCGAATGCCGACCTGGCATGCGAGAAGCGCAACATCACGCCCGTGGAGCTGGAGGTCCGCCCGCAGTACGAGGAAACGTTCCGTAAGCAGAATCGGCAGCTACTGGACCAGGTGCGACCAGTTGCGTCACAATAGCCCGCAGAAAGGAGGCTTCGATGTTCGGTGAACAGCGGAGCCGTTTGGCCCTCCTAAGCGTCTTTGGCGCATTGCTCGTTTTCGCGAGCCCGGCTGCCGCTCAGACGGCGCCTGCCCTCCCGCCGGGCTGCGATCGACTGGTCGAGTACGACCCCGGACAGTTCGGGAGCTCGACCGTGATCGACAACAAGTACCTTCCCCTGATTCCGGGGACCCAACTCGTGCTGGAGGGGCGGGCGAACCGGACCGGTGTGCCCCTGCTCCACACCGTGACGTTCACGGTCACCGACCTGATCAAGGTGATCGACGGCGTGCCCACTCGGGTCATGTGGGACGTGGACGAGAACGAGGGAGAGGTCGTTGAGGCGGAGCTCGCCTTCTTCGCACAGGACGACGATGGCAACGTCTGGAACTTCGGCGAGTACCCCGAGGAGTACGAGGATGGGTTCTTCCTGGGGGCTCCCAATACGTGGATCACCGGCCTGGCGGACGCGGAACCCGGGATCCACATGCTGGACCGCCGAGACGTCGGCGTCACCTACCTCCAGGGATTCGCCCCCGAGATCGACTTCCTTGATTGCGCTGAGGTGGTCGCCGAGGGCTTGCAGGAATGTGACATCCCCGCCGCGCCCGGGGGCTGCTTTGAGAACGGGGTGCTGACGCACGAGCGCAGCCCGCTCGATCCTGGCGGCGCCATCCAGACGAAGTACCACGCGCCCGACGTGGGCATCGCCAAGGTCGGCGCCCTGAATGACCCGGAGGGGGAGACGCTGGTGCTGCGCCAGGTCGTCGCGCTCGACCAGGCTCAGATGGCGGCAGTGCGCGGAGAGGCGCTGAAGCTCGACCAGCGCGGCTTCCGAGTGAGCGAGGTGTATTGCCAGACCGAGCCGATAGAGCCGACGCCGACGACCGAGTGTCCGGCGCCGATCGTCCCGGCGCCCGGTGGGACCACGTCCCCGGGAAGCACGCAGACCTCCGGGGGCACCCTCGCTCCCTCCACGCCCGCCCCGGCGGCGCCGAAGCGCCGTTCGCGGCGGAAGTCGTGCTACGCGAAGCGAAGCCGGCCGTCGGCCCGGCGAAAGGCGCGCCGGGTCGTGACGCCCAGCGGCTCGAGGGTCTTGGTCAAGAAGATGCGGCGGAAGACGTGCGCCGAGCTGCTGAGCCGGCGGTAGCCGACGCCACGAGCAGAGTCAGCCCACAGAGCATCAACCAGGCAAGCGCCGCGCTGTAAGCCGCGAGCACGTCCGAGACGTAGTGCACGCCCAGGTACACCCGGCTGAAGCCGATCGCGAGCACAAGCGCCACGGCCGCTGCGACAACCGACGCTCGCGCTCGGCGGGACTTGACGCTTGCGGAGACCACGAAGGCGAGCGCTCCGTAGACGGTCAGGGCGACCATCGCGTGGCCGCTCGGGAACGAGAAGCCGGTCGCGGTGGCCAGCGGATGGGAGAACGAGGGCCGCGGCCGCTCGAAGGCCGCCTTCAGGGCCATGTTCAGCGCCTCGCCCCCCACGAGCGCCGCCCCCATGAGGGCCGCATGCGCCCATCGGCGCCGCAGGAGCAGTGCCAGCGCCGCTGCGAGTGTGACCGGTAACAGCACCACCGCCGCGCCGAGCTGCGTGACCGCCGCCAGTACGTCGGTGACAGAGCCTGTGGCGTGAACGTGCAGCCACACCGCGGTCGCCCTGTCGAAGGAGACAATCGGCTCCCCGCCGGACACATCCATCGCCAGCTTTGTGAAGAGCATCGCGCTCGCGGCGAGCACGCCGACGAGCAGCCCGGCGACAGAGGAAGCTGAGGGGCGCCGAGTCATCACGCGGGCGGGAGTCCGGCGAGAGTGTCTCCAAGGCGCACGGCCTCGGCAGCCGCTCCCCGGAGGTCCCCGTCCGTCACCTTGGTCCGCAGCTCGCTCAGGTGGGTGTCGATACGGGTCCTGTCGACCTGGTCGAGGGTGTTCGCGAATCGATCGCGGATCCATTCGAGCGTAGCCAGATCGCCGCGGACGCCGGCCACGTCGCGTGCCGACACGTCCACCGGTAGCTGGCGGGCCCAGAGCTCGAACCGTTCACGGTCGATCCGGGACGGCGGACGGTGACGCAGTTGGAGGTCCAGGCTGCTCTGGCCGACGCCGATGGCCGCGAGGCGGGCCTCGGTCGAATCGCGCCCATCGACCGCACGCGCGAGCCGCTCGAGCGCGCGCATCATCCGGTCGTCCAGCCGCGGGGGAACCTCCCCGGCCCGGAATCTCTCCCACGCGGCGGTCATCGCCCCGAGGCTGGCCGAGGCCGCCTTCCAGTCGCCCGAACCGGCCTCGTCGAAGACGTGGTCGGCGCCGGCCGACAGGGCCTTCAGCTCCGGCGGCACAGGGCCCTGGAGGCTGTCGG